>NZ_OY762267.1:2103500-2404000 GCF_963665245.1 uncultured Paludibaculum sp.
TGTTTTTGTACGGTGACAGCCGCACTGCTGACGAAGCTGAGGCCGGCTAATGCGGCGATCGCCAATCTTACTTGCGCCATGGGCCCTGAAAGGTCCTTTCCGTGACCAGTCTGTTGTGAACTGCGGGCCCAGCCCTGCGAGGGAGTGAATTCGCGACCTCAGCGAGGACGTGGCTGACCGCCGATGGGCAACACTCTATCACAGGACTTCGCAAAATTTATACGTTTAATTTTCACATCTTCCAGCTGCCCGGAATTGCCCTAGCTCTCACCAGACTGCGACATATCCTCTTTAGGCTCAGTATTTAACAAATACTAGAATGTACACAAAAGAACTGAAACGTTATTTGAAAAACCGTTACTGACGGCCAACTTTGCTACGTCAACGGGGCGGGCAAAGAGCCGACGAATACCGCCAAGACAGGGAGACGCCGACCAGGATGAACGATTTTGCACGAAAACGCCCGTAAACGAGCCATCTTGCAGGTTGACATCGCATCGCAAGCCACATACACTGGCTCTCGACCTCAATTGAAACGTTATAATGCCTGTGTCGGAGCAATGCAGGCCCTCGCGAAATCCGCACTGGAGCTGCAGCTGACGCATCATGTCTGGTTGGGTAGTCCCTGCCCTTCCAACGACAACCCCTGGGCCGGATCGATCCGATGGCAACGATCAAAGAAGTAGCCAGCAAGGCTGGCGTCTCTATTGCAACCGTCTCGAATGTGATCTCGGGCCGCATCCCGGTGAGCCCGCACTTGAAGCAGCGGGTTCTCGAAGCCGTCCGAGCACTGGACTATCATCCCAACCACATTGCCCGCAGCCTGAAGGTCCGCCAGACTCACATGCTGGGGATGATCATCCCGGACATCACCAACCCGTTCTTCCCGGAGATCATTCGCGGGGCCGAGGAAGCGGCCCGCGAACGCTCCTACCTGCTGATTACCGTCAATACCGATGAGCGTGTCGAGCGGGAGCAAAACGCCCTGTCCGCCCTCCGTTCCCGGCGCGTCGACGGCTTCCTCATCGCCATCGCGCCCGGAGACGGCACCATTGAACACATCCGCAATGCCGCCGACTCCGGCACCCCCATCGTCTTCCTCGACCGCGTTCCGCCGGGCATCGGCGTCGACTCGGTCGTCGTCGACAACGTCCGTGGAGCGCGCGAGTGTGTCCGCCATCTCGTCCGCATGGGGCACCAGGAGATCGCCATCATCACCGGATCGCTCTCGCTCGAGATCGGGCGGCAGCGCCTGGAAGGCTACCAGGAAGCGCTCCGCGAGGCAGGAATCGAATACAACCCCGCGCTCGTCTTCGAGGGGGACTTTCGCGAGACCTCCGGCTACCGGTTGGGCAAGCAGATCGCCTTCCGCCAGCACCTCCCCTCCGCCATCTTCGTCTGCAACGCCATGATGACGGTCGGAGTCCTGCAGGCCCTGGACGAGGCCGGAGTCCACTGCCCGCGCGACATCGCCCTGGCGACGTTCGACGAGCTCCCGTTCGGGCGCGCCTTCCATCCGCTGCTCACCTGTGTAGCGCAGCCTACATTCGATCTCGGCTTCAAGGGAGCCTCGATGCTGATCGACCGCATTGAAGGCAAACTCACCGGCGGTCCCGTGACCATCCAGCTACCTGCCGAGTTGAGCATCCGCGAGTCCACCTCCGCGTCCACCCAGAACCGCACCCGGTTCACGGCGTAATCTAAAGAGGTGCCGATGATGCGCGTTGCATCAACGTAAGGGCGAAGAAACAGGATAGGATAGGACCCATGAGCGACATCATTGCCGAGTATCAGCAGTGGAAACAAAAGGGAGGCGATCTGCGCGCCAAGGCCAAACTCGCCATGGAGGCTCGCTTCCGCGAGCTATTGCAGGATGCGGTCAAGCTCTCGGAAGAGTACCGCGCCGATTTCGGGCCCGGCCTCAAACCCCCGCCGGCCGTGACGTCTTTCCGCTACAAGGCGGGCAAGCCCAAGAAGGCAGCCGCGCCCAAACCGGCTCCTGCCGCCGCACCCGCCACGGCCGCTGCTGCTCCAAAGAAAGAACAGCCACCGGCCAAGCCGGATCCGAAGCTGCAGGGACTTCAGAAACGGCTGGCGGCGGCTCAGAAGAAACTCGAAACGGCCCAGGCGGCCGGCAAGCCGACCCGCGATCTGGAAGACCGCGTGTACGAAATTGAAGACGCCTTGCGCGTCGCCGGCAGCACCGACTAAGGCCTGGCTCCGGTTTTGCGGGCCGGCTCCAGAAGTAGGGCGGACGCCCTCGTCGGCAGACGGCCCCTTGGCCGGCTCCCCGTGGTCGGCCAGGGCCGTTACGACCGCCGCCGCCACCAGCCCAGCAACAGCAGTGCCGGAGCGGCCAGCAATGCTGTGGACGGCTCAGGCGCGGCCACGGGATCGGGCGTGATCGCGGAGCTAAGGCGGAATGCGTTCAGGTAGCTATCGCCGTTCAGGTGCCAATTGACCGCACTTGCCGAAAAGCTAGGTTGCGTGTTGTGCCACCCGGTCGTACCACGGAATCCGCCGCTGTTGCCCCACCAGACTCCCTGGGTGCCCTCGCCCGCGCCGCTGATCACCATCCAGTAGAAATTGCCGGCCTGCAGTGAGGGGCCGTCCGAAAGGCTCAGCGTAGTCAGATATCCGGTCAGGCTGAAATCCAGCGTGAAGAGGTTCGCGCCCGTCGGCCCCTCCCCGCCGTTGTTGGCGACGATGTCCAGCCGATAAAGATTCTCTCCGGAGGTATGGCCCAGAGCCACAGTGATCTGGCTGATCTGGCCGTCCTCCAGGGGTTCGAAGAGGTTGGCGATCACCTGATCATAGGGTCCGCCGATGGTGGAGCCGGAGAGTTGATAGCTATTGGACGGCCCCAACGTGTCGTAGAGAGTGGCGCCGTGAGCGGCGGTCGTGAGTAGCGCTCCGAGTGCGAGAACAGTGAGTTTCATTTGACCTCACTGAACAGACGCGCGGTCCAGGCTGGATCCGGATCATGGCTCTCTCAGTTTTTTGCGAGCTGGCTTTGCGGCAACCCGACGCACTCCGAAGGCCCGCCAGAATGCATCCACGACACGCTCCGCCAGCGCGGTCGGTTTATCTTTCGTGCCCTTGAAGAAGATGTACCAGTAGAGAACAGGCCCCAGCAGCAGAGACAGCGAGCTCTCGATGTCGAGGTCCGGCACCAGTTCGCCACGCTCCATCCCCAGTCGCAGCAGGTGGCGCAGTTCCCGCCGCGGCGGCTCCATCACCATATGACGCCACGCGAGGCCGAACTCCGGATTCCGCGCTGAATAAGCAATGCAGTGCGGCATGAACTTCTGGTGCGCTTCTCCACATTCCGGATTCCGATACGCCAGAACGGCACAAACGTCCGCCCTCGTATCACCCGTATCGAACGAGGGCCGCGCATTCAGCCCATTGATGTCCGCCATCACTTCGAGGATCAGCGCGTCTTTGTCGGCCCAGTGTTTGTAGATTGTCGCCTTGCTGACACCGGATTGTTCGGCCACCGCATCCATGCTGGCGCCTTCGATGCCGCGCTCGGCGAATAGCGTCAGCGCGGCATCCAGGACCTTCCGATGCGCACTGACGCTTCGCGTACGAGCCATGGTCACACCTGAATCTTCGAGAACAATCGGCTGCCAAGGAACATCAGCGCCGTCGCAACCGAGACCAGCACCAACGCGTCAACACCCAGGCTGAAGTGCGAAACCCCGATCAACGAATTCCGCAGTCCGTCCACTCCGTAAGTGAGCGGATCCAGCCGGATCACCGCCGTCATCACCGGCGGCAGGTTGCTCAGAGGATACAGCGCGCCGGAGAGGAAGAAGATCGGCATCACCAGGAAGTTCATGATCAATTGGAAACCCTGCATGTTTTCCAGCACCGATCCGATCGCCGTCCCCAGCGCGCTGAACACGCAGGCAATCAGCACCATGAACAGCAGCGCGAAGGGCAGCATCGCCACATGCGCCACCCGGAAGCCCGCCAGAAAGCAGACCACGACGACGAGCAGCCCCTGGATCACCGCCACGGTCGCAGCCCCCAAAGTCTTGCCCAACATGATCTGGATCCGCGGCACCGGAGCCACCAGAGTCTCCTTCAGGAAGCCGAACTGCCGGTCCCACAGCAGTCCGATGCCGGAGAACACGGAACTAAACAACACCGACATGGCAATCACGCCGGGCGCCACAAACTGAACGTAGCTCCCTTGGCCGGCCTTCTCGAAAATGGGCCCCATGCCGAAGCCCAGGGCAATCAGGTACAGCATCGGCTGCCCCAGCGAGGCCACAATCTGCGCTCGCGAACGCACGTAGCGCCGCAGTTCTCTCAACCACAGGATGTAAATCGTGCTCATCGCCGTTTGCTCCACATCTGTGCCACTTGCTTCAACTGGTCCGAAGAGACATTGGCCGTCTCATCGCGGATGGACGAGCCTGTGTACGCCAGATACGCGTCTTCCAGCGAAGTGGTGTTGGTCTGCTGCTTCAGACTCTCTGGAGTCCCCTCGGCCACGATCTTCCCGTGGTCGATGATCGCGATCCTCTGCGCCACGCGGTCCGCTTCGTCCATGTAGTGCGTGGTGAGAAACACCGTCACTCCTTCCGACTTGTTCAGCGTCTTCACCTGGTTCCAGAGCTGGTTGCGGGTCTGCGGATCCAGGCCCAGTGTCGGCTCGTCCAGAAACAGGATCTTCGGAGTGTGCAGAAACGCGCGCGCAATCTCCAACCGCCGCTTCATGCCGCCCGAGAACATCTTCGCCTGATCGTTCCGCCGCTCCCACAACTCGAACGTGCGCAGCAGTTCCTCGGTCCGGGCAACGCGTGTCTTGCGCGGCACGTGATACATCACGCCGTGCAATTCCATGTTCTCGTACGCCGTCATGTCACCATCCAGACTCGGGTCCTGGAAGACAATCCCAAAGCGCTTTCGAACTTCATTCGCGTGATTGGATGGATTCAGCCCATCGATCTCCACCTTGCCGCCAGTGGGCGACAACAGCGTAGTGAGCATCTTGATCGTGGTGGTCTTGCCCGCTCCGTTGGGTCCTAGAAAGGCGAAAATTTCGCCTTGCCCGACCTGGAACGAGATATTGTCGACCGCCGTGAAGTCGCCGTACTTCTTGCAGAGATTATCCACTCGGATCATACCTGCCGTAGGCCTCCTTGCACCTCTTGAGAATACTAAACGGTTCAGTTCATTAATGTCAATCGAACGTGCTCGATCTTAATAGTAGTTTATCTACCGGTGGAATGATAAACTGACTCCATGGCCGCACCGCCCAAGCCCGTCGACATCCTCCAGGGCACCCTCAACATGATGATTCTCCAGATCCTGCTGCCCGGCAAAGCGAACGGCTACGAGATCGCGAAACTCATCGAGCAGCGTTCCGACGAGTTGCTGCAGGTGGACCACGGCTCCCTCTACCCCGCCCTGCGCCGCCTCGAATCGAAACAGCTCATCAAGGCCGAGTACGAGGTTTCACCCACCAATCGCCGCGCCCGCTACTACAGCCTCACGCCCGCCGGCCGCAAACAGGTGGCCCTGGAGCACTCTCGCTGGCAGACCCTGGTCCACGCCATCACACGCGTCATGAGGCCGGCGTAGCCCCATGCTCTCGCGCTTCTTCAACCGCTTCCGCAACAACCGTGGCCTCGACGCTGAACTCGCCGACCACCTCGCCCAGCTGAAGCAGGAACGCATCGACGCGGGCGATCCCCCCGAGCAGGCCGAACTCTACGCCCGCCGTCACCTCGGGAACCCCGCCCTCATCCACGAAGACGTTTACGAGTCCACCCCGTTGCAGCCACTGGAAACCGCCCTGCGCCATGCTTCCTTCGCCCTGCGCACCTTCCGCCGCAACGGCTCGGCCTATCTTTTCGCCATAGCCATTCTTACCCTCGGCATCGGCATGAGCGTTACCATGTTTTCGCTCGTCCAGGCTGTGCTGCTCAAGCCCCTGCCTTTCCCTGATCAGGATGCCATCCAGGTGATCTGGAAGCAGGATCAGGTCGCCGGAGTCGCGCTCGTCGAACTCGCCTACCCCGAACTCGGCGACCTCCAGGCCCTCAAAGCCTTCGACTCGGTCGCCCTTATGCCGACGACCCTGTACGGCTACGGCCGCGTCCTCGACACCGGCCACGGCGACCCGGTCCAGCTCGAAGGTACCCCCGTCTCCCACGACTTCTTCCGTGTCCTCGGCGTCAAACCCGCCCTCGGGCGTGACTTCACCGATGCCGACGAACAGGTCAACGCCGCACCCGTCGTCGTCCTCTCTGATCATGTCTGGCGCAAACACTTTTCGGCCGATCCCGCCATCCTCGGCCGCCAGATCCGCCTCAACGGAGCCGGAGTCACTGTCATCGGCGTAACAGCTCCAGCCATCGACTTCCCACGCGGCGTCGATATCTGGCTGCCTCTGGGCGTCACGCCCATGAAGGAGCGCCGCGGAGCCACTTACCTCCAGGCCATCGCGCGCACCCGCCCCGGTTTCTCCGCTTCCGCCATCCAAGCCCAGGTCGCCTCACTCTTCCAGCGCCAAGCTCGCGACTACCCGCAGTTCTACTCGAACTCCCAGAGGGCCGTAGTCACGCCTCTGCCGCAATACTGGACGGGCTCCGCGCGCATCCACCTGTGGATCTCCCTCGGAGCCTCGCTCCTTCTCCTGATCGCCGCCTGCATCTGCGCCAGCAATCTCTTCCTCTCCCGAGCCCTGGCCCGCCGCCGCGAGATCGCCACCCGCACCTCCCTTGGAGCCGCCCCGCGCCACATCCTCGCCCAGTTCGCCGTCGAGGGACTCACCGCCGCCATCCTCGCCGCAGTGTCAGGAACGTTACTCGCCGCGGCCCTGATCCGCGTGCTGGTCCTCTGGGCTCCGGCCGACATCCCCCGCCTCACCGAAGCCACCCTTGACCCGCGCGGACTCGCGTTCGCCCTCGGCACCGCCGCCCTCGCCGCCCTGGTCTGCTCCTTCGCGCCCGCCTGGCTCATCACCCGTCTCGATCTCGACGCCCTGCTGCGCGAAGGCGGCCAGCGCACCGCCGGCTCCCGCACCGGCAAGCGCCTGCAGCGCATCTTCGTCATGGCCCAGACCGCCGCCACCGTGCTCCTGCTCTCCATCTGCGTACTGCTCGTCGTCAGCTACCGGGCCATGCTCAACACCGACGTCGGCTTCGCCAATCGCGACACGGTCACCATGAACCTGGCCCTGCGCGGCTCCGAGCTAACAGCCGAATCGCGCGACGCGTTCTACACCCGCCTCCTGGAGAAGCTGCACGCCGTCCCCGGAGTCACCAACGCAGGAGCCATCCTTCTGCGCCCGTTCGAAGGCAACGTCGGCTGGGATCTCCGCTACGAATTCGATTTCGAGGCCGGCCGCCATCGCAACGAAGAGCTGCCCTCCGCCAACTACGAAGTCGTCACGCCGGGCTACCTCGCCACCGTCGGCACGCCCCTGCTCGAGGGCCGCGACTTCCGTCTCACCGACTTCGACAAAGCCGAACCTGTCGTCATCATCAGCAACGCCCTGGCCCGCCAACTCCGCAAGTCCGGCCACGACCCACTAGGCCTGCGCCTGCGCTTCGGCCGCCGCCCCGACGATGTCTGGTGGAAGGTCATCGGAGTCGCGGCCGAGGCCCGCTACCGGCGTGTCACCGAGACCGGCATCGACCTCTACGTGAACTACCTGCAGACCGGAATCCCAACGAACTATGTGGTTGTGCGAGGCACGAGGCCCACCCAGGAACTGGTAGCCCTGGTCCGCCAGGCCGCCGCAGAGATCGACCCGCGCCAAGCTATCGCCGGAACAGCGACTCTAGGCGACCTGATCGATCGCGACACCGCGCGACACCGCTTCAACATGATCGTCCTCGTCTGGTTTGCCGCCTGCGCCGTCATCCTCGCCGCGGCCGGAGTCTACAGCGTCATCACCGAGAGCCTCGCCGTGCGCACCCGCGAAATCGCCCTCAAGGTTGCACTGGGTGCCGGCCGGCCACGGCTGCTTCGTGAGCTCGCAGGAAGCGCCCTGGCCTTTGTTGTCATCGGAGAGCTGCTCGGCCTCGTCGCTGCCGCGGCCGCCGGTCGCGCCGCCACGGACCTGCTTTACACCGTGAAGCCGTCTGACCCGTTGGTGCTGGCCGCGGTCTTTGCGTTCCTATTCCTGGTCTCCACCGCCGCGGCCATCCAGCCCGCCTGGACCGCCGCCCGGCGCGACCCGCGCGCCGCCCTGCAATCCGACTAGCCGCGCAGCGCTTCCGCCCAGTACCCGAACGTCTCCGTGCTGATCCGGCCCCGTGTCAGCCGCCGCTCCTTTTCATAGAGCTCTGTCAGGCACGCAAAGAACGCCCGCGCTTCGTCCTCCAGCCCCAGAACCACCAGGCTCTTCAGGATCCGCGTGATTCGCAGATGATTGTGGTTGCCCGCCGTCACCCAGGCGCGCGAACGCTCCTCGAACCGCACCGTTCGCCGCACCGCGCCCTCATGCAGCTCCAGCCCGTAGAACGCCAGCATGCACTGCAGCGACGCCCGCAGCTCCGCCCGCAACCCGTCGTCCGCCAGGAACGCCGCCACTGTCTGCGCATCCAGCACGGGAGCATCGTAGTTGAACTGGCTCCGCTCTCGCAATGGAAACAGCCACTGGATGAAGTCGTGCGTATATTCCAGCCGTTCGTCCGTCCAGTGCCGGATCTCGCACAGCAATCGCCCGGCTCCATCACGGCCCGTACCCCGATAGAACGCCAGCAAGGGCGACTCGGAATCGGATATCACTACGCCCACCCCCTACTACGGCAGCGTGTACTCGAAATCGTAAAAGTGCTTCCCATCCGCCTCGATCCGCACCCCCATGGTGCCCTTCAGTCCAACCAGCTCACCCGTGCCGGAATCCGGCACCACCGTAATCAGCAGGTGCGGAACACCTCGATCCATCGTCGCGCTGTGCTGTAGCGCAAACGTCCCCTTCTTACCCTTCAGGGTTCCACTGACGTACTCCATCGCGACATACCCGGCCGAACCCTTCTCCACCGTACCGGCCGTCAGCATCTCGCCCCGAGCCGTCGCCTCCAGATCCCCCCGGTACGTCTTGAAGAGCGCCATCCGCGCCATCATCGTCCCTTCCGTCTTGTCTTCCAACGGCAGTGGACTCATTTTTGCCAAAAATGCACCGCTAATTTTCGTGGTCACAATCTTCCCTTTCGGCGCTTGCCCTAAAAGAAGAGAACTTCCTCCGAAAATAACAAAAAGACCCAGCGTGAAGCTGGCACGGCGGATCATTTGTACTTGCATCGTGCGACCATTATCCACCCAAATCGCTTCGTCAGATCCTCCGGATCACACCCCGCCCGCTCTCCTTCGTATTCGTCACCAGGATCAGAACCAGGGCCATCGCCGCCAGCGGGATCAGGCTCGCCCCGATCAGAGCCGGCCGGAACCCTACCTTGTCGGCAATTGACCCCACCGCGTACGTCGACAGAATCGTACCCGCGCCCGCCGCCGCTCCGCCCAACCCGCTCACCGACGCCACGGCTCCGTCCGCGAAACAATCCGCCGGAAACGTGTTGGCCATCGTCGAAAACGCCGCGTAGGAGAACGTGGCGCCGCCGAACAACAGCGCGATCCCCATCAGGCTCGGCGAAAACGCCGCCGGAATCAGCAGCAGCACACCCAACGCCCCGGGAATCACCACCGCCTTGCGGGCCTTGCCCACCGGCCAACCCCGATGCACCAGCCAGCTTGATGCCGCCCCGCCCGCATAGTTGCCCAAATCCGCCGCCACAAACGGTACCCAGAACGCCATCAGGCTGTCTTCCACACGGTACCCGCGCGACACCAGGTACAGCGCAAACCAGTCCGCAATCAGATACCACACCGGATCCGTCAGCGCCCGGCTGGCAATCGCACCCCACGTCTGCCGGTACTTCAGCAGGCCCAGCCAGGAAACCGGCCGCTCCGCCGCCTCGCCATCCTGGCTCTGCAGACGGTCGGTCCGCAGCATCCCCAACTCGTCAGCGCCAATCCCGGGATGCTCCTCCGGCGGGTAGTAAAGCCTCCGCCAAAGGAACAGCCACCCAAACCCAAGTACGCCCGTCACCAGAAACGCCGGCCGCCAGCCGCCAAACGCCGTGTACAGCCCAATCACCAGCGCCGGAGCCACCGCCGCGCCAATCGACGATCCGCTGTCAAAGATTGCAACAGCCAGCGCCTTCTCGCGCCGCGGGAACCACTCCGACACCGCCTTCGTCGCCCCCGGCCAGTTCGCTGACTCACCAAGGCCCAACAGGAATCGCATCATCGCGAAGCTCTTCAGCCCCGTCACCAGCGACGTCGCCATCGCGATCCCCGAATACCACGCCACCGCCAGCGTCAATCCGCGCCGCGTCCCCAGCCGGTCCAGGATCCGGCCGCACCCCGCCTGCCCCAGCGTATACGCCACCCGGAACGCGATAATCAGCAGCGCGAAGTCGCTGTTCGTCCACCGGTATTCCGCCTTCAGGTGCGGAGCCAGCACCGACAGCGTCTGCCGGTCCAGGTAGTTGATCACAGTGGAAGCAAACAGCAGCGCCACCATGCGCCAGCGCAGGCCGGAGGGCACCGTCAAAGGGCCGCTCCGGCCCGCCGTAACTGCTCACGATCGCGATGCATGGACTCAACAACTAGCATTCGGAGAGGAAGGAAATCAAGAAGCAAGAAGGTCAGTCCCTCACAACGACCGCATCACCAGGTCCGCCGGCCCTGACGGCGCCAGCAGCGTGTCATTCGGATAGTACGCATCCACGTTCCGCGCCGTAATCATCGCATGCTTTACAAATACGGCGCCTGGCACCGGCCGCTTCTCAATCAGGTCTAAGGCGATCCGCATCAGTTCCGCCCCATACCGCTCCGGAAAGAAACCGACGGATCCAACCATCCGCGTCTCCGCCCGCCGCATCTCTGCACGCCCCTCCGGTTCCGCGTTCTGGCCCGTCACGAAACAGTCGCGCGCCCGGCCCGACTCCTCAAACGCCCGCAAGGCGCCCAGCGCGCTTGCATCGTTGATCGCACCCACCAGGCATCGCCCCGGCCGGCTTCGCCGCAGGTGCCGTCGCACGGCCTCCAGGCTGGCCCCAAACTCACCCTTCCCATCCAGCGCCACAAACCGCTCTTCCGCTAACCCAGACAGCACTTCCCGCAGTCCTTTTCTGAGCCCCGTCATACTGGAATGCGGCAGCGGCCCGCCGGCCGCCATCTCCAGCAGCAGCACCTCGTCCACCGCTCCATGCCACGCCTGCCGGGCCCGCTGCCCCAACGTCTGCCCGCACAACCGCCCCGCCTCGTAGTTGTTCCCACCGAAGTACACCGCCCCGGGATGCGGAATCTCCACCGCAATCAGCGGGATCCCCGCCTCCAGGAACTTCGCCGCAATCCGCGCCGCCACGCGCTCATGCACCTGGAACTCCACCGCCACGTCGATTTGTTCCCGCATCAGGCGGTCCGCGTTCCGCAAGGCCGTGGTGGCGCTGCCCCGGTTATCCAGCAGGACCAGGTCCAACCCACGCTCCGCCGCCGCGGCCCGCAGGCTCTCCCCCACCGCTCGCGAAAACGCCGACTCCACACTCTTCCCGGCAAACCCGATCCGGAACCGCTTCCGTCCCTGTATCACAACCAGAGACCGGTACTGGTCCGCCCCAATCCGCTCCACCGCGCCCACGTGCTCCAAAGTCTGCAACAGCCGGAAGGCCGTGGTCTTGTGCAACCCGGTTCGCGAGGACAAGTCTCGCAACCGCAGCACTTCCCCTTCAAACCGCGCGGCTTTCAGAAGCGCAAACGCCCGCACAACGGAATGCACCGCATACCGTTCGTCGAGCTCGTGGCCATCGCCATGTTTCACAATATGAAACATCATACGCCCAATCCAGCGGGCCGACGCAATGTGTTCACGCAAACTGGGAGCGAGCAATGGCCCTCGCCTCTCCCCATATAGACCATTTCGGGTCCATAACTTGTTTCACTATCCGCAACACCATGAACCGGCAAAACAAACGCTGGCCCCGCCAGCCCGTCTCGGCCAAACTCGAACACGTCATCGTGAGAATCCAAGCCATGAACATCACACAAACGAAATCCTTCCAGGTCGGCGCTCTCCAAGTCACAATTTTCGACGACAAACAGCAACTCGGCGAGGCGGCCGCTCGCGACGGTGCGGGCTTCATCCGGCAGGCCATCCACCGGCGTGGCCGGGCGCGCATCATCCTCTCCGCCGCCAACTCGCAGTTTGAGGTGGTCGACGCTCTCGTCGCGACGCCGGGCCTCGACTGGAGCGCGGTCGAAGTGTTCCACGTCGACGAGTGGGCCGGCATCCCGGACACGCACTCCGCCAGTTTCCGCCGTTGGGTCCGAGAGCGTGTCGCTCAACACGTCCGGCCCGCGGCCATTCACTACCTCGCCGGCGACGCGCCGGACATGGCAGCCGAGGCCGCGCGTTACGCTGCCCTGCTCGCCGAGGCACCCATCGACGTCTCGTTCCTGGGCTACGGCGAAAACGGCCACATCGGCTTCAACGATCCGCACGAAGCGGACCTGAACGACCCCCAACCGGTCCGTATTGTGTCGTTGGATGACCGTTGCCGTCGGCAGCAGGTCGGTGAAGGCCACTTCCCGAATCTGGAGGCGGTGCCCCTGCACGGCTTCACGCTGACCTGCCCCACGCTGCTCTCAGCCGAGCAAGTCATCTGTTGTGTCCCGGACCAGCGCAAGGCGGAAGCGGTCCGCGGCGCCCTGAAAGGGCCCATCTCCTCCGCCTGCCCCGGATCCTTCCTGCGCCTGCACACCAAGGCAACCCTCTATCTGGACCCCAATTCCGCGTCTCTGCTCAAGCAAGTGTAGTCGATCCAGCGAGCAACGTCAGAAGGTCCAAAGCAGCTGAAAGCGAGTCGGGCAACGGGGCAGCCGTCTTCGGAGGGCGAAGCAATCCTCTGTTAGGGCCAAGCCGATCACAACCCCAACAGCACGTGACAAACCCAACGACCATCCCAGCCGGACACAGTAAGGCGGACGCCCTCGTCCGCGCTGGACCCCCAGGTCCAGCCAACCGCGAGTCACCCCAAAGTTTCCTCATTCAAAACAGACACACGAACATCCGGAGTCCACCGTGTGAGTGAAGCGAAAGCTGAGGGCTGAAAGCTGAGGGCTGACGGCTAACCGTGATGCGCCCCTACCTCGCCGCCGCCGCCGTAACCACCCGTTCCGCGATATCCCGAACCTGCGTCCAGTGCAAACTGGACCCCAGTTCGCTATCCGATCCGGCCGCCAGATTCGACCCACCCCAGATCTTCACATCCTGCCGGTCTTCCGCCGCCTGGAACGCCTGGATCAACTCGATCACCGGAAACGTGTCCTCATCATAAGGGGACCCCCGGATCACGCTATACGTATATCGCCCGCTGGGCCGCTGGCAGATCAGGCTGATGAGATTCCGATGCCCTTCGGCCGCCAGCACCAGTCGAGAATGGGGATCGCCCTTCTCCGCTGCAATGACGAAGTCGTGCTCCGACCGGTACAGAATATCCGGCCGCGCCGTGATCGGCGAGGTCCCCGCCCGCCCCTCAATGAGGGCCAGCAACCGGTCGCAGACCGCGCGGATCGTCTTCGTCACCAGCGCCGCGTCACCCTGTTCCTTGCCTCGGCTGCGCTGCTCCATGTAGGGCTCGAACACCCACGTGAAGTGATTCTGTACCAACTCATCCAACCGCACCGGATATAGCCCGCCACAGACGTCGATCTTGTTGTTGTATTGGACAATCCAGCGCAGCAGTGGAGTCCCTTCCACCCGCTCCAGCATGTAGTGGTATTCCAGGACAAAGGCGGAAAGGCAGACGTCCTGATCGGCGTTCCACACGTACACCGGAATCGGCTGCCGGTGCCGCAGCCACCGCTCCATGATGCGCCCCTGACGCACGGCGATATACACTTGCATGGCCGCGCTCATCGTCACCTCGCGGATCACCCCGCTGTGATGATCGAAGTGCGCGTAGTGCCCCTGATGACCTGGCGTATCGTCCATAACCTCCAAGCCAATGGAGTACTCGGGAGCGCTGGAGGTGAAGTCGGCCCAGTTCTGAAAACGCCGTTCCGGGACGCGTATCTCAATATTCTCGAAAAGACCAGCCATAGTGCCGGCCAAACCAGGGCCGGTCTCCATTGTGCTCATCCCGCGGCGCCCTTTGCAACCAAACGGGCCTTAACTTGGCCGTCAGACAACCCCACTCACCCCTTGACGCCGTGGTGTGAACCCTTCATTCTGAAGTTGGAAATTCATATTTTCCAACCACTCACCATGCAGACAACGAAGAGGTCGCGCCCGCTGGTGCGGATCAAAGAGAAGTTCCAAGTGACTCTGCCGGTCGAACTGCGCACTCGGTCCGGCCTCGCAGTCGGAGATTTCCTGGAAGTCAGCATGGAGCAGGGCGGCGTCATCACCCTGACGCCCAAGTCCCTGGTGGACCGGCACATCGCCGAGGGCTTGGCGGACCTCGAAGCGGGCCGTGTGCACGGCCCCTACGAAAGCGCCGATGAGGCGATCGCCGCACTCGGCAAGCGAACCCGCGGAAAGTAGCTTACCCGGCAATGGTCGCACGGTTTACCCAAAAGGCCACAAACGACTATGCCAAGGCGCCGCAGGAGGTCCGAAAGGCCTTCCAGAAGCAACTACGGCTTCTCATGCAGAACATGCTGCATCCTTCCCTGCACGCCAAGAAGTACAGCGAAGCGGAAGACGTATGGCAGGCGCGGGTCAACCGGAGCTGGCGTTTCTACTTCACCCTTCAGGGGGATGATTGTGTGATCCTCACCATCATGCCCCATCCGAAGTAGCACATCTTGAGCCCATATCACTTGGGCATCAGGATCCAGCATCGAGCACCACCAGCCCTATCGCCCAACACCTCTGGCTTCACTGCCCCACCCAACTCGTTCTCACATAGCCCGACCCAAACCCGCACCGCAGATAGTTCTTCTCCGACACGCTCCCCTGCGACACCTCCGCGACGGCCAGCCGCAGCTCCTCGTCCACCGCCCGTTTCACCCGCGCCCGGATCAGAGCCGTCTGCACGCCGCGCCCTCGAGCCCCCGGCAGGGTCCCGTCATTCCCCAGCACCGCGACACCACCAGCCGCAACCATCTGCGCGCAGCCCATCGCCAGTCCTTCTCCATCCACGACACCCAGATTCCGGGCCCCCGGCAGCCGCCACGCCACGCGCGCCAATTCCGGCCAAAGCGGATCGTCGGGCAACTCGAAAGCCGCTGGAAAGACCCGCACCCACGTCTCCTCCGGCAGTTCAGCCACGGGAGGGGCCGCCGGTTCGACCTCGCAAGGCAGCGGTAGGACAACCACGGCCTCCGTCCCCTCGGGCCGATACCCCCGGCGCGCCAGACGTTCCAAAGTATCGGCGGTCAGCCACGGAGCACACTCAAACACCACCCGCCGCGCCCTGTGCCGGCGGAAGAACCACTCCGCCGCATCAATCTCGCTCTCCGAAATCTCCGGACCCGCGCCCTTCACCGTGGTCAACGGCGACCCGGCCCCCGTGAATGCCGCCACCCCGCCTGCGCACGGCAATGCCGCCGCTCCCACTGCCGGGGCCCACTGTTGAAACGCCAAAACATAGTCCAGCAGGTTCCGCGCCGCCGCCTCTTCGATGGTCTGGATATGTGTCGAATCTTCCACGTCCGAGCAGTCTACCACCGCCTCGACCGGTGCTACGTCAACAGCTCATCTTTCATTGATGACACCAGCAACAGCAGGCACCCGTTCATCGTCGAGATCAGCCCGTGATCGCTGCCTGCGTCATTCCGGCTGTAGTCACCGGACTTCATCACTACGCCACCTTGCCGCACATCGCCCTCCAGCACCAGGCATTGCTCTACGGCGGTGTGATGATGCGGAGGGTAAGACGCACCAGGCTCCAGCCGCAGAAGGTTCGTCGCCATCGATGTCTCACGGTCATAGTAGAGCGTCTTGCTGCTGACCCCGGGAAACGGAGTGGGGCGCCAGCGCCCCTCACTCTCCCGCACCACATGCATCCCTGGCTCCGGTTCGGCGATCTTTTCCAGCACACGCGCTCGCAGGCCCGCCGGCGGCGCCACGTCTTCCAACGACAGGGGTAATCCGGCCGCCGTCACCTCAAAAGCCTCGACCTCGCTGCGGCACACCGCACAACCCGCCTTCAGGTGCTCGGCAAACGCTTGCGCTTCCTCTTGCGGCATCGCGCCCAGACTGTAGAGGGCCGCCGACGCTCTGAGTTCTTCCGTCACTTCCAAATGCGGCATGACTATCCCCTCTGCTCCAGGATTCGCTCTCTCAGGCACATCATGCCCAGTCGTACCCTCGTCTTCACGGTGCCCAGCGGGAGCCCCAGGTGCCCCGCCATTTCGCTTTGCGAAAGCCCTTGAAAATAAGCCAGTTCGATCACCTGCCGCTGGTCGGCCGGTAGAGCCTTCAGCGCCTCGGCCACCACCCGGCGATCCTCGCTCATCGACGTCAACCGCTCCGGCGAGGGCTCTTCCGACGGGCTCTCTTCGTGCACTGGACCGGACTCCCGCTTCTGTCTCGCCCCATGCGAGCGGTAGCGGTCCAGCGCCCGGCTTCGTCCAATCGTCGCCAGCCAGGCAGCCACACCGCCGCGTGCCTCGTCGAACCGGCCCGCGTGGCGCCAAGCCTGTACGTACACGTCTAAAGTCACCTCTTCTGCATCCGCCGGGTTGCCGAGAATCCGCAACACCAGCGAATAGACCAGTCCAGAGGTGGCGTCGTACAGCTCCGCGAAGGCTTCCCTGTCGCCCTCCGCTGCACGGCGCAGCCAACCGCGCCATACAGTTTCCCGTTCCTGACCAGTGCCGGTTCCTACTGCAAATACTGGACTCACACCCGTTTCTACGGGTTGTGGTGGCAATCCGGATTCATCCATGGGCCCCTCCATGCCGGAATTAGAAGATTTTCACACGAAACGGCACCATGCAGGTCAACAGCTTGCGGGCGATCCAATATTGACTGAATTACCGACCTTCATGTCCTGATACAATGAGGACACGGAGATCGCATGTACCTGGAGAATGTGAACGAGCGCAACTTCATGGTCACCTCGGTGGACTACGTGTTCAATTGGGCGCGTAAGTCGTCCATCTGGCCACTGACGTTTGGGCTCGCCTGCTGCGCTATTGAGATGATCGCCAGTTCCGCTTCGCGATTCGACATCGCGCGCTACGGCGCCGAAGTCTTTCGGCCCAGCCCCCGGCAGTCAGACCTCATGATCGTGGCCGGCACCGTGACCCTGAAGATGGCCCCGGTTCTGAAGCGCATCTACGACCAAATGCCTGATCCGAAGTGGGTTATCTCCATGGGCGCTTGCTCCAGCGTCGGCGGGCCCTTCAACACCTACGCTACCTTGCAGGGCGTTGACAAGATCGTGCCCGTCGACGTTTACGTCACCGGCTGCCCCCCGCGGCCCGAGAATCTCTTTTACGCGCTGCTGAAGCTCCAGGACAAGATCGACCAGATGAGCCTCATTGAGCGGCCCACTGAGATCCGCCTGGAAGAGTCCATGCTGGCCGATTTCCAGAAACAGGTCATGGTCGCGCAGACCCAGCACCCCGCCGCGTGAGTATCGTTCGCAGCCCACAGGGCTACTTCCTCTCTACCCTGCTCGCCAATGAGACCTGGCTGAGCCATGCCTTCGGCACCGCCGCCGCCGCCCCGCCCCACGTGTATCTGGTTCTCAACCAGGTGCACTCGAACGTCGTGCTCCTGGCCGGGGAGTGCGGCCCCGATTCGGAGGGCGATGGCTTGATCACCAATGAGGCAGGGCTCTTCGTCGCCGCCAAGAGCGCCGACTGCGTGCCGCTGCTGCTCGCTGACCCGGTCCACCACGTCGTCGCCGCCGTCCATGCCGGCTGGCGCGGATCGCTCGCCAACATCGCCGGCGCAGCCGTCGAACGAATGACCAAAGAATTTGACGTTCGGCCGTCAGATCTGGTCGCCGCGCTCGGCCCTTCGATCGGGCCGTGCTGTTTTGAGGTCGGCCCCGAGGTCGCTGTTTTGTTTCGAGACGTTTTCTCAGAAAGGAACGATCTCGATCGCCGTACCACGATTGATCTTTGGGAGACCAATCGCCGGCACTTGCGGCAGGCGGGCCTCCTGCCCGAACGAATAGACACACCTCCCCCATGTACTTGCTGCGGGGGGAAGGAGTTCTACTCCTGGAGGCGCGACCATATACAGGGTCAGCGCATGTTCGCGGCAATCGGCCGCCTGCCTAACCACTAGTCACTCTCAGGAAGAGACAAAAAGGGCGCGAGCTCCAAACTCGCGCCCTTCTGTCAGAACCGGAGCCGTGAGCTTTAAGCGACCATCAATTCCTCGAACATTTCCGTATTGTCATCCTTCGCACGGTCGGCCAGTTCCTGGCACTCGATACAGAAGGGCGTCCACGGTACTGCGTTGAGGCGCTTGGGGTTGATGTCTTCTTCGCAATGCAGGCAAACGCCATAGTTGCCTTCGTCGAGGCGACGAAGGGCGGCACGTACGTTGCGCAGCAAGTGCGACTCACGGTCAAGGTTGCGGATGGCAAGCTCACGCTCTGCGGCGTGCTGCACTTCGTCCAATGCGTCCGGGCTTTTTTCGATGGCAATACCTTCCCGGTCACGCACGGCCTGCGAGAGCTCTGCGAGCTTGGTCTCCAAGATCTGCTTGTATTTGTTGAGCTCCGTCTTGGTCATTGTCTTATCTCCCAGTCATCACTTTCCAACTCAATGTCGTCTTCGGCTCTGCTAACAACGGATTAGACGGCGAAATCTCCAAAAAGTTTCAAGATGTGAGTGTCAACTACTCAACAATCTTTACATAAGCAATCCCTAGTAACGGCTTGCTACTAGGCGACTCGCCGCTCCACGCAAAATCCAATCTGCTAGGATACCATACCCCAGCAATTCAGATGCCAATTGTCAATCCGGGGAACTCGGAGTGCGAGCCCTTCGGTCGCCGCTCTCTGTCGCTTGCCGCCGCACCTTGCCCGGCGGTCTCTTCCGTCCTATCTCTGGAGCCGAGTCCAGACGGGACGTCCCTGGCCCGCGCTTGCCTGTACCACCCTTTTAGAGCGGTCTAGCATACTGCACCTCATCGGCCGTTGCAACAGGAATCATTATGAGCGTATTCGTACAGACGCAATATCCTTCAAGATGTTTCAGCAATTCCGGCTTCCTCTCAACAAAGGACAAAAATTAATGGGGAAGCGTGCAGGACGAACTCACCGAGTGCCGATCCGGCCGAATACGACGCCCAGTTCCCGGCCGTTCTCGGGTTCCCGGATCGTGCGGGTGACTTCGATCCGGACGGTGATCTGCGGGCGGCCGACGACCGCCGGCGGAAGGTCAAAACCGCATTCGAATGAATCGTTTGCGGCTGTGATTGAGGCGTCGCCCACAGGCAGCCCATCCACTTTCACACTCAGCCCCAGCGGGGTCTTGAGGTGCTCCTTTGGACAGTAGCCGGCGACGTACAAACGCTCACTAGCCCTTTCGGGCCCCGAGATGTAAACTTCGGCGGATCTGCCCATCCAGCGCCACGAGAGGTCGGCCGGAAACCACCCTTCACCGAGGTCGTTGGCAAAGTCGGGTAGTCCGGCGTTGACCTCCTTGGGCCGCAGGGTCAGCCACTCCCTTGGGAGCTGCCTGGCGTACTTTCGGGTGATATTCCGCAGGACGGTGTCCTCAAACGAGTACACAGCGGCGTGTCCCTTGGACACAACCCGACCCACGAAGCCCGGAGAGGCTACAAACTGGATGAGATCCCCCAATTCAGGGTGCGCATCGATCGCCTGTAAACCACCCGGCAAAATGTACACGTCGCTGACACCAAAGAGGTGAAACGGCTGGTCAAAAAACCCGGACCAGAAGAGATCGGAGTCGATGCCGCTGACGAGGAGGATTTTGTCGGGGTGCAGCTCGTGTGCGCGCTCCAGTCCCTCGACCAGAGCCCGGATGCGGTGACCCCGATCATATCGCCACATCGTGATTTGACGATTTATCGGAAGGGCAAAACTGAGATGCGCCCCGAGCACAGCGACGGCGCCCAGCCGCCAGACCAGGCGGTTCGAACGCCAGGCCGAATGAGCCAGACAAGCCAGAATCAGCGCTAAACCTATGGAAGGAATGGCCAAGTAATAGTCGGTGAAGTGATCGCGCAGCGACAGCACGGGCGCGATGGCCACCGAAAACCAGGCAAATCCGAAGGCCGGCAGCTTCTCGCCCCGGCGCCAAGCCCAGATGCCAAACACCGTCAGAATGCCGGCAAGAATCCATGCGTTCACGGTCCAAAACGATTCCGGCAGCCGGTGGAATCGCGCCGGGTTGAGCCCGGCGGCCAGCGCCGTCCCCCAGTACCGGACGTAGGTGTCAATGATGGAGAGGTCCCAGTGTTGGGCGTACAGCCCGGTCTTCGGATTCGGGGCGAGGCGGAAGTGGACCAAAGCGTACAGGGCACTGACTGAAAAGAGCCACATGGTCCTCTTGAGGCGGTCGCGCTGGTACAGCCAGCACCACGTGGTAGCGAGTGCCGGATAGACAACGTTGAGCTCCAGCGCGCCGAAGCCCAGAACGAAGACGGCGACCTGCCAGACAAAGTGTCCGCGAATCAGAAGCCAGAAGGCGAGCAGCAGAAAGAAGGCGCACAGCACCTCGTTGTACGCCGATAGCCAGGAAATCGGGGTCGCCAGACCCACGTTCGCCACCCAGATCATCGGCGTCAGCAGGGCCACAAGCCGCGACTGGCTTAGGCGTAGCGTGATGGACTGCAGCAGGAAGAGGTTGGCGATCTGAGTGAGCGCCACGAGCAGATGGTAGGGCCGAGGGTCGAGGCCAAACCGGTCATAGAAAAGGATGAAGAAGAGCCGTTCGCTCCAGGGGCGGATCGTCCCCTGGGCTCGAGGTTCGAATAGGGCACTGAAGAGATCGTGCCAGTTGTGGATGGAGTTGCGCTGGACGAGCCAGGCGAAGTCATCCTGCTGAAACCAGGCACGTAAGCCATACCAGTAGACCCACAAAAAGAACAGCGTGGGCAGAGCCCAGAAGAGGCCAGACTTCAGGCGGCTCATTTCGAAACGAATCCGATGCGGGCTACGACAATTCCGAGCTCGCGGGAGTCGGACGCACTGGGCGCGATCGCTTTGTCGAGCTCGAACTGCACGATGATGGCGTCCTGTTTGAGGGCGTCCGGGGGAACGTCGAACTTTAGGGTCTGGTCACCGATCTTGTCGATGCGGATGGGGGCGAGCTTTGTTGTTCCCACTGTGGGGGTGACGCTGACGCCCAGCATTCTGGTTGCAATGACTTCGGGCAGTGAACAGTCGAGTTCCAAGCTCGCGCCCTGGGGGGCTGTAGTTGCAGGTGGAGCCAGACTGACAGCGAACTTCTTTGTGCTCCAGCGCCACGCGTTCCCTTCCAACCCATAGAACCCGCTCAGGAGTTGGGAGGCGTCGCGGGCCTCCGCCACGCTGATGGAACTGGCGAGTTCGGACTCCTCCTCGATGGTGGCGGAGGGATTGGGGTGATGCTTCCGCTTGCATCCGGCCGCTAAGATTCCCACCAGCAGCACAAAAACAGCTATGCGCCGCAACGCCTAACCTCCACGAGACAATTATAGAAACAGGGACCGCCGCCAATGTCCGTCAATCGATCGGAGATGAGGACATTCACATTGAAGCCATCGGGCGCCTGACGGGCCCACCGAACCGATGGGGCGCGGACGACTCCGGGACGGACGGTGGGGCCGACCTTGGCTGTCAGCCGGACTTTGCCGCGGTGATTGAAGACTTCCACTTCCTCGCCATCCCGAATCCCTCTCGGCGAAGCGTCGTCGGGGTGGAGCTGAAGCACGGCGGTTTGCGCGTCGGTGGCCGAGTGGACGCCGAAGGTCGAGTTCAGGCTGTCGTGGTTCTTCGAGCTGACCAGCTCCAGGGGATAGGGGTGCTCACGGCCGAGGCGGCTTTCGCGCGGCGGCGTGTAGTCAAGAGTGGCGGCGTCCATGTTGACGGGCCGGCCGGCCATGGGCAGTTCCGGGACGTTCAGGGGCACGGCATGCTCGCGCTCCAGGCGTTCGAGCGTGATGCCTTCCAGATGGGGTGTGCCGGAGTTCAGCAATTGCCGAATCATGTCGTCACTGGTGTCGGCAAAACAGGGGTCAGTGAAGCCCATGCGCTGGGCGAGGGCCCGGAAGATCTCGACGTTGGGGCGCGCTTCGCCGGGCGGATCGACAGCCGGGCGGGCGAGCTGAAGGTCGTAGTGGCCGTAGGCCATGTAGAGGTCCGTGTGTTCCAGGAACGTGGTGGCGGGCAGGACGATGTCGGCCCAATCGGCGGTATCGGTCTGGAAGTGATCGAGGACGACGGTGAAAAGGTCGTCGCGGCCCAGCCCCTGGCGAACAAGGGCCTGATTGGGGGCGATGGCTCCGGGGTTGGAGTTGTAGACAATCAGGGCTTTGACCGGCGGGTCGTTGACTTCGGTGAGGGCGCGGCCGAGCACGGACATATTAATGGTGCGGGCCGGGGGACCGAGGTTGGGACGCTCGAGGGCTTCTTTGTTGACGTCGAAGGCTCCGGAGGTGGTGAGTTGGAGGCCGCCGCCGCGTTCGTCCCAATAGCCGCAGAGGGCGGGCAGGAGAGAAATGGCGCGCACGGCTTTGCCGCCGCGTTCGCTGCGCTGGACGCCGTAGTTGAGGCGGATGGCGGCGGGCCGGGTGGTGGCGTACTCGCGGGCCAGGGTTTCGATCTGATCGGCCGGAATGCCGGTGAGTTCGGCGACGCGTTCCGGCGGATACTCGACGGCACGCTGACGGAGGGACGTGGTATCGCCCTGATAACGATCGAGGCCGTCGCGGAAGATCACATGCATCAAGCCGAGGGCCAGGGCGAGGTCGCTGCCAGGATAGGGCATGAGGTGCCAGTCGGCGAGCGAGGCGACTTTCGTGACGACGGGATCGATGACGACGAGTTTGGCGCCGCGGCGGCGGGCCTCGACGATGAACGGCCAGAGGTGGACATTGGTCGTGAGGATATTGGCGCCCCAGGCGATGATGTACTTCGATTCGGCAAACTGCTGAGGCGCGGTACCCATGCGGATGCCATACGCTTCCATGAAGCCGGCGGCTCCGGCGGAGGCGCAGATAGTGCGGTCGAGCCGGGACGCGCCGAGTTGGTGAAAGAAGCGGCGGTCCATGGAGCCGCCCTGCAGGTAGCCCATGGTACCGGCGTAGCTATAGGGCAGTACCGATTCTGGTCCGAACTGGGCTACCAGGGTTTTTAAGTTCGTAACAATCTCATCCAGGGCCTCGTCCCAGGAGATGCGGGTGAACTGGCCCTGGCCTTTGGGGCCGGAACGGCGCAGCGGGTACTGGAGGCGGTCGGGGTGATATTGCCGATCGAGATAGCGAGCGACTTTGCCACACAGAAAGCCCTGTGTGACCGGGTGTTGGGGATTGCCGCGAAGTTGCGTCGCCCGCCCCTGGTCGATGGTGACCAGGATCGAGCAGGCATCGGGGCAGTCGAGAGCGCAGGTCGAGTGCCGGACGTCTTTCACTATATTGATTATAGAGGGTAGTGATATGCGGAACGCGATTGTCCTCCTTTGCCTCGTGGCTGCGAGCGTGATGGCCCAGGCGCGCAGGCCGGCGTTCGTGGGCACACAGGGCGGCACCGCGACGAAAGGGGGAGGGCCGGCTCCGGTCACTCCAAGGGTGTACCGGCCTGGTGGTCACTACTGGTTGCCGTATGGAGGCTGGTGGGGCACGGGGTACGATGCTTCGAAGCAGCCTGCCCCGTCGCCGGTGGAGCCGGTGAAAGAGCGTCCGGCCCTGATCATCAACAAGGAGTTCGTCCAGGAGAAGCCGGCTCCGCAGACTACGGTGTTTCCTGATGGCGCGCTGCCGGCACCGAGGCGCGGCGTTGAGCCGGTCGCGCGGCAAGCCAAATGCACGGTGCATTTCAAGGATGGTGAGACGGTGGAAGGCACCTCCTGCGCTGTCAAGGAAGATACGCTGAGCTTCGTCACGGACAAGGGGCGGACGACTCGCGTGACGCTGGACCTGGTGGACCGCTACTGATGTGGCGGACTGGAAATCTAATAAGGAGATTGTGAATGTCGATTCGATCACAGGCCGAACTGCAGTACCTGCGCGCCATCGGAAGGATTGTGCGCATGGCCTTGGATGAGATGTCGAAGGCAGTGCGGCCGGGTGTGACCACGGCGGAGATCGATGCGATTGGCGCGGCGGTTCTGGCCCGGCATGGCGCCGAATCGTCGCCGCCCAAGGTGTATGGGTTCCCGGGCACGGCATGTATTAGCGTCAACGACGAGGCGATTCACGGGATTCCCGGCAGCCGGGTGCTGGCGGAAGGCGATCTGGTGAAGCTCGATGTGACTGCGGAGAAGGATGGGTTTGTCGCCGACGCGGCGGTGACCGTGCCAGTGGGGCGGGTATCCGCGACGGCCGAGGCGTTGGCACGGTGCGCGGAGAGCGCATTCCGGCAGGCGCTGGCTGTGGCGCGCGCCGGCAACCGGGTGTATGAGATTGGACGGACGGTGGAACGGGCCGTGCGGAGCCGCGGGTTCAGCGTGATCAAGGAGTTTTGCGGGCACGGGGTGGGCCGGACGATCCACGAGGAGCCCACCGTGCCGAACCACTTTGACCGGCGGTTCCGGTCGAAGCTGACGCACGGGCTGGTGATTACGATCGAGCCGATTATCTCGGCCGGCGATGGCTCGATGCGGCTGGATGCGGATGAGTGGACGTACCGGACGCGCGACCGGAGTCTGGCCGCGCACTATGAGCATTCGCTGGTGGTTACGGACGGGGCTCCGATCCTGCTAACTGTGGCTTGAGCGGCGGGACGGGGTGGCTGGGGGGGTTTACGGTGAGTGGGGGGACGTTCGCACCCTGTCCACCCGCGGCTGCCGTTGAGACTTCGAACAGCCTGCGTTTTGGGACAGGGGACGAACGTCCCCGCTGCCGTTGGGACTCGATGGACGATCCCGCCGACGGTGGCGGCGGCCGACTCTAGAAAGTCAGGCGCAGCGCGAATTGCAGTTGGCGGGGCCCCGTATTCGTCCGGAGGCTGGTGATGGCTCCGAAGGAATTAGAGTTGATGTTCGAGTTGGGGTTGCCCAGGGTCGTCTTGTTGGCGACGTTGAAGGCTTCGGCGCGGAACTGGAGCTTGTAGCGCTCCCGAACCGGGATCTCCTTGAAGAGGGAGGTGTCGAAGTTGATCAGCGCCTGGGAGAGAGTGCGCGGCAGGTTGCGGGGCCCGTTGCCGAGCGTGTAGGCCGCGATATTGGTAAAGGCATCGCGGTTGAGCCAGCGGTCCACGGTGGGATTGTCGAGCGAGGGGTCGCCGGCGATGTTGGGACGATCGCCGCCATAGGTGGGGGCGTTCGCCGTCACGGAGATGACGTTGCCGCTCATGAGGGAAGCGATGACGTTGGCCTGCCAGCCTCCGACGAGGGCACGGTAAAAGCGATTGCCGCTCTTTCCGAACGGCAGCAGATAGCTGGCCGCCGCGGTGAAACGGTGCGGCTGGAAGGTAGTGGAGACGCCTTTCTCGGCGCGGCGGTTCTCCCAGTTCTGGACTGAATTGCTGCCGGAGTCGGTGAAGCCATTACCGCCATTGCCCAGATTGTCATCCAGCAACTTTGAAAACGTGTAGGACAGCAGCGCGGAGAAGCCGCTGGAGAAGCGGCGTTCCAGGCGGACCGTGGCGGCGTGGTAGCTGGAGCCGGCCCAGCTGTCGAGGACGTCGACGGCCGTGTACTGGGGACTGGTGGTGAGCAGGGTGGCCAGGGGTACTTTGGCCTGGGCGAGCGGACCGGAGCGAACGAGGGCCGCATAGGGGTTGGCGACCTGGTTGAGGAGAGCGCTGCCGAGGGCGCGCGCCGAGGCGGGCAGGTAGTGGAACGAGGCGGAGGCGGGCAGGCCGGAGCCGCGGTTGCCCATGTAGCCGAGCTCGAGGGCCCAGGAACCGAGTTGCTGCTGCACGTTGAAATCCCACTGCTGGGAGTAGCCGGTCTTGAGGGAGCGGAGCGTGGCGGCGGCGTTGGTGCCGATACCGGTGGCCGCGCCAAGCGCGGTGCCGGAGGGCATGACGATGCCGTTGGGGAACGGATTCGTGATGGAGCCGGAGGGCGTGATGCCGCCGTCGGTAGAGCCCACATACGGAGTCTGGCTTTCGAAGCCGGTGGACCCAAGGCGCACGTAGATGCCGGTGGTAGGCAGGTAGTAGATGCCGTAGGAGGCGCGAATCACGGTGTGAGGCAGGATCTGATAGGCCAGGCCGACGCGCGGACCAAAGTTGTCCTTCTGCGCATCGCGATCACCGCGGCCCAGGTCGCCGGTACCGGGGAAGATGATGGAGCCGGTGAGGGGCACACCGTTGACGGTGTTCGAAGCATAGGGGTCGAAGTTGGCGATGGCGTTGTAGCGATCGGTGCCGGGCCCCTCGTATTCATAGCGCAAGCCGAGATTCAGGGTTAGCTTGGGCGAAGCTTTCCAATCGTCCTGGACGTAGACGGCGAAGTTCTTGGTGGTGTAGGTGGGGTAGTTGTAGCGATAGAGGGTGCCGCTGGCGGCGTAGCCAAGCAGGAAGCTGGCATAGCCGTAGCCATTGGTGGCGGCCACGGTGGGGCTGGGGCCCTTAGTGAAGTTGCGATCGAAGTTCAGTTGGAATTGACCGGGCCCCTGGACGCTGTTCCATTGGTAGATGCGCTGCTCGGCTCCGAACTTGAGGGTGTGATTGCCCTTGAGCCAGGTGAGGGCGCCGCCGGCGGTCCAGGTGTTGTTGCGTTGGGCGGAGATGTCGCCCTGGTTCTGCCCGATGGGGGAGACATCGGACATGGAGAAGTAGGGGAAGAGCGGGATCTGGATCTGGCTATTGACGGACGGATCCATGCCAAGTTTGGTGACGTCGAAGCCGAGGCTGAGCGGGGTCCGGTCGATGCCGAAGCGGTTGAGGCCGGCACGTAGTTCCAGGACGAGCGTGGGGCTGAGGGTGTCGGTGTAGGTGAGGACGGCGCTATTGCGCGGATAGACGGCCGGAGCTCCGGAGGGATCGGCCACGGTGCCGCCGAAGTAGGTGGGATAGACGTTTTCGGTGCGATCCCAGGTATAGCGACCGGCGAGGCGGCGGGCGGGCGTGAAGTAGTGATCGAACTTGCCGCCGAAGATGTCCTTATTGATGGCCTGGGAGCCGACGCCGAAGAAGTTATTGGCTCCGGTGTTGAGGTCGCCAGCGCCGGTGGGGTTGGGGTAATAGGCGGAGGCGGCGCGGGCGACGGCATTGAGCTGATTGCGGGGGATGACGTTGCCGGCGAACGGGACGCGGGCGGAGGAACTGCTGAGTGGATCGTAGATGGGGATGAGGACGCCTTTGGCGTCGCGGGTTTGGGAGAAGTCGCCGTCGCGCTGAAGCGCGGTGGGCACGGTGCGGAAGGCGCGGGAGCCGGTGCGCTGGCGGACCGCTTCCCAATTGACGAAGAAGAAAGTGCGATTGCGGATGACGGGTCCGCCGAGGGTGGCTCCGAACTGGTTGAAGGTGAAGGGGGACTTCTGGCTGCCGCTGCGGTTGCTGAAGAAGTCGTTGGCGTTGAGCGATTTGTTCCTCAGGTACTCGAAGACGGAGCCATGGAACTCGTTGGTGCCGCTTTTGGAGATGAAGTTGATAATGCCGCCGCCGGTGCGGCCATATTCGGCCGAGGCGTTGCGGGTGATGATGCGGAACTCCTGGGTGGCGTCGGGGGACAAGGCGATCTGGATGCCGCCAGAGGTGTGATTCTCCGCGGCGACGCCGTCCACCATGCCGTTGTTGACGGAGGGGGAGCCGCCGCCGATGGAGATGCGGCCATCACCGTAGGCGGAGTTGCTGAGCCCGCCGAAGCCACCGAGGGGCCGGACGCCGGGGACGAGGGCGGCGAAGGCGAAGGGATTGCGTCCGTTGAGGGGGAGGTCGACGATGCGCTGGGAGGTGACGACGGTGCTTTGGGCGGAGGTTTCGGTCTCGAGGGCGGGCGGGGCTCCGGAGACGACGATCTGTTCGACAGTGACGCCGAGTTCCAGCTTGATGTCGACGCGCAGGACCTGGCCTTCGTCGAGATGGAGGCCGGAGCGGAGGACGGGGCGGAAGCCGGCGACGGTGATGCCGATGGAGTAGTCGCCGTAGGGCAACGAGGGTGCGGTGAAGTAGCCCTGGCCGTTGGTGGGGACACGGCGGGCTACGCCAGTGGCGGTGTTGGTGATGGTAACGGGCGCCTCGGGAATGTTGGCGCCATTGGGGTCAGTGATGAGGCCGGTGATGGTGGACGATTGCGCGAACAGGGCGGGTCCGCCGGCGGTGCAGAGGATCAGGAATGAGCACCTGAGAAGTGCAGACACACGTGTGGTGTTATGAGCCATAGAGATTGTCCTTTGGTGACGACAGTTAAGAGTTAGGGCCTACGTAATAACAACTGCGCAGTTTCGGGAGGTCCGAAGAAGTGGGGCCGAAGCCCCACGCAGGCCGAGGCCCGCCCCCCTCCCGATGCCCGGGGTGTGAGGTTGTTGTTGCGCGAGCGCTCAGCGCAAGGGGCGCTGGTAGAAGAAGCTTTCGCCCCAGGTCATGACAACGGACGGGTAGCGAATGGGGAAGAGCCGCGTGTAGGTCTGGGTGTAGTCTTCGCGGTGGTCGACCTTGTGTCCCATTTCGTTCTCGTGTCCGGTGATGACGAGGGCTGGATTGATGCCGCGGACCATGCGGCCGAGGCCGTTGGCCCAGCAGTTGGGCATGAGGATATCGACCTTGTGGTCGCGGCCGATCTGGGCGATCCAGTCGAAGTCGCTGCCGGCGGCTTCGGATCCGGATTGATCGCCGGTCTGGACGAGTGTGAAGCCCTCGGGTGTGGTGATGAGGCTGACGTTGACGAGAATGCGCGGGCCCTGGTGGCCGGGATAGGGCACGACCGAAAGGCTGCGCCCGTTGGCGAGAGCGAGGGTTTGGGCGGGTCCGGTATTGCGGGGGAGATGGGTGACGGCTTTGGCGAGGGTGGGTTCGGCGGTCCAGACGTCTTCCGGCGCGACGACAGGTTTGTGGAGAGCGAGGAAGGCGCGGGCGACGTCCTGGTTGGCATGGTCGCCGTGCTGGTGGCTGATGAAGAGCGCGTCGGCCTGGGCGGCAAGGCGGTCGATCCATTCCTGAGGCATGGCGAAGCCGGGTTCGCGCGTGCCGGGGACGATGTCGAAGGCGACGGAGACGCTGGCGGTGCGGACGAGGAAGCCGTGGTTGTAGAGCTTCCAGATGCGGAGTCCGGTGGTGACCTGGGTGGTTTCGATCTCGCGGAGGGCCGCTTCGAGGCGGGCCTTGTAGTATTGCTGGACGATGGGCTTGCGGGGCGCGGATTCGATGTGGAGGACGTCGTCGAGGCGGATCATGGCCGCGCGGCGGACGGGGGTCTCGACGAGGGTGGGCTGGTAGTTGGCGAGGATGAAGTTGACCCAGTCGAGGGAGTTGGAGATCCAGTCATCCGGCGCGTCCTTGAGTTCGGGCGCGGTGAGCAGACGGCGGGCGGAGGAGACGAAGGGTGGTTTGGGGGCGTTATCGGCGACCGATTCGCGGGGATCGGCGGGGTCGAAGGGGAAGGGTTGGGATTGCGCCTGGGTACAGGGCGCGGCGGCGCAGGCGAGCAGGGCCAGGGCGAGAAGTGTGGTGCGGAAAGAGTGCCGTGAGTGCATGGGAATTAGCTGTCGTGACTAGTCTATGCGCTGCGCGTATCGCTGGCGTTACGACGGTGCGGCTTTCCGGTGAATCTACGGCTACTGGTCGCGGTGCGGCAGTGGCGGCTGGAGGCTCTCGGGTCAGGGGACGTTCCCGCCCTGTCCTCCTGCAGTTCACGTTGGGATTCCAAGCGGTCTGCGTTTTGGGACAGAGGACGAACGTCCCCGAGCGGGCGTCTCCGGCCAGAGTGACGACGCGCTGCTACTTGGTGGCTTGCTTGGCGGCCTGGGCTTCCAGGAATTCGTAGCGGCCTCTGGTGGTCTCGGGCTGCGCCTTCGCATCCACGTCCAAGTGCATGACCTGATTGTCCGCGGCGTTGTAGGCGGGCCACTTCGGGAGACCTGGGCCATTGGGGTCTCCGGTTTTCGCGAAGTTCGTCCAGTAGCTCCGCATGAGATCGGAGACCTTGTGGTCGTCCGGCTGCCACGCGAAGTTCTTGTTGGAATCCAGGGCTCCAAAAACGTATTCGATTTCTGAGGCATGGACGGCTCCGAGCATCGTCGCCGGGATTCCTCCCATGTTGGCTCCAGGCAGCGGAGGGCGGACGCGGTCGAAGACATATTGATAGACCGGACTACCGCTGGTTCTGGCGTGCGCGTTGATCCATCTCCAGGTGCCGTAGGCGATGAACATGTCGCCACCCAGCGCCCGGGCTGACTTGAGGGCGTCCTCGTCGCTAGTGGCCGTGTAGACCTTGAGGAAAGCGTCGGCGGCGTCCTTGTAGCGGGTGCGTGCGTCTTCAGTGAAGCGCTGCACGGTAAGCTTCTCCTTGGCGTTCGCCATCAGGGCCTGATAGGGGCTTTCGTCTGAGTTCCACCCGGCAAGCAGCGGGATGTGGGCTTGTTTACCCGCGGCGTAGATGTCGGCGGCCGCGGTCGGGAAGTAGTAGCCGTCGATGTTCGGGCGGAAGTCGCCGCGGTTGGCCTTGGTGGCGTCGAGGAGCTTGTCGGCCGGGATCGCACGGAGAGCGGCGAGGGACTCGGCCTTCTGCGTGGCGGCGAACTTCACACCGGCCTGCTCGGATTGCTCCAGGTTGCGGGCGCCGAGGGTGGAGCCGAAGAAGGCTCCGCTTTCGCCGATGGCACGGGTCATGAGGTCGCGCGAGAGAGGAGAAGACATGAGGGCACTGACGGAGAAGGACCCGGCGGACTCGCCGAAGATGGTGATGTTGTTGGGGTCGCCGCCGAACGCCTTGATGTTCTGCTTGACCCAGCGGAGGGCTTCGGCCTGGTCCATGAGGCCGTAGTTGCCGGAGGCGTTGTGACCGGACTCCTTGGTCAGTTCAGGGTGGGCAAAGAAGCCGAAGATGCCCATGCGGTAGTTCATGCTGACGACGATGACGCCCTTGGTGGCGAGAACTTCGCCGTCCTGGCGAGGCTCGGAGGTACCGCCAGCCTGGAAGCCGCCTCCATAGACCCAAACCATGACCGGGAGTTTCTCCTTGGCGGATTTGGCGGGGGTCCAGATGTTGAGAGTGAGGCAGTCCTCACTGGGGCCGGGGTCGCGGAAGATCATGTCGCTGTAGATGGGGGCCTGCATGCAGCGGGCCCCGAAGGCGGTGGCGGGGCGGGCGCCTTTCCACTTGGGGCTTGGTTGGGGGGCTTTCCAGCGGAGGTCGCCGACGGGCGGAGCGGCGAAGGGAACTCCTTTGAAGGTGCGGATGGCGGGGTTGGTGCCGGGAGCGCCCTCGACGGTACCGGAGGCGGTGCGAACGCGGTCGGCGGCGGTCGCAGTGAGGAGGACCAGCGGGAGGAGCGAAGCGAGGATGGAGATGCGCATAGGGTGGACCTGGGGGCGATGGGCCCGAGGACAGTTTATGACAAGTGGGGCGAGGGTGGTGTTGTTCAGGAGTCGGCGATTCGCTGAGCGGATTTGATCCGGACGTGAAGCGCTTCCAGTTCGGCACGAGCCTTTTCGGCGTGCTGGCGAGCCTTTTTCCTGAGGGATCTGTTGCCGGAGTAGTAGGTCAGGCCGATGGCTGCTGCCGGGATTAGTAGGAAAAGGGAAGGCCAGATTCCGTTGAGTGCGCCGCCGAGACCAGCGAGAGCGATGACCCCGAGGACCAGAAGGAACCCCCAGGAGACCGTTTCGGACTCAGTCTGGGCTTGCTGGATTTCGTCCTCCTTTTCCAAGACCTCCTGCCGCAGCCTGACGATGGCCAGTTCGGCCGCCGTCTTGTCGGTGCCGGCCTGGACCTTCTGTAGGGCATCTGCCACGGACCTGAGGATCACGGTGCTGCCCCGGTGCTCGGCGACCATCTCCGAGCCGCAGTGCGCGCAGGCGAAGCGGGTCATGTCCTCGTAGACTTCGAGCTTGCCTCCGCAGTTTTGGCACGACAACGGTATGAACTTCACCGGCATGACGACAGCATAGTCCAATTTTTTCTTTGCGGAAACCTCGGTGGAATAATTCAGGCGATATTCCGACCGATGCGGGTGAACAATAGCGTCATTCCGAACGAGTCTGCGTTGGCGGGGATTCCGGAGAAAGCCGGGCCGGCATGGGATCGCGAGTGCGGAGGGACAGGCGGATTGCGAGGACGGCCAAGGAGATCGTGGACAGCACATAGACAGGCGAGAGAACGGCGAGGCAGGAGGGCGGAAGAGCTCGGAGATAGGACAGGCGGAGCACGATTTCTCGAAGGGTGTCCGGGTCCAGGAGCCGCTGCAGGTGGAAGGCCGGCAGCGATCCGTTGGGCGATTGAACCAGGAAGCCCGTGTAGTGCGGAATGAGCAGGCCATGCATGGTGTAGAGATCGAAGGTGGCGAGGAGCGCGACCAGGAGAGTCATGGCGCGTACGGACCAGCCGCGGCCGAAGAGCGCGTGAAAGCCGATGGCCGTAGCGGTGGCTTCCGCTGCCACGACAGCGTAGAAATACCAGCCGATGGCCGTCGAGTCGCCGGTGGCGAGGAAGGCGGCGAGGGAATGGTAGGCCTGGACGGCGCACATCGCGAGGAGTAGATAAAGGACGAGGATTGTGCCGGCTGTGCGGAGGTGGAGGCGGCGGTCGGCTGCAGTGGCTCGGACCATGCGGCCGAGGTGGAGTGCGAAGCCGGCGACGGCGAGCAAGGCCGCAGCTTCGAAGAAACGGTACATCCAGGCACGCGCGACGAGGAAGCTCCAACCACCTGTCCAGATGTGCGTGAAGGCCGAGAGATCGAGCACCATCTGCCAATCGACGGCTCTGGCGGCAGCGAGGCGGTCGTGCAGAGTAGAGGGTACTCCGGCCATGTCCATTTGTTCGCCTGACAGCGTGTGGGTGGTGGTCCAGACGTGCTGATACCACCAGTCGGCGGACACCACAGTGATGGAGACCGCGAGGAGGAGACCGAGTGCGATACGCGGGCCGGACTGGCGGGTTCGAACGAAGGCGAGGATCGCCGTGAGAGGGAGGAGTGGCAGGAAGGCCAGAGCGTAGGACTTGGTGAGGACGGAGGCCCCGGCGAGCAGGCCGAGCAGGAGCCAATGGATCAGGTGGGCTGGGCGGCGGAGGACCTGGAGTGCACCCAGGAGAAGAGCTCCGGCGAGCGCGATGGAGAGGCTCTCGTTTCCGACTCTGCAGATGTCGATGAAGAGACCTGGGGCTGCGGCGATGACGAGAGCAGCGGAGAGGGCAAGGCCGGGTCCTGGCAGAACGAGAAGGCCGATGCGATAGACGGTGAAGATGATAGTGGAGGCGATGGAGAGGCTGACGAGACGGAGCGCGAAGACGCGGACGGGCAGGGGTTCGTTTTGGAGGACACGATAGACAGGCGCGAGAAGGACATAGTAAAGCGGTGGCTGTTGGGCTTCGTACTGGAGGATGGGTGGGAGCGGGCAGCCCACGGCGGATGCGCCGGCGGGCAAGGCGCGGAGGAGTTGTTCGCGGCGGGTTCGTTCGGACGCGGGCAGCCGCCAGAAGGCGTCGTGGGCAGTGGAGTTGGCAACCGCGGCTCCGGCGAACGGCGAGAGAGGGGCCAGTTGCAGGGAGGCGCAGAGCTCCTGCGAAATGGGTGTCGAGCGCGTCGGCATGGTTCCCGTCGAAGCCAAGTGCTGGATGTAGGCGAAGTGCGCCCATTCGTCGTAGCCCTCCCAGAGGGGTAGTACCAGCGAGTAGAAGCAGCCTCGAACGAGGAAGGCGCACCAGATCGCAACAAGAACACGCCGACTTCGCCGTGGCACTCTGCTTTTATGACCCGGGAGGGCGTGGTTTTCACGACGGCGGGCGGGGTGAAAACCGGAAATCGGTCCGGTAGGGCGCCGGCAGAGGTGCCGGCCGCCTTCGCGAGAAAGTAGCTCGACAGAAAAAGTTGACAATTTCGTAGAATAATCCAACAATGGACAAGTACTGGGCGTACCGGACAATCTCGGAAGCTGCGTGCTGGAGGAGAATAATGGGAAAACTTTTGTCTTGCGCGCTATTGGTGTGCGCGTTTTCGGCGACCGCGCCAGCGGCCGTGCTGACTTTTGAGGACCTTACGGGTAGTGGTGTCGTGCCGATCGACTACGCGGGGGTTACTTGGGACGGATTCTGGAGCTACTACGACTCACCACAGGATCCCTATAATCCAGCTTCGGGTGTCGAGAGGGTCTACAACTACGGAACGCGGCAATTCGCGTTCGCGACACCGGTCGTTTTCAACGGCGCGTATTTTGCCGGGACCGATAACCTACAGTATGACCTCTATCTGACCGGGGGTCTCGTAGCGAGTTCGGGGTCCATCGAGCTCAGCAGTACCCCCACATTTCTGGCGTCGGGCTACTCAGGACTCATCGACGAAGTACGAGTTAACGCCACACCTGGCTATTTCGTCATGGACGATGTGACCTTCAACGCGTCAGCAGTCCCCGAACCCACCTCTATTGGATTGGTGGGCCTTGGCCTGGCAGGGCTGCTGGTTCGGCGTTTCCGACGGTAACTCGAACGGTCGGATTTCCATCAATGAACCCATGAGGAGCGCCTTCGCGGCGCTCCTTCTGCATTTATGGGGGCCGGCGGCAGATTAGCGCAGTTGGCTGATGCGGCCTCTGGCGATGCGCCGGACGAAATCGAGGTCGCCGTCGAGGAAGTCGTAGTCGGGGAGGACCGTGGGGATCTCCCAGAGGATCTGCTCGAAGGTCTTGGGCTGGGGCTCGCCGGTGTAAGTGTCGACTTTGTGAAAGAGGAGGATGAGCGGAGGCCGGCCCTGGGCGGAGTGTTCGTAGCGGGCGATTTCGGGTCCGATGACGGCCTCGATGCCGAGCTCTTCCTGCAGTTCGCGCCGCAGGGCCTGCTTGGGGGTTTCTCCGATCTCCACCTTGCCGCCAGGGAACTCCCACTTCAGGCCGTGGCGGTCTTTCGCCATACGCTGGCCTATCAGCAGCTTGCCGTCTTGCTGGAGAACGCCAGCGACCACAATCATTGTGCGCACCATGCAGGGTGAGTGAAGATGAAGGGAACCCGAAACCATTGTACAGCGAACAGCTTCTCGAACATTTTCAGAATCCGCAGAATGCGGGCGTGCTGCCGGAGCCGGCGTTGTCGGTGAGGGTGGAGAACCCTGCTTGTGGGGATACGTTGCGGCTTACGGCTCGCGTGGAAGGCGGGGTGGTGGTGGCAGCCATGTTCCAGGTGAGAGGGTGTACGGCCTCCATTGCCTGCGGTTCGGCTCTGACGGAGTGGTTGATTGGGCGGCGAGTCGGTGAGCTCTCGCGGTTGAAGGGAGCGGAGATCGCCGCGGCTGTTGAGGGGTTGGTCGGTGGATTGGCGAATGAGTCGAAGCATGCCGCTGTGTTGATGGCGGATGGGGTGGCGGGGTTGGTTCGGGCGACGGGGGGACGGTGAGGCGGGGCAGCCCCAGCCTTCGGCTTGGGGGGGCCATTGGAGTCATCGTCGAATCGTGAGTTACGGGTTTTTTGGGGCGACCGGGGGGATGGTGAGGCGGGGCAGCCCCAGCCTTCGGCTTGGGGGAGCCCTTGGAGTCATCGTCGGATCGTGAGTTACGGGGCTTTTGGGGCGACCGGGGGGATGGTGAGGCGGGGCAGCCCCAGCCTTCGGCTTGGGGGAGCCCTTGGAGTCATCGTCGGATCGTGAGTTACGGGGCTTTTTGGGGAGACCGGGTGGATGGCTGGACCGGGGGTCCAGCGCGGACGAGGGCGTCCGCCTTACTGCGTCGGATTGGGACGCTCTTGGGCTTGTCGGGTGACGGCTGGCGTGATGCGGAGCATGGTTGTGGCTTTTGCTACCGAGTTGGGCGGCTCACGGAGTGAGAAACACTTGCCCTGGCCACCTTCGGGTTCTTTCGAGGATGGCCGCCACTTGCGTCCGGGCCGGGGGATCAGCGTCCCCTCGGCTCAGGGTTTCTTGAAGGACTCGGGCTTTACTCCGGTGTTCAGCTTGCGCTCGGAGATGGTGCGGTCGAGGACCTTTTGACCGTTCTGGAGCGTCACTTCGTGGAAGGGCAGGGTCAGACCCTCGACCGGGCGGAAGTCGCTGAGTTGCACCTCCATCTCGGCCGGGCCACTCATGCCGATGCTGCTGTAGGCCATCTTGACCAGTTGGTGGCTGGCCGGGTCGAAGGTCAGCTTGGCTTCGAAATCACCCTTCTTCCAGTTCAGCGTGGTCTCATTGATGGCCTGGACTTCCGCCTGACCGGCGGCCGCCGCCAAGAGCAGGCCCATGCCACCTCCGGCAGCTTGGATGCCCTTCCGCAGTTCGGCAGCCAGGTTGGGGGGCAGGTCCTGCGCCTGGGGTCCCTGGGCAGCCCAGGCATTGGCGCCGTCCACGGACTCGGTGATGACGCCTACCGGTAGCTTCATCACCATCTTGTAATGGCTGGGGTAGAGGACGGATTCCTCGGAATCGCCGTCGAAGGAGGCCTGCGGCATCGAGAGTTTGATCTTGCCGGTGAGGACCTGATCCTTCACGGCGCTAGCCTTCTCCTGGCCGCCGAGGGCCGTGAGTGCGTCCGCGATGAGCTTCTTACCCTTGGCGGCGCTCTCGGGGCTGGCCACCGCAGCCGCCTTCACCTTGACCATGTCCGGGGCGACCAGATCGAGGTCTTCTGCTTTGATGATGCGGATAGGCCCGTAGGCCTCAAGAGCCTTGGAGAACTCCTTGGCATTGCCGACGGCGACGATGGTGAGCTTGTCCACCTCCAGGAACTTCTGCAACGCCGAAGACATTTGCTCGCGGGTGAGGGCCTGGAGGCGCTGGCGGTATTTGGGGTAGTAGTCCTCGGGCAGGCCGTAGACGGCGGTGGTGAGGACGCGGCTGGCGACAGCGGCGGCGGACTCAATGCCCACGGCGAACGAACCCATGAGGAACGACTTGGCTTCGTCGAACTCGGCCGGGCTGGCCGGGTCCTTCTTGAACTCCTTGAGGAGGTCAACCAGCATGCGGATGGCGTCGGCGGTCTTCTCAGTCCGGGTGAAGGTGGAGGCCTGGAAGGTGCCGGTCTGGCGCGCCGGATCGAAGGAAGAGCTGGCTCCGTAGGTGAGCCCTTCGTTGGCGCGGAGCTTCATGTTGAGGCGCGAGTTGAAGCTGCCACCGAAGATCTGGTTGGCGACGTAGAGAGCGAGGTAGTCGGGGCTGTTGCGGGGTACGCCGAGGTGGCCGACGATAATCTGCGTCTGCACGGCATTGGGCATGTCGACGATGAGGACCTGCGGCTTGGGCTCGGGCGGCGCGGGCAGTTTCGCGTCCGGGGCGGCCTTGGCGTCCCAGGATCCGAAGTACTTTTCAACCAGGGCAAAGGCCTCATCAGGGGTGACGTCGCCGGCGACAGCCATCCAGGCACGGCCCGGGGCATAGTTCGCCTTGTAGAAAGCCACGATGTCGTCGCGCTTGATGTTGCGCAGGGTTTGGGGCGTGCCGTCGCCGGGGTAGGCATACGGGTGGGTGCCGAGAAGAGCGCGGGAGGCAGAGGCCGGCGCCAGGTATTCGGCGCTGGAGTAGGAGACCTGCAGATTGGATTGGGCCTGCCGCATGGCGCGGTCGATCTCTTCCTGGTCGAAGGCGGGGTTGCGCGTCATGTCGGCCATCAACTCCATGCCCAGGGTGGAGTAGGACTTCATAAAGGTCATACCGATGGTGGTGACATCGTCACCGGCTCCGGCGGAGAGCGAACCGCCGACGTTGTCGGCGAGTTTGGCGAGTTCCTGGGCGGAGTGGTGGGTGGTGCCTTCGTGAAGGAGAGACGCCGTCATGTTGGCCAGGCCGGCCTTATCGGGCGCGGCGTAGGCGCCTCCAGCGAGGATCTGCAGGGAGGCGGAGACAAGGGGCAGACGGTGATCCTCGACGACGAAGACCTTGAGTCCGTTGGGCAGCGTCTTGGAGGCGACCTTGGGGAACTCGTAAGGGCGCGGCGCGGTGGGGGGCGGAGGAGTCATCTTGGGCTTGGCGGGCGGCGCGGGCTTGGCGACGGAAAGAGGGTTCACCTTGGGCGGTTGCTGGGTCTGGGCGGAGGCCAGGACGCAAAAGAGCGTGGGGATCAGGATCGTGGAGAAGCGCATGGGGAATCCTTCTACTTCTTGGGCTCCGCGGGCTTGGGCTCCTCTTTGTCAGGGTAGACCCAGAGTTTGGTTTGGTTCGACTTGGCGAGATATTTCTTCGAGACACGCAGGACGTCATCGGCGGTCACCTTGCGGTACTTCTCAAGCTCGGTGTTATAGCGCTCGGGGTCGCCGAGGAGGACGGCGCACTTGCCGAGGAAGTCCGCCTTGGACTGCACGCCTTCGCGACCGATGATGAAGCCGGCGATGGTCTGGTTCTTAGCCTTGGAGAGCTCTTCGTCGGAGACGGGCTTTTCGGCCATCTCCTGGAAGGTGTACTCGAGGCTGTTGGCCACTTCCTTGATGTTCTTGCCTTGGTTGACGACGGCGAAGCCGAAGAAGACGGAGGGGCCTTCGAGGAAGAGACCTTCGCCCTGGGCGGCCACGGCCGACTGTTCGTCGTAGACGAGGCGCTTGTAGAGGCGTGAGGACTGGCCGGTGGAAAGGATGGAAGAGGCAATTTCGAGAGCGTAGGAATCGGGATGGCCCAGCGGCGGCAGGTGGTAGGCGTTGACTACGGCATCGAGCGGGACGTTCTTGTACTTGATGGTCGTCTCGCGAGCGGCGGTTTGCGCGGGTTCGGTGGCGCTCACGCGAGGAATGGGTTTGCCCTTGGGAATGGGTCCGAAGTGCTTCTCGATGAGGGCGATGGCTTCCTTGGTGTCGAAGTCGCCCACGGCCACCAGAGTGGCGTTATTGGGGACGTAGAAGAGGTCGTGGAATTCCTTGACGTCCTCGACGGTCGCCTTGTTGAGGTCGTCCATGGAGCCGATGGGGAGGTGCTTGTAGGGGTAACTCGTGTAAGTCTGGGCCAGGACATCCTCGAAGATGAGGCCGTAGGGCGGGTTCTCGAAGCGGAGACGGCGCTCCTCCTTGACGACTTCGCGCTCCTTCTTGAAATTCACGTCGGAGACGTCGAGGGAGGCCAGGCGGTCGGCTTCGAGCCACAACATGCGCTCCAGATAGTTGGACGGGAAGGTTTCCCAATAGACGGTCTGGTCGAAGCTGGTGTAGGCGTTGACCTGGCCGCCGGCCTCGCGGACGTAGCGCATGTGCTCTTCCGGGCCGACGTTCTTGGATCCGCGGAACATGATGTGCTCGAACAAGTGAGCGAAGCCGGTGCGGCCGGTCTTCTCGTCCTTGGAGCCGACATGGAACCAGACCTGAAGGTTGGTGACGGGCCGGGAGTGATCCTCGGCGAGCACGACCTTGAGGCCGTTGGGCAGTTCGTGGCGGGTGATGTGAAGAGGGGGAGGGGTATCGGCGGCGAAGGCCATCGTAGTCATTGTAAAGGCGGCCCAGGGAACGAGGCAGAACACGCGCAGTTTTCGTGCGGGGTTACGGCTGGATTGGAGCGGCATATGGCAATATCCGGAGGTTACGGATTTGCCTTGAGCGTAGCAGATTGCGGGGAAAGTGTTCCTGGGGCACTGAAATGTTACGGGTGAGTGACCTGCGGCTGACGGTGTTACGAACGGTGCGGGGTGCCGCGAGGCCGCACAACGGCACCCCTCCAGTGGTCCGGCTGTCCCCCAGGGCTGGTTGCGCCGCCCCTTTTTCAGCCGTCCCTCCGAACTCTCGCCGGTTCCTCCTCCGAACCGGCGCCCACAGACGTCGACTTTGCTCCACAGGGGGTTTCCGGCGGCGCCCTCCAATCCCGCGACCTGGCCAGCGCGAATCTCTCCTCCGATCTTCGCGTGGCATTCAGCCGTTGAATCTACCGGTCCAGAAACCCCTCAGCGGGCCTTTGGAATCGACCCACTTCTGTATAGAGCATGTGGTGTGCCAAAGTCACCTAGCGTGGATCCTATTGAGAACTAAGGAGAATTGCTGAGGTGCAGGGTGGGGTTGTACAGTGAGTGGTCAGACGCTGTCCAGACTTTGGACAGCGAGGCGTGTACACGGTAGACTAGCGGATTGTCATGCTAAGCAAGCTGCCAGCATCGGAGAAGCTCGCGGCGATTCTGCGCATCAGCCAGCGCATGAACTCGGAGCGCGACCTGCACCAGTTGCTGGACCTGGTAGCGGAAGAGGGCGCGCGGCTGTTGGGGGCAGAGCGGGCCAGCATTTTCCTGTTGAGCGAAGACGGGCGGGAGCTGACTTCCAAGGTGGCCCTGGGGAGCTCGGAGATGATCCGGCTGGACTCGTCGCAGGGGATTGCCGGTACGGTGGTATCGACGTGTGAAGAGATCTGTGTCGACGACGCCTATGGGGATAAGCGGTTCTACCAGGGCGTGGACGAGCGCAGCGGCTACCGGACAAAGAACATGCTGGCCGTGCCGTTGACCGACCTGGACGGGCGGGCGATTGGCGCGTTCGAGATCCTGAACAAGCACGACGGCGGATTCGACGAGGAAGACAAGCAGATTACGCGAGCGCTGGCGGCGAGCGCGGCGATCGCGATCCAGACGGCGAAGTTTATCGCCGAATTACAGCGGCACAGGGTGCGGCTGGAGGACGAGAACCGCAATCTGTTGAGAGAGTTGGGCGGGAAGCTACCGGGCAAGACGATTCTAGGGTCGCACCCGAAGATCGAGGAACTGCGGCGAATGATCGAGCGGGTGGCCGACGCCGAAGTGACAGTGCTGATAACGGGGGAGAGCGGGACGGGGAAAGACCTGATTGCGCGGTCGCTGCACTTTGCAAGTCCGCGGGCCGCTCGTCCGTTTGTCGCCTTGAACTGCGCGGCCCTGCCGGAGACGTTGGTGGAGACGGAGTTGTTCGGCGTGGAGAAGGGCGTGGCGACAGGGGTGGACCGGCGGGCCGGAAAGTTCGAGTCGGCACACGGCGGGACGCTGTTCCTGGACGAGATTGGCGACTTGAGCCTGGCCGCGCAGGCAAAGATCCTGAGAGTGTTGCAGGAGCGCGTGGTGGAGCGGATTGGCGGACGGACCCCGATTCCGGTGGATGTGCGCGTGATCGCGGCCACCAACAAGGATCTGGCGGATGCGATTGCCAAGAACCTGTTCCGCGAGGATCTGTACTACCGGCTGAACGTGATCCATCTGAGAACGACGCCGCTGCGGCAGATGACGGCGGACATTCCGGCGTTGGCTGCGATGTTGCTGTCGCGGATTGCAGACGAGATGCGGCGGCCGGTGCTGGGGTTGTCGAGGGCAGCCCTGGATGCGCTGGCGGGCTACCGGTGGCCCGGCAACATCCGGCAACTGGAGAACGAGCTCCGGCGCGCGATGGTGGTGGCGCGAGGGGCAATGATCGAACCCGAGGATTTCTCGGAGGCGCTGGAGGGGGACGCGGAGAAGCGGCCCGCGGAGGCGGCTCCGGGCCGGGGCTTGCAGGAAGAGATTGAGGATCTGGAGCGGCGACGGATTCAGGAGGCGATGGCACGGCACGGCCAGAACCAGCAGAAGACCGCCCGGGCACTGGGTTTGAGCCGCCAGGGGCTGATCAATAAATTGAAGCGGTATGGCATCAAGTCCAACGCCGCGGAGGAAGAGTAACGGTGGCCAACAAGGCTCGACTGGGCAACACGTCGTCGGCGCATGACCGGATTTCGCACCGCACATCCTGGATGACAAGGCGGTTCACGGCAGTGGTTTTGAGCATGTGGATGGGGGCGATCCTGCTGGCGATTCTAGTGGCTCCGGCGGGCTACCACTCAGCGGACAGCACCATGGCGAGGCCGCCCGAGCATGTGGCGAAGGCCATGAAGCAACTGGGGCAGGCGCCGATGCGGGCGGTTCTCCAGTATCAGGCAACCGAGGCGAGCCGGGTGGTGTTGGAGTGGTGGGGGCTGTTGCAGGTGGGCATGGCCGTGGCGGTGTTCCTGCTGCTGTTGTTTGGAAGCACGGCGGGGCGACCGGCGTTGGGGCTGTCGTTGGGTATGCTGCTGATGGCGCTGCTGCAGGAGTTCTTCCTGATCCCAAGGATCTCGGAGATTGGGCAGGAGATCCAGGTGGTGAATCAGACGCAGGCGGCGGAGATGGCGGCGAAGGTGCGCGCGCTGCACCTGGGCTTCACGGCGTTCGAGATGGCGGTGGTGCTACTGGGGGCGATTCTTCTTGGACTGCTTCTTCGGAGCCGGCCGGGGTTCAGCGGGAGCAGGAGCGGCCTGGGCGGGGACGACGGCGACGTCTGATACCAGTTGGATGTGATCGATGATGCCGATGACGGCGGTGTCGATGGGGGCGATTTTGAGGCCCACGCTGGTGAAGGCGGCGAATCCGTCCTGGACGATCAGAACGCGGTCGCCGATGCCAGCGGTGACACTGTCGACGGCGACGATGGGGTTGCCGCGATAGGACCCGTCGAGATCGAGAGGCTGAACGAGCAGGATCTTCTTACCCTCGTGGGAGGCGTGCTTCTGCGTGGCCGTAATGTCGCCAATGACCTGCCCGATCAGCATGGTCCACCTGCTTCGGCCTTGGGTTTGCCGAGATTGAGTTCGTCGACGATGCCGACCACCGTGGCGTCAGAAGGGACTTCGGCGTCGGTGAACGGGAATGTGGCTTCCTTGCCACGCACCCAATAGATGAGTTCGCCGGAGCCGGCACCCGTGCAATCGGTGCAGACGATGGCGCGGCCGGTGAGAGTGAGATCGGCTTTGACGGGCTGGACGATGAGCAGGCGCTGACCGGTGAGGCCCAGGTTTTTGACGGTGGACCAGACACAGCCTACGACTCGGCCTAATTGCACGTGCGGATCCCCTTAGCGGCCCGTATCCATCGAAACGTTGTCGACGATGCCGACGATGACGCAATCGACGGGTTTGTCCTTGCAGCCTTCGGCCATGCGGGCGCTGCTGCCGGCGACGGTGATGACCAGTTCGCGAAAACCGGCGCTGACGGTGTCGATGGCGACGAGATAGCCCGCTTCATCCTTTCCGTCGGGCGTGACGGGCTTGATGATGAGCAGTTTGTGCCCTTCGAGTCGAGGATCTTTGCGGGTGGCAACAATCGTGCCGACCACACGGCCGAGCGTCATTTGAATTCCCTTCGCGGCCTATTTGGACGATTTGCCGATGGGCAGGATGGCTTCGAGGCTGGGATGGGGCCGGGGGATGACGTGGACGCCGACGAGTTCACCGACACGGCGGGCAGCCGCGGCACCGGCATCGGTAGCGGCCCGGACGGCGGCAACATCGCCACGAACGAGTGCGGTGACGTAGCCCGAACCGATTTTTTCCCAACCGACCAAGTTCACATTGGCGGCCTTGACCATCGCATCAGCGGCCTCGACCATGGAGACCAGACCGCGACATTCCACCATTCCAAGTGCTTCACCCATCGACGAGTTCCTCTCTGCTGACACACTGCGGCGTACGAGGGGCGCTGTCGCCACCTCGAATTTACTATTAGAGCGCAATGTGGCTCCGGATGGAATAACCGGGGGACCGGTGGGCATTTCCTTCCTATGGCAGGCGGCCGTGGTGTGTCCAGGCAGGGCGGCGAAGAGGATGTGCGGCGGGGTGATGGTGTCCGGCTTACGGAGAGCCAGCCAGGGAGCTGGCTGCGGACGGAGCGTCCGCCCTACCCGGGCGGGGTATCGGCCGGCTTCCAATCCTTTTCGAGGGCGGGCCGTCCAATGCTATCGAAAGTATCCCCGAAGCAACCGCTCCGATTCTGGCTTCGGGTGCTCCTGCTGTGCTATTTCGAGACGTGGGGGCTCGGAGTGAATGGCCGTGACTGGTAGAATGTGCTGACTAGGAGACGTTTCCACAATGAAATCAAATATTTCGACGATCCTGAGCCTGGGCTTCCTGGGATGCCTGCTGACTGTGACTGCGAGCGCGCAGAAGGCGAGCCCTCATGAGACCACCACCGCGACTATCGCGGGCAAGAAGATCACGATTGTGTACGGCCGTCCCTATGTGAAGGGCCGTGATGTGTGGCACACGGCTGTGGCGCCGGCGGGCAAAGTGTGGCGCACGGGCGCCGACGAGGCGACGAAATTCACGACCGACGCGGACCTGATGGTGGGTACAGTGCACGTGCCGGCGGGGACCTACTCTCTGTTCACGATCCCGAGCGGGGACACCGGGAATTGGATGTTGATCCTGAACAAGACGGCGGATCAGTGGGGCGCATTCAAATATGAGGAAAAGCAGGATCTCGGCCGGACTGCAATGAAGGTGAAGAAGCTCTCGGCCCCGGTGGAACAACTGACAATCACAGTGGAACCGGGCAAGGGCAGCAACGGGACGCTGAAGATCGCCTGGGCGGATTCAGAGGCTTCAGTTCCGGTGATGGTGCACTAAGCACTCACGTTCGGAGTTACGTGACGTATTTGCGGCACAGCCGTCAGCCATCAGCGGTCAGCCTTCAGCTTCCGGAATCCGGGCTGAAAGCTGACCGCTGAGAGCTTACGGTCTGTGTTACGGCAGCTCAAAGCTGACGAAGCGTAGTTTGCCGGCACGCTCGATCTGGACGGCTATAGGGTCCGCGGACTTCATCTTTCTCAGGAGCTGGCGCAAGGCCGCCACCGAAGAGACATTGGAGCCATTGATCGAGTAGATTACGTCGCCGGCCTTGAACCCATCCTCCAGCAGAGGACCATCCGCATGACGGGCGGCCACCAACAGGCCGCCTGTTTCGCGTCTGATGGGTTCCACCTGTTCCCGCAGCTTGGGGGTTAAGTCGACGACAAAGATGCCGAGCTCGGAGACGAGGTTCTCCTCGCGGCTGGCGAGCTCCGCGTAGGTGGTAGCTTCGTCGTGGCGCTCGACTACCTTGACCGTGACGGCCAGCCGGCGCTTGCCGCGGACGATCTCCAGGTTCACGGTCTCGCCAATGGCCGGGCGATACACATTGATGTTGAACTGGCGGGCGTTCTCCATGATCTTGCCGTTGAGGCTGTAGATGATGTCGCCGACACGCAGACCGGCCTTTTCACCTTCCCCTTCCGGTTCGACGTCGCCGATGACAACGCCCCAATTCTGACCGAGCTTCAGACCTTCGGCCAGGGATGGGGAGATGGTCTGGGCAGTGACTCCGATCTCGCCGCGGACGACGCGGCCGGACTTGCGAATCTGGTCGACGACATTGGCCACGATGTTGGAAGGTACGGCGAAACCAATGCCTTCGCTACCACCGGACTGCGTGAGGATGAGGGTGTTGATGCCGACGACATTGCCGGAGGAGTCGACCAGCGGGCCGCCACTGTTGCCGGGATTGATGGGCGCGTCGGTCTGGATGTAGATCATCGGGTCGTCGGGTTTCAACTGGCGCGCGGGGGAGCTGACGACGCCCATGGTGACAGAATTGTCGAGACCCATGGGACTGCCGAAGGCGAGGACGAGTTGGCCCTGCTCGACGGTGTCGGAGTCGGCCAGGCGGAGGGCGGGGAGTCCTCTTTCGTTCACCTTGAGGAGGGCGACGTCGGTTTCGAGGTCGAGCCCGACGAGTTCGGCGCGCATAATGCGGCCCGTGGGGCGGACGGCGGAGCGGCGGGTGCCCGAGTTGCTCTCGACCGTAGTGGGCAGGCTGACCTGGACGCGTTGAGCGCCAATGACGACGTGAGCGTTGGTGACGATGAAGCCGGATTCGTCGATGATGACTCCGGAGCCGGAGCTCTGCTGGCGGGCGGCGACGCCGGGCTCGTCGGTTTCGTCGCCTTCGAGCTGGCGGTAGCCGACTGCGGTGACCTTGACGACCGAGGTATGGACGCGCCGGCTCAGGCCCTGAAAGCTACCACTGAGGGCGGCAAACTCGCCTCCGGCGGCGACGGGCTGAGGCTGCGTTTGCGCGAGCAAGAGCAGCGAAGTGGCGACGGCTCCGAGGATCAATTTAGTCAGCAAGCAATTCCCCCGTTTTGTCCTATTCTAATCTCTAGACCTGCATCGTATTTTTGGAGGACTACAGAACATGAGACGCCGGACTTTCCTACAAACCGCTGCGTTGAGCGCGGCAGCGCGGCTGGAGCTGTTGGCCGACACGCCGATGCCGACGGCGACGCTGGGCAAAACGGGCCTGAAGATCTCACGTTTTGTGGTTGGCGGCTACCACATGAACGTCCAGGGCGAGGAGAACGCGACGCGGATCATCCATCGCGCGATCGACCTGGGCGTGAATTTCTTCGACAGCGCCAATCTGTATCACAAGGGCAAGAGCGATGAGGTGTACGGGCGGGCGCTGGAGGGTGGGCGGCGCCAGAAAGTGATGCTGATGTCGAAGTGCGAAGTGTACTCGCGCGACGGGGCGATGAAGGTACTGGAAGAGCAACTGCGCCGGATGAAGACCGATTACCTGGATTTGTGGGCCTGCCACCAGGTGAGCGAGCACAAGGAAGTGGACCAGATTCTGGCTCCGAACGGTTCGCTGGAGGCGTTTGTGAAGGCGAAGCAACAGGGCAAGGTGCGGCACATCGGCTTCACCGGCCACCGAGATCCGTCCATCCACCTGCGGCTGCTGGAAGGCGCCGATGTCTGGGAGACGGTGCAGATGCCCATCAATCTGATCGACCCGCACTATCTGAGCTTCATCACGAACGTGCTGCCGGTGGCGCGCAAGAAGGGGCTGGGCGTGCTGGCCATGAAGTCGAACGCCATGGGTTCGATTACGAAGCAGCAGGTGGCGAAGATCGAGGACTGCCTGACTTTCACGTGGAGCCAGGATGTGGATGCGGTGGTTTCGGGCGTGGAGACACCGGAGCAACTGGAAGCAAACATCCTGACGCTGAAGACGATGAAGAAGCTGAGCCAGCAGGAGATCAGCGTGCTGCTGCACAAGACAAAGCAAGGCAAGACCGGCAGTCAGGTGGAGCAGTACAAGCTGAAGGAGAGCGGGGCCGGCATGCCGTGCCACAGGGATGGGGATCCGGCCTGAACGGGGCCGGACGTGCCACCGCTCGCTGACGCTCACGGCTCGGTTCCGGGGGCGGCAGGGCTTGGATGTGCGGTGGGCGCTACTGGCGCTACTTCGTGTACGCGATGGCTTCGATCTCGACGCGGACGTCGCGGGGGAGGCGTGCGGCCTCGACTGTGGCGCGGGCGGGGGGATTCACGGGAAAGTACCGGCCGTAAATTTCGTTGACCTTGGCGAAGTCGCCCAGATCCTTCACGAAGATGGTCGTCTTGAGGACGGTGTCGAAAGAGGCTCCGGCGGCTTCCAGCACGGCGCGGAGGTTTTCGAGAACACGGACCGTCTGTTCCTCAATGCCGCCTTCGACGAGTTGGCCGGTGGCGGGGTCGAGCGGGATCTGGCCGCTGAGGAAGGCGAGTCCGTTCCAGCGGACGGCCTGCGAATAGGGACCGATGGCTTTGGGTGCTTGTTCGGTAGAGATGATTTCTTTCATGGTTTGTTCCATTCGAGCGCGCCAGTGAGGCTGGCTGCGCTGGCGATACTTTCCTGCTTCAAGAACTGATCGAGTTCCCGGGCGATGCGGATGGGGGCGCGCGGGTCCCAGAAGGTCGCGGTGCCGACCTGGACGGCCGTGGCTCCGGCGAGCATGAACTCGACGGCATCTTCGCCGGTGGCAATCCCGCCGAGTCCGATGACCGGGATCTTCACGGCGCGGGCTGCTTCGAAGACGAGGCGGAGGGCGATGGGCTTGATGGCGGGTCCGGAAAGGCCACCAAAGCCGGCGCCGAGGCGTGGCTTGCGAGTGCGGATGTCGATGGCCAGAGACACGAACGTGTTGGTGAGGGATAGGGCGTCGGCTCCGGCGGATTCGGCGGCCTGAGCCAGCGGCTCAATGCGGGTGACGTTCGGCGAAAGCTTGACGATCAAGGGACGGCGGGCGACACGGCGGACCTCGCTGACGAGTTGGCCGAGCAGATCGGGGTCGGATGAGAAGAAGATGCCACCGTGTTTTGTGTTGGGGCAGGAGACGTTGAGCTCGTAGGCGGCGACACCCTCGTGGTCCTCAAGGACGCGCACGACCTCGCAGTAGTCCTCAATGGCGTAGCCGAAAACATTCGCGAAGACCGGTGTGGCATGCTTGCGCAGAGCCGGTAGTTTCTCGGCGACGAAAGCCCGGACACCGATGTTCTGGAGTCCGATGGAGTTCATCATGCCGGCTTCGGCTTCCCAAACGCGCGGGGGCTTGTTCCCATCCATAGGCTCACGGGAGAGACCTTTGACGACAAAGCCGCCCATCTGGTCGAGGTTCAGGATGGATTCGAATTCGACGCCATAAGCAAAGGTGCCGGAGGCGGCCAATACGGGGTTCTTGAGCGGGATACCGCAGAGGGAGACGGCGAGACGGGAAGAGGCGGGGTCACCGGCCATTGCTTCCAGTGTAGCGAAGGACGTGCGAACGGCCAACGTGAGTGAGGCCGCCGGCTGGAGGACTTTCCACTTGACATCACCCGAGCTCCATACATACTAGTTGGTATGTTAGCTGCGAAGCAGGGCCGGACGAGGGCGCGGCGCGATCCGGGGAAGACGCGGGAGGCGCTGCTGGAGGCAGCCTTCGACAACATGTACCGGTCGGGATTTCAAGGTACTGATCTGGATAGCATTCTGGAGACCGCCGGAGTGACGAAGGGCGCGCTGTACCACCACTTCCAGAACAAAGAGGCGCTGGGCTACGCAGTGGTGGACGAGGTGATTGGACAGATTACGCAGGAGAGGTGGGCGCAGCCGCTGGAGGGCGCGGAAGACCCTATCGGCCGGCTGATCGCGATTGTGCAGTCGACGTCACTGCTGCAGGAGCACGTGGAGCGGGGTTGCCCGCTGAACAATCTAGCACAGGAGATGTCTCCTCTGGACGAGGGGTTTCGAACGCGGATCGCGGCGCAGTTCAACGCGTGGCGGGGGGCGATCGCGACGGCATTGCGGTCGGGACAGGAGCGCGGCCTGGTGCGCGGCGGAGTGGATACGCTGGAGGCCGCGACGTTTCTGGTGGCGACGTACGAGGGGTACATCTCTCTGGCGAAAAACGCGCAGGACTTCCGGGTGTTGCAGTCGGGCAAGAAGATCATGGTGCGGTATCTGGAGACACTGCGGGCACCTGCGTGAGGGGCGGATCGATTGGGTCCGATTGATGACCGGCCTCTTACATACCAACCAGGTGGTTGGCGGCGCATTGACCGTCAACCGGGCGTGCTCCAGCGCGTCCGGATGCGCTTGAGTCTAGCGGGCGGCAGCCGTTTTGGCCTCTTCCTGCGCCAACTGTTTGCGGAACTGCTGCTCACAGCGGGCGACGGCGGCCTTGTAGCCCTGGGGGTCGACGAACGAGCCGGTCTTCACCTTCTTCGCCATGTCGTATTGCGAAGCGTGGGCAGCGAGCCAGATCTCCGGTGACAGGCGGCGCTGTTTAGCGAAGGTCTCTTCGCAGTCGGCGATGATGCGGGGGTACTTCGCATTGCCCACCAGCGGCATGATGATGGTCTCCATGTTGGCGAAGGCGAGCAGGCGCTTCTGGCCTTTGTCGTCGACCGTCATGGTGTAGCTGACACTGCCTTTGGAATGGCCCGGTGTGGTGAGAACGGTGAGCTCCGTCGAGCCCAGCTTGATCACCTCACCGTCCTTCAGGACACGATCAACGTGAATGGGCGCGAAGGCGTATTCCGGACCAAGGTACGGGTCGCTCTTGCCGCCATCCGCCATGATGGGCGCATCGGCTTCCGTGGCGTAGACCTTGGCTCCGGTGAGCTTGCGGACCTCTTCCATGGCTGCCACATGATCGAAGTGAGCCTGCATGTTGAGCAGGATCTTGACGTCCTTCAAATGGAAGCCGAGTTTCTCGACGCTCTGCTGGAGCAAAGGCACGGAATCCGCCAGACCGGTGTTGATGAGGATGTGGCCCTGCGGACTGGTGATGAGGAAGCTGGCGAGGTCCTCGGTTCCGACGTAGTAGACGTTACCGGCAATGTGATGGGCCGGGAAAGGTTTCTTCCAGCCGGGGTTCACATCGGCGGACAGGAGTTGGAGGGAAAGGAGAGCAATGAAGAGCAAGCGCATTAGTGACAGTATCGCGCGAGCGGCCGGGGCGTGGGTCACTGGCCGGGTCGAAGTTACAGCGGCAAACCGCGGGGCTGGTGCCGAAAGGGCACTTGCAGTGTCAAGGCCATGGCTGGGATACTGCGGCGGTGGAGTCCACTCTCTCCGAACTGTCAGAACGTTTGATTGCTTCCTACACTTGCTGCGGCGGCATCAATCACATCGACGGCAAGAATCTGCCCGCCAAAAACGCGATTGCCGAAATCACGGTGGACCTGCTGCGGCTGCTGTTTCCAGGGTTCTTCGATGAGTTCCTGATCCACTCGTCGGAGATCCAGGCCGAGACTGTGGAACTGATGGGCAGCGTGCTGGTCCGGCTGGAGAACGAGATCTACAAGAGCCTGGAGTACAGCACGCCGAAGGAACTGGCCAACCAGGACCTGAAAGACGCGGCGCGCCGGCTAACCTTGAAGTTCCTGGGCAATCTGCCGCGCATCCGGGAGCTGCTGCAAACGGATGTGGAAGCGGCCTATGAGGGCGATCCGGCTGCGCTCAGCAAGGACGAGGTGATTGTGGCGTATCCCTTTGTGGAAGCGATCGCCGCACAGAGACTGGCCCACGAGTTGTATCTCGACCATGTACCGCTGATTCCCCGCATCATGACGGAGTGGGCGCACTCGAGGACGGGCATGGATCTGCATCCCGGCGCGCGCATTGGAACCCACTTCTTTGTGGACCACTGCACGGGCACGGTCATCGGCGAAACGTCGGTAATCGGCAACCACGTGAAGATGTACCAAGGTGTAGGCTTGGTGGCGAAGTCGCTGGCCGCGGGGCAGGCGTTGCGCGGGCAGAAGCGGCATCCCACCATCGAAGACAAGGTCACGATCTACGCCGGGGCGACGATCATGGGCGGCGACACGGTGATTGGTGCAGGCAGCACAATTGGGGCGAGCGTATTCGTCACCACAAGTGTGCCGCCCTATTCGCTGGTGATTCAGGAAGCGGCGGAGACGAAAGTAATCCAGAAGCGGCCGAGTTCCAGCTACGAGATCGATTTCCAGATCTGAACGATGTCGACCGAACGGGTGGCAGCGCGTTACCTTTGAAGCTGTGAAGAAGCTGGAACCAGCCGAGATCGAGGAGATGCCGCTGCTGTCACGGACGCCCGCGGAATGGGCGCGCGCCGTGCTCGCGGAGCCGATGCGGCTGCTGGTGGATCACGCCTTTCTCGAGAAGAAGGCGGCCACCAACGCGCTGGAGCTGCTGACGCGCTGGCCCAACGACTGGCTGGACGGCTGGGTGGAGACGATGACCGCCGTAGCGCGGGACGAAACAGCGCATCTGGCGCAGGTGACGCGCATCCTGCTGCGAAGGGGTGGGCGCCTGGAGCGAGTCCACAAGAATCCCTATGCGAACGCGCTGCGGCTGATGGTGCGCAAGGGCGAGGCGACGGAACTGCTGGACCGCCTGCTGATCTCGGCGCTGATCGAGGTGCGATCGTGCGAGCGATTTCTGGCTCTGGCGGAAGCGTCGGAGGACCGGGAACTGGCGGAGTTCTACAAGGCGCTGTACGCATCGGAGTCGGGCCACTACCGGGTGTTTCTGATGCTGGCGCGGAAGGTCGCCACGCCCGCGGTGGCCGACGCACGGTGGCGGGCGATGCTGGAAGCCGAGGCGCGAATTCTCGGTGAACAGGAAATGGGTCCGCGGATCCACTCTGGCTGGCGGCCGTAGCGCCCGTGTGTAAGGCGTAGGAATTCAGACCATAATCTCCCGAATCACTTAACTATTCTTTACAGCGCTGCTTCTCAAGCACCGGCGGAAGGCGTCGATTGTAGGGGTAGCATGTCTGTAAACGCGATCAACAGCACGCTTTCGGCAACCTCGCTGGAAAGCATACTCAAAACGCGGTCGACGGGCACTTCCGAGGCATCGGGAGTAACGTCGGATCCGCAGGCAAAGGTGTCAACCCTGGGCAATCTCATGTCGCAGTTGAATGAATTGCAGCAGTCCGATCAGGAGCAATTCAAGACGACCACGTCGAAGATTGCCGAGAAGTTGAAGGAGGCAGCCGCGGAGGCTAGCGAAAGTGGCGACTCGGAAAAAGCGACGAAGCTGAGCGAGTTGGCACAGAAGTTCGAAACGGCGTCGGAGACCGGAGAGATGCCGGATCTGCGGCCACCGGATGGGATGAAGGGACCTGGCGGACCGCCGCCTGGTGGGCCGCCGCCGACGGACTCGAGCACTAGCAGCACGAGTTCCACGGAGGACGACGACAGCAGCACGACCGACAGTACGGATAGCACGGATTCTACGACGAGCGCGGTGCTGGCGGCGTACAAAGAGATGATGGCGTTGTTGGAGAAACAGGCGGGTACTGACCCGATGTCAACGCTCACCGATGTCCTGGAGAGCGTTTTTTCGGAGCAGACCGCGTAGATCCCCACCTTTGGGACGGGCCCTGCGTGGGGCTGGTCCGTCCTTGTCCAATCGACAGAATAACTAAGCCCAGTCGGGGCGGCGACGGAGCAGGACTCCAGCGGCTTCCTTGAACTGCCGTGCCTTGACCGGATCCATGGACGGGTTTTTGAACTCAACGTCCATCAGGGCCGTGAGGTGCGGGAAGATCTCGGTGTTGCGCACGAATCCGGTAAAGCGTTCGGCGCCGGGACCGAGAGCCGTGAGCAGCGTGTAATCCGAGGTGTGGGTGGAGCCCGTCCATCCGATGCCGGTGTGGTTCCCGACCACTTGCCCCATGAGACTGGAGAGCGAGTCGAGCTGGCGGTTGATGCTAAGCTTCTTCGTCCCGCTGCCCGCCTTGCGTAGAACATCGATTTCGTCCGCGGCCAAGTCAAAACCAAAGTGATAGCGAGCCAGTTCCTGGACGCGCTCGGCGGTTGGGACTGGTTTGGCCGGGACAGTGACGCCGGTCGCCTTCATTGTGTACTCGGCTGTACCACCCAGGCGGGGCGAGATGGCATAGAACGAGCTATTCACGTGGGCGAGACGCTCAAAGCATCGCGTGCTTTCCGTATACTCAGTGCCCATGCCGACCAGCCCCGGGTTGGCGTTTCCATGATCGCTGGTGACGACCACCAGCGTCTCAGGGTGTTTTTCCGTGAACTGAAGAACCGTTTCCACGGCTTCGTCGAAGGCGAGCATATCCCAGAGGAGGGCCGCGGCATCGTTGGCGTGCGCGGCGTGGTCGACGCGGCCGCCTTCCACCTGGAGCAGGAAACCGTTGGGGGCGTGCGACAGGGCGTTCAGCGCGGCCGAGGTCATCTCGGCGAGGGTCGGCACGAGATCCTGGGCGGCCTGATCGGCGCGGCGGTCGATGGAGTAAGGCAGGTGGCTGGCACTGAAGAGGCCAAGCATGCGGGCGCTGCCCAGTTTGGCGAGGTCGCCGCGTGTGGGCGCGCAGCCGTAGCCCTTCTGGCGGAAGGCGGCGATCATGTCGCGCTTGTCGGCGCGGGCGGACGGATCGAAGAAGCGACGGCCCCCGCCGAGGATAACGTCCACGCGGTCGAGGTACTGCTCGGCGATGATGTGCTCGTCGTCGCGGTGTTTCACCGACGCGGCAAAGCCCGCCGGCGTGGCGTGCGTGACCGTCGCGGTGGTGACCAGACCGACGCGTTTGCGCTGATGACGGGCGAGATCTGCGATGGGGGTCAGGCCAGTCCCGTCAGGCAGAACATTCACCCAGCCGTTAAAGATGCGCGAGCCAGAGCCCCAGCAAGAGGCGGAAGAGGAGGAGTCCGTCACCAGGGAATCGAGCGACGCTTCATCCATCCAGCCGCGTTGGGCCTCGGGCCGGTCGAGCAACGCCTGCCAGAGAATCCCTTTGCCTCGAATGAGTTGCGAGAAATGATCGGCGAGGGGCAGGACGCTGGGGCTCATCCCGTCGGCGACCATCCAGATAATGTTCCTGGGCCTGGCGCCGGGCTTGAGTTGTGCGCCGTGAAGGGCTTCGAGACTCCCGCCCAGCGCGGCCAGCGCGCTGGCGCGCCCGAAGAAACCCCGTCTGTTGAGTTGTTGCTTCGCCATATGTCCTATCGACCAGTTTACGATTATGACAATTCAATGACACGGCGAATTTCGGATATTACTATCTCAGGATCGTCTAGCTGGATCCAGTGGCCACAACCTTCCGCGACCACGTGACGCCCCAGGAGAGATAGAGCAGCAGTCTCGCGGTGAGCCGTCTGGACCGCAGGATCGGCCTTTCCGGCGGAGATGACCACCAGGGGCTTATTTGCCAGCGGACGCGGATCCAGCGGGAGACCACAGGCTTCCGGGAGCCGCTGCAGGTACTCGGCCATGGTCCGGAAGCAACGGGGCAGGCACCAGTGGGCACACATGACGGGCCACAGGTCGGCGGGCAGTTTGCGGACCTCACCCACCAGCCGGTCTGTGACCGAACTGCCCTTCCCGCTGGAGGCCTTGGCCATGAGTTGGGGGATGGCTTTTGAGCCAGAGAGGAGGAGGTTCAGTGCGAATCGGACGACGCCGAGACGGGCCAGGGTGGCTCCGCGACGCGAGAGCACCACGCCCTTCGACAGGCGCTTGGCCTGGACTGCGGTGACGGGGTGCCACTCAAATGGCTCGAGCGGATCGACCAGGACTAGGGCATGGACCTTGTCCGGATGGGTGGCCGCAAAGTGGCGGAGCAGGAGGCATCCGAAGGAGTGTCCGACCAGGATGTACGGCCCGGGGAGGCCTGAGGCGTCGAGGAGTTCGTTGAGGTCGGCGACGAGATTGGGGACGGTGCGAGGCGCGGGACGGGCGGCGCTCCAGGCGAAGCCGGCGCGGTCATAACTGGCAACCGTCGCTTCCCGGGAGAGCGGTTCCTGCACCAGTCGCCAACTGACGGAACTCGCGGCGATGCCGGCTTCGAGCACCACGGTGGGTCCGCCGGAGCCGGTCTGGTGTAGGTGGAGCCCGTTGACGATGCGACCCGGGCAAGGAAAACGCCGGGCGTCCCGTCGAGCGCCCAGTGCCTGGTAGAGGAGGCCCGCGGCCGGAAACAGCAGAACTACGACCGCGAGCCAGATCACACGATCAGCCTTCGGCCTTGCCGACCACGATGATGGAGACCGAGGTGGAGCCTATGTTCACGTGGAGAACCTGATCGGTCTCGCCGGCGGCTTCGATGCCCGGTGCGACGGGTTTGTCTTCCTTCCAGATGCTAAGGACGAGAGGGTGGGGCGTGCCCGAGGCTTTTTTGCTCATTTCGACGAGTGCGTCGAAGGCCGGCTTGGCGGCAGCGTCGGTATCCGCAGCCACCGGGGAAAGAAGAGCGAAGTCGCGCTGGGGAGCCACGCCCTGATGGTCTCCGTTCATGGGGAAGTAGCTGTAACGCATGGTGTAGGTGCCAGGCTTGATGCCCTGTCCGCGGCGATCGCTGGCGCGCACCGGGTATTTGACGACACCGAGCAAGGATCCGTGTCCAACGCTGGACCACGTGGTGTTCTGTTCGGCCGCTCCGCCCTTAGGCTCAGACGCGACGACCCACATTTCCAACAGGATGGACCCGTCGTCCTTGACGACTTTTACGCCGTCCTTCACAAGTGAAGCAGAGACGGCCGAGGCTTCCGCGGGCGGGGCGCCGGCCGGCTGCACCTTCAATTCTGCGAAACACGAAACGGCCAGCAGACTGGCCACACCGAGAGCGCGGATTAATGTCATTAGCTATTTGGATGCGAGGAGGGGCAATAAGATGCGGTCCAACTCGGCATCGGTCCATGCGGACGGTTTGGCGTTCTTATGGAGTGACCAGCGTTCGACGTGCTCCAGCGTACCGCCGGGCTCGACGGTGGCAAGAGGGCCCAAGGTTTCCATCTCGAGGAAGTCCGCGTTGGTAAAGGTCTCGTACGACGAACCCATATCGGGGTGCTGCTCGCGCGGCGCGGCGTCGTACTGCTTAAGGAACATCTCGCCGTTGAGAAAGTAGGCGCCGAAGGTCTTGGGATTGTGGTGGGCGAGTTTGGTGGGGGTCTTGTTGCCAGGTTCACTGCGGAGGACGAGATACTTCTTCGTGAAGGTCCAGCGCGGATCACTGAGATCGCTGAAGGCCCACATAATGAGCGGGTTGGTGGGCTGCAGCATTTCGGGGTGGGTGCCGCGCGGCGGGAAGCCGGTGACACCATGGCCGCCGGGGGCCATCATCGACAGAGCCCACGCAGCGTATTGCAGAGACATGTTGCCCTTATTGATGAGGCGATGAACCACGGTTACGTGGGTGCCGGCGGGCGCCAAGTGGATCTCGATCTGCTTCTGGATGCGGGTTTCAGCTTCCACCGGCTGGGTCGCAATGAGGACGTCGCCCTTCACGTCCACTTGAACGGACGAGTTATCGGGCGGGTAGGTGTAGCGGATATCCTCCGGGCCAACCCAGATGCGGTGGCCGCCGCGGGCCACCCAGGCGGGTTCGCCGCTCTTGCCTTCAGTCTCCTTCTGAACCCAGAAAAGGTTCTGGCCGCCGACGTAGCCAAAGCGCATTATGCGCGGCCCGATGTCGGCGGTGACGATCATTTCCACTTCACCGTTGCTAATTCGATAGCAGTGCGGCCATCCGCCCCAGGCGGTTTTTTCGATTTGGACTGCTGCTGTGGATGTCATGGTTAATGCGAGGGCGAGGGAGACTATCCTGCTCATCGCCCGCTATTCTTTCTTGAATGCGAGGACAGCGTCAAGAGGCGCTCCGGTACGGCGCGCTTCGACGCGGGTGAAGCAGCAGGACTCCAGCAGGGCCTGGTACTCAGTAGCCGTCCTCTCGCGGCCTTCGGTGCAGATCAGCATATTGAGCGATTGCATTTGTGAGGAGACGGGACCGGAGGAGTCCTCATCCAAGAGGGTTTCCGCGACCAAAACGGCACCCCCGGGGGGCAGTGCGGCATGGATCCTGGTGAGCAACGAGTGGATCTTGTCATCCGACCAGTCGTGGAGAATGCGGCCGACGGCGTAGAGGTCGGCCGGCGGGAGCGGATCAGTGAAGAAGTCGCCCGCGGCAACTGACAGGCGGTCTGCCGCGCGGGAGGCGGCGATATGCGTTTTGGCCGATTCCACTACGGCCGGGAGGTCAAAGACAGTGGCGCGCAGGTTGCCGTAACGTTCACAGGCGGCGATGGCGAGATGCCCGGTGGCGCCCCCCAGGTCGACCAATTGGCGGAACTGGTTAAGATTGAAGATGCGCACGACGGCGGGTGAACCGATTTGTCCGAGGCCATGCATGCCGGACAGGAAGGTTTGACGGGCCTCCGGGGTACGAAAGAAGTGGTCGAACAGGGCGCCGCGGCCGCCGAAGGTCTGGTCCCAGCGGTGGGTTCCTTCACGGATGGCATCTTCCAGGTGGCCCCAAAGCTGGAACAGAACCTGATCGGAATAGAGGATATAGCCAGTGAGCGTGTCCGGGCTTTCGCGGCGGAGATAGGTTTCGGCTTCGGACGTGTTGAAATACAGACTGCCGGACTTGGTTAGCAACCCGAGTCCGACGCACCCGTTCAGGAGGCGTTCGAGGGCGCCCGGGTGGAGATCGAGCTCGACGGCGAGGGCAGCCGCGGAGGCTTCCGCTTGATGAAGCCGGTCGAAGATGCCGAGGGAAACGGCCGTAAACATGGTCTTGGATCGGCGGAACGCGTCAATGAGGTCCAGGACAGTGGTGGGGTCAGCATGCGCCATCACCCCCCATTGTGCCCGATATGTCGATTCAGAGGGTCTAAACTAAGGAAATTCCCCTATAGTTTCAGGTGTGGTTTTAACCGAAGGTCTAATGAAGGAAGAGTCACAAACCTTGGCACAATCCAAGAAGATACGGTCGATCGCCACGAAGTTTTCGATGTTCACGGCGATGCTTGTCTTCTGGGTGATCTCCGTAGTACTTGCGTACGATCTTTCCTCTCAGACCGATGGGGTGAGACTGAGCAAGGTGGCGATCCTGCTGGCGATCCTGCTACTTGTGGCGGCGACGATTGCACGATTTACGACGAGGCTGCTGGTGAAGCCGCTGCTTTTGCTTCAGGTGGGCATTCAGGAGGCCCGGGCCGGCCGGCTGAAGAAAGTCCAGTTGAGCAGCACCGGTGACGAAATTGAGGCCCTGGGCGAGGCCTTCAACGCGATGATCGGATCGCTGGCCGAGTATCGGGAGCAATTGCAGGAGCACCAGGAACAACTGGAAGAGAAGATCCGCAGCCGGACGGACGAACTCGAGCAGGCCTTGCAGAAAGCATTGTCGGCCAGCCAGGCAAAGAGCGAGTTTCTGGCGAACATGTCGCACGAGTTGCGGACCCCGATGAGCGGGGTGATCGGAATGTTGGATCTCGTGCTCGACAGTCCGGTGAGCAATGAGCAGCGCGAGCAGTTGAAGGCGGCACAGAACTGCGCGCATTCTCTCCTGGGGCTGCTGAACGATCTGCTGGACTTGTCCAAGATCGAGGCCGGACGGATGGTGATTGAGGAGATCCCCTTCGATGTCCGGCAGCTTGTGGTGGATTGTGCGAAGACGCACCAACTACGGGCCAAGTCGAAGAATGTTGCGCTGACGTGGGAAGTGGATGCCGCCGTGCCGGCCCAGGTACTGGGCGATCCGTTGCGTCTGCGTCAGATTCTGTCCAACCTGCTCAGCAACGCCGTCAAGTTCACCCCGGCCGGATCTGTGCGTGCCACCATCACACTGCAGGAAGCCGAGACCAGCGACAGCGGCCACGTCAGTTTGAGGATTTGCGTGGCGGACACCGGTGTGGGAATAGCACCTGAGAAGCTCGACGCGATCTTTGAGAAGTTTACACAGGCCGACGGCAGCATCAGCCGGCGCTTCGGGGGTACGGGGTTGGGCCTGGCCATCACGAAGCGCCTGGTGATGCTGTTGGGCGGGCAGATCGAGGTGGAGAGCACACCGGGGAAGGGCAGTTCGTTCGTGGCGGTGATCCCGATGATTCCAGGGACGAGCGACGGGCGGGACCCAATCCGTCAGACCGCGTTGGCGCCGCCGGAGTCGGTGGATGAGAACGGCCGGGGCCTGATCCTCCTGGTGGAAGACAACCTGATCAATCAGAAGGTGGTGACTTCCCTGCTCCGCAAGAAGGGCTACACGATTGACGTGGCCAATAACGGGCTGCAGGCTCTGAAGTGCCTGGAAGAGAGATCTTACAGGTTGGTCCTGATGGACGTCCAGATGCCTGTTCTGGATGGACTGGAGGCGACACGGCGGATCCGGGCCGACCAGCGCCTGGCGCACTTGCCAATTGTGGCTATGACAGCGCACGCGATGAATGGCGACCGCGAAAGGTGCCTGCAGGCAGGCATGAACGCCTACATCGCGAAACCAGTGGATCACAAGCACCTGATGACGCTGGTGGAACAGTATCTTGACCAACCTATGTTCCCACTGCGGGACATGGCGCCCGGCACGTCTCAAGCACAAGGCGGCCCGGGGCCGACGACCGGGATGATGGACGCTGATCCCGCACTGCTGGGCCAGATGATGCAGCTATTCCTGCAGCTTGCTCCTGAGAGGCTGAAGAAGCTGCAGGCGGCGACGGAAAGTGGAGACCTGGACGCACTACGGGCGGATGCGCAACGGCTTCAGAGCGCGGCACTGAGCATTATGGCCTCGGGTGTGGCGGAGACAGCAGCGAGACTGCATCGGGCGGCCGGGGAGTCCGACCTGGAAGCGGCGCGTGTGAGCCTGGAAGCGATGGAGGTCGAGATCAGGCGCCTTCAGGAATCAACTGCGTCGGCCGTGGGCTAGAGCCGCTCCCAGAACTCCTCGTCCGCTTCGAGTTCTCTCAGCATGCGCTTTTCGTCCGGCGAGCCGTGGGCTTCGAAGTGAATCTCGCTGAACTCCTGCCCCGAAGCGTCCATGCCGCGCACAGTTCCGCTGCGAATGTCGTATACCCAACCGTAAAGTTCCATCCGCCCGGCTTCGACTCTTGAGCGGATGAAGGAATGAGTGAGCAGATTCTTGACCTGCTGAATGACGTTCTGTTCGACGGTGCGCTCCAGTTTGTCGGTTTCTCCCGCTTCGGGAAAGAGACGTTCCACGGCCCGGCGGGCAGGGGTGGCGTGCTGGACCCAGGCCGCCACGTGGGGCATCGACTCCACCTTCTCCGGATGCAGGATCCCCTTCATGGCACCGCAGTTTGTGTGCCCGCAGAGGATGACATCGGTGATGTCCAGGGCGGCCACGGCGTACTCGATGGAGGCGACAGTGCCGCCGCCGTCGGCGGAGCCCGCGGGTGGGACGATGTTGCCGGCGTTGCGAACGAGGAAGAGGTCGCCCGGCTCGGCCTGCAGCAGGAGATTGGGCACGACACGGGAATCGGAACAGGCGATGAAGAGGGCGCGGGGCTGTTGATTGGCGGCCAGATGAGCGAAGAGCTCGCGATGGCTGGGGTAAACCTCGGTTTGAAAGCGCTTAAGTCCGGTGAGGATGTCGATCATGTGGGCTCCTTGCTCCATGTGCCAGGGGTCGAGACATTGTCAGGGTACAACGGAGGAGTGCGCGGAACGCGACAGCGCAGATTGAGATCCGGTTGTCAGGGCAGCGACGTTCGCAAGGATGGGTGTCTTCCGATATACAATAGTCGGCGGCTGAGGTGCCGAACGAATGGAATCCAAGAAGAACAACACGTCACGCCGGTCGTTCCTGACCGGCCCGGCAGCGGCAGGCGCCGCATTTACGATCATGCGGCCTGAACTCGTCAAAGGCTGGGCTCCGGCAAAACTGAAGGTCGGCCTGGTTGGTTGCGGAGGCCGCGGCACGCAGGCGGTGCTGGATGCGCTGAAAGGCGACCCGGCCGTGGAACTGGTGGCCATGGGCGACGCCTTCGAGGACAAACTGGAAGGCAGCCTGAAGAACCTGCGAACGAGGGCCGAAGCGATGCAGGCCGCCGACCGGATCAAAGTGGAACCGGACAAGCGGTTTGTCGGTTTTGACGCCTTCAAGAAGGTGCTGAAGACCGATATCGACGTGGTGTTCCTGGCCACGCCGCCCGGTTGGCGCCCCATCCACTTTGAAGCCGCCATCGAAGCCAACAAGCACGTCTTTTGTGAGAAGCCGTTCGGTGTCGACGGCACGGGCATCCGGCGGTTCATGGCGGCGGCACAGAAGAGTGTGGACAAGAAGCTGACGGTGGTGAGTGGCGCCCAGAGGCGCAGCGATCCCTACTATCTGGAAAATGTCGACGCGCTGAAGAACGGCAAGTTGGGCGACATCGTGGCGCTCTACGCCTATTGGGTGGGCACGCCCGTGATCCAGCAGAAGAATGGCCGGGATGCCAAGTGGGGCGAGATGGAGTGGCAGCTCCGCAACTGGTATTCGAATCTCTGGATCTGTGGCGACCAGATCGTCGAGCAGCACCTGCATAACATCGACGTCTGCAACTGGGTGATGGGCACGCATCCGATCAGCGTTGTGGCTACCGGCGGCGCGGCCTGGCGTCCCAAGGACGAAATCCACGGCACCATCTTCGATCACATCTCGGCGGACTACGAGTATCCGAACGGCGTGCGGATGTCGAGCTACTGTCGGCAGTTCCCCAACGGCCTCTACGGCCAGGTGAACGAGGTGGTAGCCGGCGCCAAGGGCCGCATCGAGCTGACGCAACCTCGCGGCGGCGTGGGCTACTACCTGGAGCACACGAAGCTGTACAAGTCGATTCGCGGCGACGGTCCCTACATCAACGAGTCGTTGGAAGTGGCGGCCAGCACACTCACATGCATCATGGGGCGCGAGTCCGCCTACAGCGGCCAGAAGATCACCTGGGATATGATTCTCAATTCCAAGCAGGATCTGACGCCGAAGGAAGACCAGTGGAAGTATGATGGGAAGCCGGAAATTCCGGAATTTCCCGTACCCGGCAAGTACAAGTTCATCTAGAATTGTTTGAAGGAAGCAAGGCCGGGCAGGGCGCCCCGAAATCCCGCTATCGGGGAGCGCTGCCCGGCCTTGCTGCGTCTGAGGACCGATCGGAGCGGGTAGGATGAAATCACATGCGACTTTCTTCCTATGGGCAGGCGTCGACAACTCCGGCGCCGGTGAGCCGGATGATGGCCGAGTTCTCGCACGATTTTCGCGATGGGATCGACATCAACCTCGGTATCGGCTATGTGAATGAGCAGACCATCCCCGTGGCGGACCTGCGCGAGGCGATGGAGGCGGTGGCGGCCGATGGCACGCGCTACCGTCAGGCGTTTAACTACGGAAGCCCGGCCGGCTCGGCCAACCTCATCGCGTCGCTGCGCAATTTCCTGGCGGGACACCGCGTGGGGGGACTCACCGAGTCGAGCCTTGCGGGCAAGCGACTCGCGATCGGCGCCTGCGGAGCAACCAGCATCCTGGACGCTCTGGGCGACGTGCTGCCGCAGGGCATCGTCATCACCTCGGATCCGATGTACTACATCTACGCCGAGGCGATGGAGCGGCGCGGGTTTGAAGTAGTCACGGTGCCGGAGGACACGGAGGGTCCGTCGCTGGAACTGCTGCGGGAGAAGCTGAACGGCCTGGGCCCGAAGGCGGACCGGATTTCGTTTTTCTACTTCGTCACGGTAAACAATCCGTCGTGCACCCTGCTTTCCAACCGCAGAAGGCGCGCCTTGCTGGAGGTCGCGGAAGAGGTGTCACGGGCGCAGAACCGCAGGATTCCGATCATCTATGATCTGGCATACGAGTTGCTCTTGCACGATCCGGCGGTGGAGCCCTTCGAATCTGTATTGCCGCGGGACACTTCGGGAATCGCCTTCGAGATCGGGACGCTTTCGAAAATCCTGGCGCCGGCCCTGCGGATCGGCTACATCCTGGGTCCGGATGGGCCGCTGATGAATGCGCTGGTGCAGAAGACGAGCGACACGGGTTTCAGCGCTCCCCTGTTTGTGCAGGAGATGGCGAGTTATCTGCTGGATCACAAAATCGACGAGCAATTGCGCAGCGTCAATGCGGGCTACCGCGAGAAGGCGCTGGCCGTGCGAGTGGGCATCGAGCAGCATCTGGGCGGGCAGATCGAGGAGTGCCGCGGCGGCAGCGCGGGCTTCTACTTCTACCTCACACTCCGCGAGGTGGAGACGCATCCGAAGTCGGCGTTTTTCCAGTACCTCACCCGGACAACCGGCGATCCAGAGGTGGATCAACTGGCGGGCTCGAAACGGCCTCGGGTGCTGTACATCCCAGGCGAGTATTGCGTTCACCCGGGCGGCGAACTGGCCACGAAGGGCCGGCGCCAGTTGAGGCTGTCCTATGGCTTCGAGCATGCCCCGCGCATCGTGGAGGCGCTCAGCCTGATGCGGGAGGCGGCGGAGTACGCCTTGCGCGCCGGGGAGGACGGCTCTTTCGTGGCCGCCGGGCAGCCTGCGCGGGAGCGGAGATAGGAAGATGCGATTCGCTTCCTGTGTCCCGCTTGTGCAGATGGCGGGGTGGCGCCGCTACGCGGGACCGCAGTCGAGACTCTACGGTGTCAAGCTGCCGGCAAACGTGCACCGACTGCCCGGAGATGCGGGCCCATAGCCACTGACCTCAATGCATCCGGTGGCGGTGGACAGCACGTGAGCAGGCGCAAACCAATGGCCACCGGACTGGTAGGAGGCCAGTTCGCCCTGGATTTTCTCCACCATGGCCGGACTCCAACCCGCCCGACGAAAGTGGGGATCCACCCGGAGGACCACAGGATTCTCCACCCTCAGAAAACGAAGATACATGGGCACGGAGGAGACCGCCTCCCACTCGCCGGCGCCGCGTGTGTAGAGCACTACTGGCTCGCCAGGCCTCTTCCTCGCCTGCTCGGCCGCGCGCTGTACCGTGGTGGAGAACTTCCGCGTCACCACCACGTTGTATTCGATCAACGGGCTCAGAAACTGGAGATTGTGCCAGGAGACGAAGAGCAGCGCCGCGGACAGCAGACCGCCGCCCCCCCACAGAAGTCCGGACCACGAAGATTGGAGCGTGTCACGCTCCTGCCAGAACGAGATCACGGGCACAAACAGGGCAAAGCCGATCAGCGCCTCACCGGGGAACGCGTAGCGGGTAGCGCTATCCCAACCGCCGTTGTAGAACACAATCTGGATTGCGAACACCCCGAGAACAGCCAATTCCCAAGCGATCCATCGCACGCTGAGGCGCCGTGGCAAGAAGGGCGTCGCCCAGGCGGCCAGGGCGGGTATGAGGGCGGCCGGCACTATCCAATAAGTTCGGAGGCCACCCAACAGAATTCCGAAGCGCGCCGTCCAACCGACGGGATTCGAGTACAGATCTTGACTCAACTTGCCGGTCGCCAGCAACACCGCCCCGGTAACAAACCCCGCGTAGGCGGCCACCAGTCCCGACAGGCAGACCGACAACGCGGTCAGGCGGCCCTGGCGCCACTCCCACCATCCGAGCGCAAGCCCGGGCACCGCCAGCCAGAACATGTTCTCTTTGCAGCCAATGGCCAACAGGCTCCCCAGCGAGAACAGCAGCCACCCTATGCGCCGGCGTCGCAGGTTATTCTCGCGGCCCCCCTGCCACGCCCAATAAATGCCCAGAATCGCCACAACGGCGCCTGGAGCGGAGAAAGTCTCACCGGGGCCCAGACATGCGAAGATGCGCGCCCAATAGGGCCGGGTCGCCAGCACCAGCGCGAACAGACTCCCCAAGACCGGGCCCGCAGCCTGCGCCAGCAAATACCACCCGCAAGCAACCATTACGCCAAAGGCCAGGATGCGCGCTCCATACCAGGCGGTCAGAGAGTCGCCGAACAGCCAGATCTCCAGGGCTTGTACCAAGGCATAGCTCGGCCGGTAGCGCAGACCGGTCCCAGGCAGGTTCAGTTCCTCGAATTTGCTGGTCTGCGCTAGCGCACTGCCGAGGGAAGCCCGATGCGCAGGTCCCAGGACCTGAAGAATGCCGTGATCGTCCCAGGGGCCCCATTGCGCGCGCATGTTCGGTCTGAAGAGGACCACCGCCAAGGCCACCGAACAGAGAAGGATCACGGCTGGTCCGACCCGTCCGGCGAAAAGCTTCGGCCTCATAGCACCCGGCTCAGTGGGCCCGCAACCGCAATGCAACGCGCCTTCCGAAGGGGTTTCCGGCAAATTGCCGCATTCAATTGACGCTTAGGTACGATATCGACCAGGGTCCACGAAACCAAAACCACGAAATCGAGACTACCACATCGCCAATTCAGCGGGATACTTCCCGGCGGCTTTCCACCCATTCCTGAGCCAGCGGCCGAAGCACGGCGTGAGATCGTGCTCCGCGGCCGCCCTCATCGTGGAAGCGCTGAGGCGGAGGCTGGCGGCGGCAGAGAATGCCGGAAGCTCGCACGCGGCTGTTTGCCCCGGTTAGGATAGAGAACTGTGCTGAATTTATTCCTGTGTTACGCCCCTCGGGAACGGGCAGTCGCGCAGACGCTGGCGCGGAGGCTGGAGGGCGGAGCGGAGTGCCGCATCACCCTGGAAGAGCTGGGACCAGGCATAGGGCCGACCGTTGCAGAAGCCTGGGACGGTGGCCTGGGCAATGACGTGATTGTCCTGCTGCTTTCAAAGGAATCGGTCCCGGAGAAAGCCTCCCGAACCGAGTGGGCATCGCTGCTGGCGCATGTCGAAGCTAATGAGGATCCGCCGGTGGCGTGTGTCCTGGTGGAGGATTGCGCACATCCCGCCATCCTGGAACGCCGGCGCTTCTTTCGCTGGAGCGACACGCCACTAGAGATGATGCGGGCCCTGGAACGCCTGGTGGTCGGCCTGCATCCACGAGACGCCGCGACGCCGTTCTCCCTGGCCCCCCTGCCGGCCTTCCGCGACAGAGACGCCGAGTTGGCCCGATTGTGGGAGTCCCTGGTAGACCGGTGCGGGACTGCCGTGATCGGCGGCGGAGCGCCGGGCAGCGGGAAGACTTGGCTGGCCCAGGAGTTCGCCAGGCAGGCTGGACCGCACTTCCGCGATGTCTTGTGGATCCCCTGCGGCGACCGGCCACTCTCGATGATCGCCGGTGATGTGGCCTGGCAACTGGGCATCCCGGCGGAAGGGACGGCGGAGACGCTGCTGGCGTCCGTGGCCGGGACGGTGAGTTCCCACCGGGTGCTGATGGTGCTCGATGACGTGCGGGGCATGGCACCGTTCACGGCTCCGGCCGATGGGCTTGGCTCCGTACTGATCACCACCAGATGCGGCGAGCAGTGCGTGGTGGAGTTACCTGCCTCCTGGGCGGAGAAGACGGTGCCCCGCCTGGACGAGTCCGCTGAGCAACTATGGCGCGCGATTTCGCTCTGCCGCCCGGACGGCTTTGCCCTTGAATTGGTGGCGCGCGTGGCGCAACTGCCGGGTGGCGCGGCGCTGGAGGCGGCGGAGCAGTTGGCGGAGTACGGCCTGCTGGACGCCGTGGACTCCGGCCGGACGGTGTTCCGGGTGGCCGGTGGAGTTTCGAATCCCGCGGCAGAGGTGCTGCGTTGGCGGCACACCGAGGCTCTCAACGAGTTCTTCCTGGAGTGGCGGGATCAACCGCTGCGCGTTCGCAAGATGATCGCGGAACTGGACGCGGCGCTCAACTGGGCTGTTCACCACGACTGGACGCTCGCCGTGCAGCTCACCCGGCGCGCTTTCCTGTTCCTGTCGTCGGAGCGGCGGCGGATGGAATCGGCGTTGCTCATGAACCGGCTGCTGGAGCAGGCACGGACGCTGGGCGATCAGCAGGTGGTGAAGGACTGCGAGTGGGAACTCTCTTGGTTCCAGGATGGCCGGGGCGACATCTACCGGCCGGCCGAGAGCGGCGAGCAGATGTCGCTGTTCTGAACTGGACACCTAAACCACAGATTCGATGGATGTTGGCACGGGCTGTCGCTGCGAGAACCAGAAGGACTGCGGTGTGGAACCGTGGCGCTGGTAGTGTTCCAGCCGCTCGCGGCCTTCCGCCATGGTGGGCGTGTGCCCAGCCGGAACCCACCAGAGGCAGTAGTGGGGTAGCTGCATCTTCTCGAACCAACGGGCGCGGTCGCGAAAGACGTCGACGTGTTTCGAGGCATAGGTGAAGTCCTTCAGCGCGTCGATTGAAGTCCAGACGGACATGTTGACGATGACGAAGGGGTCGTCGGAGTAAGGGATGTCGGTGGCATTGCCGGAGTCGGCCTTGAGGCGCCAGACGAAGCCGGGCGAAGATTCGGCGAGGATGTTAATTTCGTCCAGTTGGCGGACGAAATCGGCGATTAGGGGGTGATCGATGGGGGCGACCAGACGGGCGATGTTGATCTGCGCGAGGTGGAAGTCCATCCAGACATTATCCAGTACCTATATGGCCAGGATCGGCGCCCCCTGAGACAATTTACCGTTTGGCTACCGTCCTGCTATACTAGTTTGGTCTGACTGCGCCTGCCCGGTGAACGTGTGCGCCTGGTTTGAATAGGCTTGGCCTGTGCCGGATTGACACGCTTCCAGTGGGATCCGTAGACTAAAGTTTGTAGTTCGTGAACGGAGATCGTCTGTCTATGAAGACCGAATTTCCGTCCAAGAGCGAGATTATGCGCTGCTGGTTCGTGCTCGATGCCAGCGAGGCAGCTCTGGGACGGGTCGCCAGCAAGGCCGCCAAAATCCTGATGGGGAAGCATAAGCCGACTTATGTTCCATTCATGGACACGGGCGACCACGTCATCGTAATTAACGCCGACAAGGCTGTCCTGACCGGCAACAAGGAAACCCAAAAGCTCTATCGCCGGCACTCGGGCTATCCGGGTGGCCTGACGGAGACCCGCGCCGACAAAGTACGCGCCACCCGGCCTATCCGGCTGGTGGAAGATGCCATCAAGGGCATGCTGCCGAAGACGAAGATGGGCAAGCAGATGTACCGCAAGCTCAAGGTCTACGCAGGCGATAAGCACCCCCACGAAGCCCAGCAGCCCACCGCGCTTGCCACCGGCAAGTAGGGTCAACCGACGGAGAACAGATTAGAATGGCATTGCTTCAGTATCTTGGAACCGGCCGGCGGAAACGCGCCGTGGCCCGCGTCTTCCTGCGTCCCGGCACGGGCAAAATGACCGTGAACGGCAAGCCTCTGGACGAGTACTTCACCACCTACACCAGCCGTTCGCTGGTTCGCCAACCGATGGCGACCACCGAAACCGCCGACAAGTTCGACGTTCTGGTGAACGCGACCGGCGGCGGCGTGATCGGACAGGCCGGCGCGGTCCGCCTGGGCATCGCGCGCGCTTTGATCGAGTTCAATCTCGAACTGCGCGGCAAGCTCAAGGGTGCTGGTTACCTCACTCGCGATGCGCGCGAGCACGAGCGTGGCAAGTATGGCCTGAAGGGCGCCCGGGCCCGCTTCCAGTTCTCCAAGCGCTAGTTCGCTCGTCTTTGGGCGGCTGCGTTCGGACTGCTGTACGAATTTCTGTCATCTGGCCAGCCGCTCCTCCACCGGCAAATTTCGCTTTGGGCGCCGGTGGGTAAGGAGCGGCTGGTCTTGCGTCAACCCCCCGGAAACCCGACCGGATAGCATGGTTCATTTCGGATGAACCTATGAAGGAGCAACTTTGCCCTCAATTTCAATGAAAGAATTGCTCGAAGCGGGCGTTCACTTCGGGCACCAGACCAAGCGCTGGAATCCGAAGATGAAGGAATATATCTTCGGCGAACGCAACGGGATCTACATCATCGACCTCCAGAAGACCTTGAAGCTGTTCAAGGACGCGATGCGCTTTGTCGGCGAGCAGGCGGCCATGGGAAAGACGATCCTCTTCGTCGGCACCAAGCGCCAGGCGCAGGAAGCCATTCTGGAAGAGGCCACGCGCTGTGGCATGTACTACGTGAACAACCGCTGGCTGGGTGGCCTGCTGACGAACTTCGTCACGGTCAAGCAGTCGATCAAGCGGCTGAAGGAACTCGAAGCGATTCTCGACGAAGGCAGCGGAGAGCGGCGCACCAAGAAGGAACTCATCCAGATGGAGCGCGAGCGCAAGAACCTGATGTCGAACCTCGCCGGCATCAAGGACATGGACGGCCTGCCGGACATGCTCTTCGTCATCGACTCGAACAAAGAAGATATCGCCGTCAAGGAAGCTCGCAAGCTCGGCATCCCGGTGGTCGCTGTCGTGGATACAAATTGCGATCCCGACATGGTGGATCACCCGATTCCCGGCAACGACGACGCGCTGCGCGCTATCCGCCTGTTCGCGAACAAGATCGCCGACGCCATGGTGGAAGGCCGCTCGCTGGCCAGCGAGCAGGACTTCACGCCGAAGGAAATCGAAACCGAGGACGGCCCGGTGGAAGACATGTCGCAGTTCGCGCACTATGTCGATCCGAGGCTGAACGAGGACGTGCTCACGGAAGGCATCTCAGACCTCGACCTGCCCAGCACGTCGCTGCCGAAGAAGTCGGCCGAGCCCGCCGTCGAAGTCGCGACGGAAACCCCGGCCAGCAACTAACCCATTCATTCCGGACGCGGCCCACCTTATCCGGGCCGCGTCCCAATCATCCGTCCCCAGCCTGAACTGATTCGAAAGATATATCCCCATGGCAGAAATCACTGCGCAACTAGTCAAACAGCTCCGCGAAATGACCGGCGCGGGCATGATGGAATGCAAGAAGGCCCTGGTCGAAGCCAACGGCGACTTCAACGAGGCACAGGTGATCCTACGCAAGCGTGGTCTGGCCACCGCCGCCAAGAAGGCTTCGCGCAGCGCGAAGGAAGGCCTGATCGGTCTCCACATCAGCCCGGATGTCAATCTCGGACTGTTGGTGGAAGTGAACTGCGAAACCGACTTCGTCGCCAAGACTGACGACTTCAAGAGCCTGGTGGATGAGGTCAAGCAGATCATCCTCACCCACAAACCAGTGGATGCCGCCGCGCTGAAGGCGCTGCCTTCCATCTCCAGCCCAACCCTGAGTGTGGAAGCGCTGTTGAAGGAAAAGATCGCCAAGGTCGGCGAGAACATGAACGTGCCGCGCTTTGTCCTGCACCCGGCGGCGGGCGCACTGGGCAGCTACACGCATCCCGGCTCGAAGCTGGTGGTGCTGGTGGATGTCACAGCCAAGAATGCGGCGACGCTCGACCGGCCCGAGTTCAAGGAACTGATTCAGGACATCGCCATGCAAGTGGCGGCAGCCGATCCGAAGTTCCTGCGGCGGGAAGAGGTAACGGCAGAGTACATCGAGAAGGAAAAGGAAATCCAACGGTCGCGCGCGCTGGCCGAGGGCAAGCCCGAGAAGATCGTCGACAAGGTGGTGGAAGGCCGCATGTCGAAGTTCTACGAGGAAGTCTGCCTGCTCGATCAGCCGTTCATCAAGGAGAATTCCGTCACCATCTCCCAGTTGCTGGCCGACAAAGGGAAGCAACTCGGCGATGAGATCGGCGTCGCTGCCTATGTCCGCTTCAAAGTGGGCGAGACGGCCGCGGCTGAAGAGCCTGCGGCCGAGTAGCGGCAGCCGACATCGAGGAGCAAACGAAGATGGCGCCCCGGTATAAGCGAATCCTGCTGAAATTGAGCGGAGAGGTGCTGGCCGGCGGCGCCAGCTTTGGCATAGACGCCGAACGTGTGCGGGCGCTGGCCAGCGAGGTTGCGGAGGTGGCAAGCACCGGCGTGCAGCTCGGCATCGTGCTGGGCGGCGGCAACTTCTTTCGCGGCGTCGCCGCTGCCGCCAGGCAGATGGATCGAGTGACGGCCGACTCCATGGGCATGCTGGCCACCGTCATCAACTGCCTGGCCATGCAGGACGCCCTGGAGAAACAGGGCGTGCCCACGCGGGTCATGACCGCCATCCAGATGCCTCAGGTGGCCGAGCCCTACATCCGGCGGCGCGCCATTCGCCACATGGAGAAGGGCCGTATCGTCGTTTTTGGCGGCGGCACTTCCAATCCCTTCTTCTCCACCGACTCAGCCGGCTCGCTGCGAGCGCTGGAGATTGGTGCGGAGATTCTAGCCAAAGCGACGGGCGTGGACGGTGTCTATGACAAGGACCCGCGCAAGCATGCCGATGCCGTCAAGTACGACCACGTCACCTATAGCGAAATGCTGGCGAAGAACCTGGCGGTGATGGATGCCTCGGCTGTGGCGATGTGCCGGGACAACAACATGCCGATTGTGGTCTTCAACCTCACCACGCATGGCAATATAATGCGAATGTCGATGGGAGAGCCCGTCGGCACGATTATTGGGAACGCTCTATGAAACCTGGACAACAAACCTCAGCTCCGTCTGGCCAGTTCCAGAACGTGAAAGAAGTGGAAGCTTCCGCCAAGGCGAAGATGGAAAAAGTCATCGCCGGCCTGCAACACGAGATGACGAGCATGCGCACCGGGCGAGCCTCGGTGAACCTGTTCGACGGCATCACGGTGGAAGCCTATGGCTCGCAAATGCCAATCAACCACGTGGCAACGCTGCACGTGCCCGAGCCCACTCTCATCACAATCCAACCGTATGACGTTTCTCAGATGGGCCTCATCGAAAAGGCCATCCGAAGCTCGGACCTCGGGCTCAACCCGTCGAACGACGGCAAACAGATCCGTGTGCCAATTCCGACACTGACCGAAGAACGGCGCAAGGACATGGTGAAACACCTCCACCATGTCGCCGAAGAGCACCGCGTCAAGCTGCGTAACATCCGCCGCGACTCGAACGAAGCCATCAAGAAGCTGGTGAAGGACAAGCTCATCAGCGAAGACGAAGACCGCCGCGGCCATGAAGAGACTCAGAAGCTGACCGACGCCTATATCGTCAAGATCGATCAACTGTCCAAGGGGAAAGAAAAAGACATCATGGAAGTCAAGTAGCGGCCAATCGGGCGCTACCGTCGGGCGGTGATCACCGCCTCTCCGCACCAGTTCTTCAGGGGCGGACAGACGGCGATCACCGCCCGATCTGTTTTTTCCAGCACGGTTACGGCGGACCGGGCCCACCGCCGCTCAAACTTGCCACGGAGAAGCCGCTTGGCCATGGCCAGCAGATTCAAATGCTGCACCCGGATCTCTCCGAAGTGCGACTCCAGCAGCTTCAGTTCCTTGCCCGAGAGGATGATATCTTCTCCCTGTTCTTCGAGTTCGCCCTCGACGCGGGCACGCCATTGCCGGGCCTCCTGGAGCAGGGGATTTCCACCCCAGGTTTCGCACAGCACCAAACGGGCACCGGGGCGCATCACTCGAGCCAGTTCCTCCATGGCGCCGGGATACTTCAGGGTGTGATGGAGCGAAGCACAGGCAAAGACAAGATCGAAAGCGCAATCAGCGAACATATCGAGCCGCGAAGCATCGGCGGCGACGCCCTTGACTCGTTTCGCCACCCCGCTCGCCTTGGCACGCCGCAGTCCGAGTTCGACGGCCAGCGGAGAAAGATCGAGCAGGGTGACCTCGGCGCTTTCCGTTGCCATCCAGACACCGAAATCGGCCGGCCCGCAGCCGTAGTCCAATACGCGCTTACCGGGCAGAGGCTCGGTGAGCAGGGCCTGCATGGACGCCAGGTAGAGCCGCCGCCGTTCGAAGAAAGGATGGGCCGGATTCTCACAGTTCCCGGTCAGGATAGAGCGGTCGATGCGCAAGGCATGATCGGGCAGTTCCAGAAACTGGCGGTATTGTCCGTCGTAAAACTCGCGCTCCTGGGCCGCTGTGATCACTGCCGCACCGCCGGACCGTAGAGGGGCCGTCCGCCGAGTTGCCCTGTCATCTTTCCCTGTCTTAGCGCCGCCACACCGTTCACCCAGACCGAGTCTACGCCAACCGAGTACTGGTGTGGATGCACGTAGTCGGATTTGTCAGACACCAGAGCAGGATCGAAGAGGACGAGATCGGCCTTCATGCCTGGGCGAATCAGACCACGATCCTGTAGGCCGAAGCGCTGGGCGGGCAGCCCGCTCATGCGGCGGACGGCATCTTCGAGCGTTAAAACCTTTCTTTCCCTCACATAGCGACCCAGGACGCGGGCGAACGTACCGTAGTTGCGGGGATGGGGCATCTCCTGGCCGAAGGCGGGAATGCCGCCGTCGGAGACGATCATGGTGAACGGATAGCGGAGGATGCGTTCAATGTCATCTTCGCTGATGGCATGGTAGATCGCCGAACAGCCCCCTTTTCGCTGGAGGTCAATGGCGATCTCCGCCGCCGTGTCCGGATTCACGGCACGGCCCCGGTCGCGGGCGATGTCGGCAAGACTCTTGCCAGCCAGCGACGGATCGAACCCACAACTGGCAATCACCACATTGGCGGGGTCGCCAGCGCCGCGGTCGTTCAGAATCCTGTCAATAATCTCGACTTTGATCCGGCCGCGCGACTCCACCGCATCCAGGCGCTCCGCCAAGGCCTTGCTTCCACCAGCCAGCGACCATTGGGGAAACAGAGCTCCGGTGCCGGTGGAAGAGGCGGTATAAGGGTAAGCATCCACGGTGACATCCACACCGCGGCCGCGGGCCTCCTCCACGAGACGCAGCGTCTCCCTGCTCCGACCCCAATTGGCCTTGCCGATAATCTTGTGGTGAGTAACCTGGGTGGGTAGGTGGCCATCCTCCCCGATGCGGATGGTCTCCCGAACGCTTTCGACGACCTGAGCGCCCTCGCTGCGCATGTGCGACGTGTGCAGTCCGCCGAGCGCACCGACAACTTTTGCCAATTCTATGACTTCTTCGGTAGAGGCATAATTGCCGGGCACGTAAAATAGTCCCGTAGACAGGCCGAACGCGCCGTCCAGCATGGCCTGACGCGCTAACCCTTTCATTTGCTCCAGTTCGGCCGGCGAGGCCTGGCGGTTTTGGCTGCCCATGACTTTGGAGCGGATAGTACCATGCCCCACCATGAGTCCGAAGTTCACGCCCAGATGGCCCGCCAGTTTGTCGAGGAAAGGACGAACGGGAAGAGGCGAACTGCCATCGGGGCCCTCAATGATGGTGGTGACGCCTTGCCGGATCAGGTTCTCAGCGGCCGGCGTGGCCTGAATGCCGCGCAAACCGTGACTGTGCGTGTCGATGAAGCCCGGTGCAAGTGTCAAGCCCCTGGCATCGACTGTATACTTTGCTGACACATCCGGAAGCTTTCCCACCAATGCAATCCGGTCCGATTGGACCGCCACGTCGCCGACGAACCAAGGATTCCCCGCTCCGTCCAGCACTCGGGCGTTCCGGATGACGAGGTCGTAGGTTTGTGCGTGAATTGAGAAGGTTAGAAAGAACCAGAGGATGAACCCACGGACCATGCAGGCTATTGTAGCCGTAGTTTGTGTCCCAAATGGTCCCCAGGTGTTTCAAAAACGACCAGCCGGCATCCCTCCGCGCTAGCGTTCGCTGCGAGGCGACGAACCAAGCATTGAGAAGAACAGGCCCAGAATCAGCAACGCTGTGATCACTCCTCCGACCAACATAGGCACCCCCGATAGATCCATAACAACCTCTTCGTAGCAATTGACGAGCCAAAACGAGATTGGTTCCCACAATCAGCGTTCAAAGGGGAAGTGAATCCGCATTGTGATACGTTGCACATATGCGAACGGATTTTGCCTTCGGCAAGACGGGGCTCAGTGTCGACCTCCCGGACGGCCCTCACTACCGTGTGTTGGAGACCCGCTGGGCGCAGGCATCGGACGATGAGGCGGCGTTGCTCGAAGCGGCCCTCGACCAACCAATTGGATGTCTTCCGCTGCGGGAACTGGCGCGGGGGAAGCGCAGCGCGGCCATTTCGGTCTGTGATATCACGCGACCCGCTCCCAACCGGCGGACGCTGCCTCCGCTCCTGCGGCGGTTGGAGGAAGCCGGGATCCCAAGGAATAGAACCACCATTCTGATCGCGACCGGCCTCCACCGGCAGGCCACTGCATCAGAGATCGTCGAGATCCTCGGACCTGAAATCGCCGCCGCGTACCCAGTCGTGAATCACAACGCGCGCGAACTCGCGGACCACGGCGAGTTGGGCACGACGAAGTCCGGCACGCCAGTCTTCATCGACCGGCGCTACCTGGAGGCCGACCTCCACATCACGCTCGGCTTCATCGAACAGCATCTGATGGCCGGATTCTCCGGCGGCCGGAAGTTGATTGCCCCGGGCCTGGCCTACCAGGAAACCATCAAGAATCTGCACAGTCCGCGGTTCATGCGGGACGTCCGAGCCGTCGAGGGGTCGATCGAGGAGAACCCGTTGCACCAGGAACTTCTGGAAATCGCCCGGATGGCCGGTCATGATTTCGTGTTCGACGTCGTGCTTTCCGAAGGGCGGCGGATTGCCGCCGCCTTCGCCGGGGAGCCGCGTCAAGCCCATGCCGAGGGCGTCGCCTTTGTGCGGCGAGAGACGACCCAATGGATCCCTCAGACGGTGGACGCGGCCATCACCTCGGCGGCCGGGTATCCGCTGGATTTGACCTTTTACCAATGCGTGAAAGGGGTGACGGCAGCTTCTCATATCGTTAAGCCAGGCGGGATTATCCTACTGATGGGGGCGTGCGATGAAGGCAGCGGCGCCCACGAATTCTCCCGCCTAATGAAAGAGTTCCCGGACCCACAGAGGTTTCTCGAAACAATTTCCCGTACTCCTGTGACTATCGACCAATGGCAATTGGAGAAGCTAGCCATGGTGGTAGCATCGCATCGGATCTGGTGGTATACCCCCGGACTATCGCCTGATTATCATTCCTCAGTCTGGGGCAGGGTCTTTCCTAGCGCGGCGGAGGCGCTGGAAGCATTGCGGGCGGAAATGGGCGCCGGGGCCGAGATCGCGGTCATTCCGGAAGGGCCTTACGTGTTTGCCCGGCCGCGAACGCACCAGGGAGAACTGGCGGCGGTTTGAAGGGGAAGGCGATCGCGGGCGCGAGAATTGAAAAACGGCCGCCGGAGCGCGGTTGACAACCCTTCCAGGCTCGGCTATAGTTCTGAAGTGTCGCACTTTCAACGGTTTGTGTGGAAGCCGAGGGGTGCGCGCGCACCTGCGGCGAGTTCGATCCGGAAGATCCGCCAAAATCCGAGGGGCCAAAACGCCGAGTACGCGGCTGGACTCTTACATTGCGGCGCTCTTCTATTGAACAGGATCGACACGAACCGTAGAATTGAGGCGTTTTTGGAGACTGGGGCATGACCAGCAACCAGGACGACCGCCCGGCCGAGATGCCTGCCGGCGGCGAGGAAAGTTACGAGCAGCTGCTCGACGATTACAGCCATCTCGCTCCGCCCGCCGAGGGTGAGGTGCTGATGGGGCATGTCCTGCAGATTACCCCGCAGGGCGTGATCGTCGACGTCGGCTTGAAGCAGGAGGGGTGCGTCCCCCTGGAGCAGGTTTCCACACCCGACGGCCAGATAGTGGTTCAGCCCGGCGACACCATTGAAGTCATGGTGGACCGCCGCCGCGAGATGGAGGGCTACATCGCCCTCTCGCACGAGCGGGCGAGCCGGATTCGGGCCTGGGACACACTGGAAAAGGCGTTCAGAGAAAGCCTCATGATGTCCGGCCGGGTGCTGGGCCGGGTGAAGGGCGGGCTGAGCGTAGACGTTGGTGTAGTGGCCTTTATGCCCAGCACGCAGGTGGATGTGCGTCCCATGCACAACCTGGATGCGTTCATCGGCCAGGACATTGTCGTCAAGGTCGTGAAGCTGAACCGCCGGCGCAACAATGTGGTGGTTTCGCGCAAAGCGGCGATGGAAGACGAACTCACCGTCCGCAAGACTTCGCTGCTTGACCACATCCATGAAGGCGACCTCGTCACCGGGGTCGTGAAAAATCTCACGGACTATGGCGCTTTTGTCGACCTGGGTGGGATTGATGGGCTGCTGCACGTCAGCGACATGTCACATGGCCGTGTGGCGCATCCATCCAGTGTCCTGCAGGTGGGCCAGGAGATCACCGTAAAGGTCCTGAAATTCGACAACGAGAAGGAACGCATCTCGCTCGGTCTGAAGCAGGTGCAGCCCGACCCGTGGGAGACCATTCACGACCGCTACGCCGAAGGCATGAAGGTAGTCGGCCGAGTCGTGAGCGTCACGGACTACGGTTCGTTCGTAGAGTTGGAACCCGGCGTGGAAGGGTTGATCCACATCTCCGAGATGACGTGGTCGAGGCGCATGAAGCACCCGTCCAAGGTTGTTCGCGTGGGCGACAACGTCGAAAGCGTCGTCCTGGAAGTGAAGCCCAAGGAACGCCGCATTTCGCTAGGCATCAAGCAACTCGAGCCGGATCCGTGGACGACTGTGGACACACGCTATGCGATTGGCAGCGTGGTGGAAGGGCGTGTCAGGAAGTTATCTGACTTCGGCGCGTTCATCGAGATTGAGGAAGGCATCGACGGGCTGGTTCACATCTCGGACTTGTCCTGGACGAAGCGCGTCCAGCACCCCTCTGAGCTGCTGAAGAAGGGGCAGGTGGTGCAGGCCGTGATCCTGAACATCGATTCCGGGAACCGGCGCCTCTCATTGGGAATTAAGCAGTTGCAGCCAGATGCGTGGGAAACGTTCTTTCAATCTCACGTGGTTGGCGATATCGTGAAAGGTAAGCCTTCGCGCGCCGTCAACTTCGGAGTGTTCGTCGAACTGGCCCCGGGCGTGGAAGGACTTTGCCACAATACAGAGATTCCCCCCGAATTGCGGGAACAGAATCCGCCTCTGCCGTTGAACGAGGAACTCAGCTTCAAAGTCATCAAGATGAACGAGGCAGAGAAGCGGATTGGGTTGACTGTGGTCAGTCAGGAGGCGGAGCAGGAACGTCAGCGGCTGGAAGACTACCAACGGCAGGCGACTGAGGCGACGCACCAGATTGAAGAGGCCCTCACTTCGGCGGAGCCGGAAGCTGAGGCTCCGGCAGAGTCGGAGCCGACGGCGGACGGCGGCGGCGAACCACAGGAATAGGAGCGATTTGAGCGCGGGAAGAGGACAGGATCACTGACACATGACGAAAGCGGATCTCATTGAAGAAGTTTCCAGGGTGGTGGAATTCACCCGCAAGGAATCAGAAGTAATTGTCGAAGCGATCTTCGACAGCGTTGTGAAGGCTCTGCGCGACGGCGACAAGATCGAGATCCGGGGATTTGGCAGTTTTCGTACGCGTCAACGCCAGTCGCGGGTCGGCCGCAATCCCAAAACCGGTGCTCGGGTGGATGTGCCGGCGAAGCGGATTCCCTACTTCAAGCCGAGCAAAGAGCTGAAGGACCTGGTCAATGACGAGGGCGCGGAAGCGCCAGCGTCCACGCCGGCGCCCGAACTCTAGTCCGGCGCGGCCATGGATCGACTGTGGAGCCCCTGGCGATATCGGTACGTGAGCAAGGCCTCTCAATCCGATGCTTGCATCTTCTGTGCGAAGGTGAACGAGCAGCGTGATGAAGAGAATCTGATCCTTCACCGGGGGCAACACAACTTTGTCCTGCTGAACCTGTACCCCTACACAACGGGCCACCTGATGGTCGTCCCCTATGCCCACATCGCCAGCCTGGAGGATCTGCCCGAAGAGACGTCGGCGGAACTGATGATCCTGACAAAGGAATCAGTGCGTCACTTGCGGGCGGTCTACCGGCCACAGGGGCTCAACGCGGGTATGAACCTGGGAGAATGCGCCGGTGCCGGCGTCGCCGGCCACCTACACATGCACGTTTTGCCGCGCTGGACGGGCGATGCGAACTTCATGACGACTATCGGGGAAACCCGCATCATGCCGGAAGAGCTGCCCGAGACGTGGCGTAGACTATCGGCGGCGTTCCGGGGGGAATAGACTCGCAGACCCAAGGGCTAAGGTCCGCCGGGCATGATCATCTCCGCCAGCTATCGCACAGACATCCCAGCCTTCTACAGCGACTGGCTGTTCCATCGGTTGGGAGCCGGGTACTGCCGGGTAAAGAATCCTTATTCGGGCCGCCCCATCCGCGTCGACCTTCGCCGCCAAAGTGTGACCGGCTTTGTGTTCTGGACTCGAAACTTCGGGCCGTGCCTGGAAAGGCTGGCGGAGTTGCGCGCTTTCGGTCGACCCTACACCGTCCAGTTCACCATCACGAACTACCCCAGATCGCTGGAAGCGGCGGTGATCGACCCACGAAAAGCGGTGGAGCAGATCCGCCGCCTCAACTCCGAGGTTCATCCGAAGTGCCCGGTCTGGCGGTACGACCCGGTGGTGTTCACCGATGCCACCGACCTCGATTTCCACAGAAGGAACTTCGAGACACTCGCCGGCTCCCTGGAAGGAGCAGTGGACGAGGTAACCGTCAGCTTCGCGACTATCTACCGGAAAAGCGAGCGCAATCTAGACGCGGCAGCGGAGCGGCATGGGTTTTTTTGGTCCGATCCGGACCATTCCGTGAAGACCGCCCTGCTGGAAGAGTTCTCCGCCATGGCAGCCTCTCACGGGATGACGTTGACGATCTGTACGCAGCCGCAGTTTTTGTCCAGCCATGTGGAGGAAGCGCGGTGCGTGGATGCCCGAAGACTGGGCGAGATCGCCGGCGAGCGGGTTGACGTGCCGCTGAAAGGCAACCGGCCGGGCTGCGCGTGCCATGAATCCAGAGACATTGGGGCCTATGACACCTGTCCTCATGGGTGCGTTTACTGCTATGCGGTGCGCCGACGGGACATGGCGCTGGCCCGGTACAAAGCGCATGACCCGACGGCGGACGCACTGGTTCCGCTAGACCCCGAACAGCCCGCACTGCTGCCGCTGCTGGAGTAGTTTACCGGCTAGATGCCTTCGGCAATCGGCTCAGGCGCCGTGTGGGCATCGAGATAGCGCTGGCGGGCCTCGACGATACAGCGGCGTGCCTCGCGCGGGCCGCCCCAGCCGTGAGTAGTCGCCACCCTTCCCTCTAACTCCTTGTAAATACTAAAGAAGTGCTCAAGCTCCCGGCGGACGTGCGGGAAGACTTGGTCCATTGTATGGATCTGATCGTAGCGTGGGTTCCTGGTTGGTACGGCGATGATCTTCTGGTCCTGTTCCTCGCGGTCGATCATATCCAGCACGCCGACCGGCCGAACCTCGATCAAACAGCCGGTGAAACTGGGCTCGTTCACCAGCGTCAGGACGTCCAGGGGATCACCATCCTCGGCCAGGGTTCCGGGGATGAACCCGTAATCGCCGGGGTAGTGCATGGGGGAATAGAGGGTCCGGTCCAGGCGGAACAGCCCGAGAACGCCGTCATACTCCACCTTGTTGGCGGAGTTCTTCGGGATCTCGACGATCATTCGGACCAGTTCGGGCGTTTCCGGACCAGGATCGAGGTCGTAGAGCTTAGTTGACACAAGAGTCAGACTAGCAAATCGACGAGGCGGGCTCCAACAGTACCACTCATCTATGGATGGGAGAGATCAAAGCTAGCCCCTAAAGCGAAGAAAAAGAGAAACTTCAAGTGCCACATGAAGTTTGAAAAAGGGCTTGCACGCCATCCTACGAGGGGTTAGGATACGTCTATGGTCCAAATCGGACCAGAAAGGCCTACTCCGGACCGAAATGGCTCAAGCCGAAGCAGTTTTGACACCGCGCAACCCTCGGGGCTTCGTCAATGCCCGAGTGGATGCCGCCGGGCGTCTGAAGCTGCCGGCGAAGTACCAGGAATTCCTTAAGGCCCTGTCGGATAGGAACTTGTTCGCCACGATGTACGAGGGCATGGCTCGAATCTACAGCAACGGCAGCTTTGAACGCAATCTTTCTCTGCTGGCGGACCAGCCTGACCTGTACGAAACCATGGCGAAGTTCGGCGACATGTTTGGATCGGATGTGGATGTGGATCCTCAGGGACGGATTACGATCCCGCAGAACCTGAGGAAGTTGCTGGGCCTGGAGAATACGTCGGTGTACCTGAGATTTGACGACGACGTCATCTCGGTCTACTCCGAGGGACAGTACCAGGTAGAAGAGGCCCGGCTGCAGGCGAAGATCGCCGAGGCTTTGCAGGCGGCGAAGGCGAAAGGCTTCCGGTTGTGAGACGGCATGGGACATTATCCAGTCATGCTCGGCGAATCGCTGCAGTTTCTGGCGATACGGCCGGAGGGAACCTATGCGGATCTCACATGCGGGTTGGGCGGGCATTCGGGGGCCATCGCGCGGCTGCTGACCACGGGCAGGCTGATTTCGCTGGATCGCGACGAGGAGTCGCTGGAGCTGGCGAAGAAGAATTGCGAAGACTGTCTGGACCGGATCACGTTCCGGCACAGCGCGTTCTCTCAACTGAGGGAGACACTGCGTTCGCTGGGCATCGAGACGGTGGACGGGATTCTGGCGGATCTTGGCGTAAGCCGCATGCAGCTGACCTCCCCGGACAGGGGCTTCACGTTCATGCAGGCGGCGCCTCTGGATATGCGGATGGACCGGCAGCAGGAGATCACGGCCGCCGATGTGCTGAACGGGTCGTCCGAACGAGAACTAGCTCAGCTGTTCATGACGCTGGGCGAAGAAAGGAGGCATCCGGCAGAGAGAATTTCCAGAGCACTGGTCCGGGCGCGGCCGATTCGGGACACCGGCCAGTTGGCGGATATCGTTCAATCGGTCGTGCCGCGGTCCGGAAAGCTACATCCGGCCACGCGGGTGTTTCAGGCGCTCCGGATGGCGGTGAACGACGAACCGGGTGAGTTGGACGCGATGTTGGAGCAGGCGCCGGCCTGCCTGGCGTCCGGTGGGCGTTGGGTGGTAATTGCCTTTCAATCGATTGATGACCGGAAGGTAAAGACTGTTTTTCGGGATCTTGGCCGACAGAGCCGGGCCCGAATCCTGACCAAGCACGTGGTCAGGCCGAGTGACGAAGAGACGAGAAAGAATCCAGCTTCGCGGAGCGCCGTGCTCCGGGCACTGGAAGCGATCTAGGGTTTCTGGTTTAGGAGAGGGAGATTCAATTCCATGACAAGCCTCGCGGCATTGTTTGATTGGCTGGCGGCGGGGAAAGCGATGAGCAGCGCCGCTGCCCGGAGGGGTAATTCCACTGATTTTCGGCTTCGTCAGCTGCCGAAAGAAGAGATCCACCTGTATGTGAAGTCGATCGACAATTCGACTGTCGTGCGCCTTGTGGACAAGAAGGATTGGTTGGCGAGCGTCGGCATGGCGGGTGGCGTTCTTACCGCGAGCCTACTGCTGATTGCGACGCTGTTGCCGGGGGGGTATACGCTGTTGGCCGGCCACCGGATGGAGCAGTTGAAGCACGATCGCGACCAGATGACGAACGAACTGCGCATTCTGCGCAGCAAGGAAGCTTCCCTGCTCAGCCCCACCCAATTGGAGCAATGGGGCGGACATGACTTCTCAACACCCACGGCCGCGTCCGTGATCTTCGCGCCGCCGTCGAAGGGCGCTGTTGCCTCCCTGGGCAGCCGCTAGGCAAGTACCCGAAACCGGCCGACGAGGCAGCTATGGAGATTCCGGTAGGCGACAAAGCGTCCAAACGCGTCATCCTGGTTGGCCGCATTGTATTCATCTGGTCGATTGCGATCGCGGGACGCCTTGGCTACCTGCAGGTGTATAAGCACGACGACTTCGTGAAGGCGGCCAGGGCGCAACACCAACACAAGATCAGGATCCCCGCGGATCGCGGCGAGATCCTCGACCGGCGGGGCATCCCACTGGCGATCAGTGTCCGGACGGAATCAGTAGTCGTGAATCCACAGCGCGTCGCCGACCCCCAGTTCTTCAGCGCCATCCTGGCGCCGGCACTGGACCTGGATTCCAAGGAACTGGCCAGCAAAATCGCCGAATATCAAGACCGGGCCACCAGCAAAGGGCGTAGCCGGGGCTTCCTGATGATCAAGCGGCACCTGTCGGAAGAGGAAAAGTACCGCCTGCAGCCGCTGAAGCGCACATTACCCATCGAGATCCTGCCAGACCACATGCGGGAATACCCCAATGGCCTCACGGGTGCCCACGTCATCGGCAGCCTGGATTCCGAAGGGAACGGGAACGCCGGCCTGGAACAGAAACTGAACACGGAAATGCAGGGCAAGCCCGGCAAGATGATGGTGTTGACCGGCTCGCGGCAGGACAGCTATGTGAGTTGGGTGAGTGAAGAGAGCGTGCAGGGCACGAACCTCACACTCTCCATCGACCGCGTCATCCAGCACGACGCGGAAGCATTCCTGGAACAGGGCGTGAAAGAGGGATCGGCGGCGAGTGGCACTGTCATCGTCATGGATCCGCAGACCGGCGAAGTGCTGGCGCTGGCCAACTATCCGACCTTCGACCCACGGCATGAGCAGCCAACGCCCGAAGAGGCGGAGGCGCGCCACAAGAATATCGCGGTGCAGATTCCCTGCGAACCGGGCAGCGTGATGAAGATGATCACGGTGACCATGGGCATCGATTCCGGCCGGTTCACTCCACAGTCGCCGATCTTCTGCGAAAACGGTTCATTCGCGCGGCCCGGCCGGCGGGCGATCCACGACCTGCACAGGATGGGTCAGATGGACGTCGCCGGCGTTCTGATCAAGAGTTCCAACATCGGGGTCGCCAAGATCTCGATTGCTTCCGGGCCCAAGACGCTCTACGACTACCTGAAGCGCTTTGGCATAGGCGACAGAACCGGCATCGAGTTGCCGGCCGAGTCGCGCGGCCTGCTGCGCCACCTGGAGCCCAGGGATGCCAAGGACAAGTGGATCTGGACACCATCCTCACATGAGTACATAGCATTCGGTCACGAAGTAGGCGCCACTGCGCTTCAGCTCGCGCGTGCGGTCTCAGTGATCGCCAACGGCGGCCTACTGGTGCATCCGCATCTCATCCTGAAGAAGACGCGGGCCACTGACGATGGCCGCGTGGAGAATGTGCCGCTAGACATCAAGCCACCGGTGCGGGTGATCCGGGCAGAGACTGCCTTTACAATCCGCCGCATCATGGAGAGTGTTGTGGAAGAGGGTACCGGCCGCCGAGCCGCGGTGCCAGGCTACTCTTCCGGCGGCAAGACCGGCTCCGCTGAGATCTTCGAGAACGGTGCATGGGAAAGGAACCGGCACAACTCGTCGTTCATCGGATTCGCGCCCGTCACCAACCCGAAGATCGTCGTGGTCGTGACATTGAACCGTACGCCCAAGCAGGGCGGCATCGCCGCTGCGCCTGTCTTCTCAAAGGTCTCGGAGACGGCATTGCGCGTCCTGCAGGTCCCAAAGGACCGGCCTGAGTCCGATGTCCAGCCCAAACAGCCGACGCCGGCCGAGACGGATGAACTGCCGGAAAACAGGATGGCCAAGGCCGAGGCGTTGAAGAAAGAGAAAGAAGCGAAGGAAGAACTGGAGCGGCAGGCAAAGCTGGACGGCCAGGAGCCGGAGAAGACCCCGTATTCTCCCTTGCTGGTCGGGCCGCAAGTGCCCGATTTTCGGGGCATGCCGGTGGTCGCGGTCCTGAGAGTTTCGGCCACCAAGGGCCTGCCGGTGGAGATCGTGGGGCGAGGGAAGGCGCGGGTGCAGAAGCCCGCTCCAGGCTCCATTCTCGCTGCCGGAGAGCGAATTCAAGTGGAGTTTTCAGCGGCACAATGAGACTCGCCGATCTGCTTGAAGGTGTTCCAGTACGCTCCGCCCTGCCTCCGGGCGCGGATACTCTCGATGTGTCTGGACTCGACTACGACTCGCGCCGGGTGAAGCCCGGATTCCTGTTTTTCGCATTCCCGGGGGCAAAGGCGGATGGCCGCGCGTTCGCCGTGCGGGCACTGGAAGCAGGTGCGGTGGGTGTCGTTTCGGAAGTGGCTCCGCCGGACGGGTTCGCGGGTCTCTGGATCGAAGTCGAGCACGGGCGAGCCGCGTTGGCAGCCATGAGCCGGCGCTTTTACGGAGCACCGGATGAGAATCTCGCGGTAGTCGGCGTCACCGGTACGAATGGCAAGACGACGACGGTCTTCTGTGTCGATGCAATGCTGCGGCACTGCGGCCGGATCACAGGCATGGTGGGCACCATCCTGTACCGGGTCGCGGGCGAGGAACGTCCGGCCGTCAACACGACCCCGGACTCCCTGGACCTCATGCGCCTGATGGCAGAGGTGCGGGACGCGGGCGGATCGAACTTCACATTCGAGGTTTCGTCGCACGCGCTGGCTTTGCGGAGAGTGGCCGGACTGACGTTCCACACCGTGTTGTTCACCAATCTCACGCGGGATCACTTGGACTTCCATGGAACGATGGAGGAGTACTTCGCGGCCAAGAGCTTGCTGTTCCAGGGCGCCGGCGGGCCGCCCCCAAAGTACGCGGTGATCAACGCGGACGACGCCTGGGGTAAACAGATCACGCTGCCGGCGGAGACCAAGCGGCTCACCTACGGACTGAAGAATAGCGCGGACCTCCGAGCGGAGAACATCGACGCCGGCTTCCACGGCCTACGCTTCGATGTCCGCTATCCAGGCGGCAAGCAGCACATCGAGTCGAAGTTGTGCGGGCTGATCAATGTCTACAACTTATTGGGCGCGTTCGGGGCTGGATTGAGCCTGGGCCTGACGGCCACGGAGATCGCGGCGGGTCTGGAATCGTGCAAGGCCGTGCCGGGACGCTTCGAGCGCGTGGATGCGGGCCAGCCTTTCCTGGTGGTGGTGGACTATGCGCACACCGACGACGCGTTGCGGAACACCATTGCGACAGCGCGGGCACTGAATCCCAAGAGAGTGATCACCCTGTTCGGATGTGGAGGAGACAGGGACCGCGCCAAGCGTCCCCTGATGGGTCAAGCCGCGGCTGAGTTGAGCGACTACGTCGTGGTCACCAGTGACAACCCGCGCAGTGAGGATCCGCTGACCATCATCAACGACGCGATGGTGGGCGTGCGCCGCTTCGACACCAGGAACGTTGTGGAACCGGACCGGGAGAAGGCGATCCGTCTGGCGATCCAGGAAGCGCACGCGGGCGACATCGTGCTATTGGCCGGCAAGGGGCATGAGACTTATCAGGTGCTGCGCGACAGGACGATTGATTTCGACGATCGTGTGGCCGCCCGCCGTGTGCTGGAGAGCTATGGATATGCAGTGAAACCGGAGGCTCACCGATGAACCTCCTGGTAGCCGGCAAGCAGTGCACGTCCGTGAGCACCGACAGCCGCACGGTGGCAGCCGGAGCACTGTTCGTGGCCCTGCAAGGGCCGACCCACGACGGACACGACCACGTCCGCGCCGCATTTGCGCGCGGTGCCGTGGCGGCTGTAGTGGAGCGGGAAATTGAGGGGGCGGGACCGCAGTTGGTGGTGCCGGACGCGCTGGTCTGGCTGCAGCAGCGCTCCAAACAGGAACGTGAGCGGTGGGGCGGTCTGGTGGTGGCCATCACGGGCAGCGCTGGAAAGACGACGACGAAAGACGCGGTGGCCGAGGTGATCTCACGCCGGTACCGCACGGGCAAGACGGCTGGCAACTACAACAACCATATCGGGGTGCCGCTATCGATCCTGAATCTGGCCGACGACGCGGAAGTCGCGGTGATCGAAATTGGCATGAACCATGCCGGTGAGATCCGCGAACTGGCCGCCCTGGCGCGGCCGGACATCGCTGTGGTGACGAACGTGGGCAGCGCCCACATCGAGAACTTGGGCTCCTTGGAGGAGATCGCGCTGGCGAAGCGCGAGTTGATCGAAAGCCTGGGACCGGCGGGCATCGCGGTGTTGAACGGCGATGACGAACGCGTTCGCGCGTTTGCCGACGTACATCCGGGCAGGACAATCCTCTACGGGACCGGTGACTTTTCTTCCATCGAGGTAGCCCACGTCCGGGCCTCAAACGTCGAGTACCTTTCCGAGGGCTCGAGGTTTGATGTCGCGGACGTGGGCTCTTTTTTTTGCCCCCTCCCTGCGCGCGGCGGCGTGATGGCTGCCTTGGCCGCGTTGGCGGTAGCGAAAGCCCTCGGGATGGAATTGAACGAATTGAAGGATGCCGTAGCGGCGCTGCAGCCGCCCAAGATGCGCCTGGTGCGTATGGAGCGCGGCGGCATGGTGATTTGGAACGACTGTTATAACTCGAATCCGGAAGCGGCAAAGATGATGCTGGATCTGCTGGCCGACACTCCGGCCACGCGCCGCATTGCGGTTCTGGGCGAGATGTTGGAACTTGGACGCTGGTCTGAGGACCTGCACCGGGAAGTGGGTAGTTACGCGGCCCGGCGCGGGATTTCTGTGCTTGTAGGGATTCGCGGCGCCGCCAGGCATCTCGTCGACGCAGGACTGGACGCCGGGCTTGCGCCCGGCGCCGCGCATTTTTTCCCCGAGCCCTCGGAAGCGGGCCGTTTTGTCAAGACGTTGGCGAAGAGCGGAGATGCCCTCCTCTTCAAAGGCTCCCGCGGCACACGCGTGGAGTTGGCGCTGGAGGAGTTTCTCAACTAGCCATGCTCTACTGGCTGCTGTACGAGCAACTATTTCCGCAGTTCACGCCGTTCCGCATCTTCGGCTACGTGACGTTCCGGACGCTGGTTGCCAGCATCACGGCTTTGCTGCTGTCCATCCTGCTGGGTCCGTGGTTCATCCGGCGCCTGCGAGCGCTCCAGATCGGGCAACACATCCGGGAGGAAGGGCCGGAAAGTCACCAGAAGAAAGCGGGCACTCCGACCATGGGCGGCCTGCTGATTCTGACGTCGGTCATCATTCCCACTCTGCTGTTCACCAACCTGCGAAACCCTTACGTGTGGGTGGCGCTGTTCGGTTTGGTGGGCTACGGCATTATCGGATTCCTGGACGACTACGCCAAGGTCAAGAAGGCGCGCAACCTGGGCCTGACCGCCCGGCAGAAGCTGGCTCTACAGGTACTGATGATGCTGGTGCTGGGCGTCTGGCTGCTGATCCTGCATGCCAAAGGCCTCTACGACACGGCCATGAACGTGCCGTTTCTGAAGAACGTCAGACCCAGCCTGCTGATCACCGGATTGCTGGGCAACCCGTGGACTTACCCGCTCGCATTCATCTTTTTCTTCGGCTTCCTGTTCTTCGTGATCGTCGGCTCCTCGAATGCCGTGAATCTCACCGATGGTCTTGACGGCCTGGCGGCAGGATTGATGATCATCGCCAGCGGGGCGATGACCGTGCTGAGTTATGTCAGCGGCCACGCACAGTTTGCTCACTATCTGGGTCTCACCCGTCTGGCCGGAACGGCGGAACTGACCATCTTCTGCGCGTCGCTCACCGGAGCTTCGCTCGGCTTCCTCTGGTACAACGGGCATCCCGCGGAAGTCTTCATGGGCGATGTGGGCTCGCTTGCACTGGGTGGAAGTCTGGGCATTGTTTCGGTGCTGATCAAGCAGGAGATCTTGCTTATCTTCATCGGCGGCATCTACGTCATTGAACTATTGAGCGTGGTAATTCAGGTCGTTAGTTTCAAGACCCGGGGCAAACGGGTCTTTCTGATGGCCCCCATCCACCATCATTTCGAGAAGATGGGATGGGACGAGACCAAGGTGGTCGTGCGGTTCTGGATTGCGGGTCTGGTGATGGCGCTGCTGGCCCTCACGACCCTGAAATTGCGGTAGTCGATATGGAAGTGAATGGATTACGTGTCACGGTGTTCGGGATGGGCAAGTCCGGCCGGGCGACGGTCGACTTGCTCAAAGCTCATGGAGCCGTGGTGCGGGCATCCGACGTGAAGACCACGGCGGAGTTGCCTGGACTCGGCGTGGAATTTGTGCCTCAGGGCTCGGCGGCTCTGGAGAATTGCGACCTGGCGGTGCTTTCTCCTGGAGTGCCACCTAATCAGCCGATGTTTGAAGACGCCGCTCGCCGCGGCGTGAAGATCGTCGGCGATGTCGAGGCGGCTTCCTGGTTTCTGCGTGGTCCGATCCTCGGCATCACCGGGGCTAACGGAAAGACGACAACCACGGCACTGGTCGGGCACCTGCTGCAAACGGCCGGTATCGCGTGCCAGGTGGGCGGGAACATCGGCACTCCGGTGGCCGCGATGGTAGAGAGTTCGCGCGACGATCAATGGAATGTGCTGGAGCTTTCCAGCTTCCAGTTGGAGACTTCGGACACCCTGCACGTGAAGATCGCAGCGGCGCTGAATGTCACTCCGGATCACCTGGACCGCCATGGCTCCTTTGAGAACTATGCCGCCGCCAAGGCGCGCATTTTCCGCAATCAGACGGCCTCCGACTTTGCCGTTCTGAATGCCGAAAACGAGCCGACGGTGCGCTACGCGGCACTCACGCAGGCGCGGGTTCACTGGTTTCACGCGGGCGCCACCGTAAAGCCCGGCTTCTATCGCCAGGACGATCAACTCATGGCCGACGGGGTCCCGTTCCTGGCTGTGCCCGAGGTGAAGCTGCGCGGCCGGCACAATCTGGAAAACATTCTGGCCGCGGCCTGCGCAGCCCACCTGGCCGGAGCTCCGCTAGAGTCTCTGGGCGGAGGCGTGCTGTCATTCCCAGGCGTGGAGCATCGCATTGAGTTCGTGCGTACAGTGAACGGAACCGCCTACTATAACGACTCCAAGGCGACAAACGTCGATGCCACGGTGAAGGCGCTGGAGTCGTTCGATCGCGGCCTGTGGGTGATCCTGGGCGGCAAGGACAAGAACAGTGACTACACCGTGCTGCGCGGGTTGCTGCGCGACCGGGCCAAGGCGGTCCTGCTGATTGGCGCGGCAGCGGAGAAGATCGCAACCCATCTAGGCGATTGCGTCCGGCTGGAACAGTGCGGTGATCTCGCCCATGCCGTGGCTCTGGCACACCGCGAGGCGCTACCCGGTGACACCGTCCTTCTGGCGCCGGCATGCGCCAGCTTTGATCAGTTTTCGGGCTATGAACAGCGAGGCAGGGTATTTAAGCAGTTGGTGAGCGCTCTGGAGAACTAGACCATGTCCACGTGCATCCGAACCGATTGGAAACTATTTGGCGCGACCATGCTGATCCTGTTATTCGGCCTGATGATGGTCTACAGCGCGTCGTCCGTCGTGGCGGAGGTCAATTATCACAAGCAGACCTGGGAGTTCGCGGCCAGGCAACTGGTGGCGGCGCTACTGGGTGTGTCGGCCATGCTGGTGCTCAAGCGCATGGACTATCGAAAGCTGCAGCACCCACTGTGGATTCTGATCCCGTTGGGCATCACCATCATGCTGTTGGTTGGTGTGATTGTCGCCGACCCGCGCGCCCACCGCTGGTATAGGGTCCCCGGCTTCGGCCAATTCCAGCCGAGTGAGATCGCGAAACCGGTGTTGATTCTGTTCCTCGCCTGGTTTGTTTCCAGGCAGGGGGACATCATCAACAGCCGCTATACAATCATCCCGACGGCTCTCGTTGTGGGCGGACTCACCCTGCTGATCGGCTACGGTGATCTCGGCACGGCGGCGGTGATCCTGGCTCCGGCAGTCATCATCTTCTATGTGGCGGGGATCGAACGGCGCTATTTCTACTTGACGCTCTTCCTCGTGGCCCTGTTAGGCGCAGGCTTCATCCTTCAGAAGCCTTACCGCCTGATCCGCGTGACGTCGTTCTTCGGCCTCACGGAAGAGGTGATCAACAGCAATCCGAAATACCACTGGCTGGCCGTGCGCCTTGCGTCCACAAGGGCGAGCCGCGACGCAGATCACCAGCCCCGCCAATCGAAGCTGGCCGTGGGCAGTGGCGGCGTTACGGGCGTCGGGCTGGGCCAGTCCAATCAGAAACTGGGGTTCCTGCCAGAGGCACATACCGACTTCATCTTCGGTGTGATTGGCGAAGAGACGGGCCTGGTGGGGTGCCTGTTGCTGCTGAGCGGCTATCTGTATGTCTTTTGGCGCGGCCTGCGTCTTTTCTGGCTGACTCCGGATCCGTTCGGCCGCTACATCGCGCTTGGCTGTGTCTCCGTGCTGACAGTCCAGGCATTGTGCAATATGAGCGTGGTGCTCGACATGGCGCCGACGAAGGGGATACCTTTGCCGCTGATCAGCTATGGCGGCACCGCCCTGATCTGCACTCTGGCCACGGTGGGATTGTTGATGAGCGTGGGGGACCGCGCGACGGCGGAATAGGGGAGGTTCGAAGCTGCTGTTTGTGATGACAGGCGGAGGCACCGGCGGCCACGTGATTCCAGCCGTGGCTGTGGCGTCGGAACTGCGCGGCCTGGGGCACGAGGCAGTGTTCATCGGGACCCGTCGCGGCCTGGAGGCCACCATCGTCCCCCGGGCAGGGTTCGACATTGAATGGATCGAGATCGGCGGCCTGAAGCGGGTGGGCCTTCTGCAGACGCTCAAAACAATCGCGCTGCTGCCCGGTAGTGTCTGGAAGAGCTGGAGAGTTCTGCGGGCGCGCCGTGCGGCCGCCGTGTTTTCGATGGGCGGGTATGTGGCGGCTCCGGCCATGCTGGCAGCGACGCTAAGCTCCGTCCCCATCGTGGTAATGGAGCCGAACGCAATGCCCGGCCTGGTCTCCCGCAAGTTGGCGGGAACCGTCAGCAGGGCGTTGATCGGATTTGAAGAGTCGCGCAAGTATTTTCCGGAAGGCAGGACCGAGGTTACCGGCCTGCCGGTGCGCCAGGAGTTCTTCGATATCCAGCCGCGCCGTCCAGACGGGGTCTTCCACGTCCTCATCACTGGCGGCAGTCGCGGGGCCCACGCGCTGAACAAAGCGGCCAGCGAAAGCTGGCCGCTGTTTCGAAACAGCGGGAAGAGAGTCCGGATAGTCTTGCAGTGCGGCGCGGACGAGCACCACGCCCTGGCGCGGGAGTTCAACGAGTACGGCCTGGAGGGCGAGGTGGCGGCATTCATCCACGACATGCCGGCGGCGTATGCCGCGGCCGATCTAGTCGTGAGCCGGTCGGGCGCCGGGGCGGTGAGCGAACTGACGGCAGCCGGGCGGGCAGCCATACTGGTTCCCTTCCCTGCCGCCGCCGACGATCACCAGAGGCACAACGCCGAGGCCCTGCAGCGGGCCGGGGCGGCACGCGTGGTGCTGCAGAGCGAGTGGTCGGGCCAAAAGCTCTTCGCGGTCGTCAGTGAGTTGATGGACAAGCCCGCGGAGTTGGCGGAGCTGTCGCGGAGCGCTCGCGCTTTGTCGAAGCCAGGAGCCGCGCGCCGGGCGGCCGAGGTATTGGTGGAGTTGGGCCGAAAACGGCAAAGGGACGGGGAAAACCACTGAGATTGGTGGTTTGGGCGCAAGTCTGAAGGCCTGTATCGCATTGACACAGCGCGAGAGGCCCGAAACAATAGGGTATCCGGATGTTTTTTCAACCTCAGCCCCTGCATTTTGCGGGCATCGGCGGCATCGGCATGAGCGGACTGGCCGAGATCTATCACGCCCTCGGGTGCCGCATCACCGGCTCCGACGTGAAGCTCTCGGCCATCACGGCACGGCTGGAGCGGCTAGGGATCCGTGTCTTCGAAGGCCATTCCAGCGCGAACCTGCCGGCCGACGCCACGGCGCTGATCGTGACATCGGCGTTGCGTGCCGATAATCCTGAACTGTTGGAAGCGCGCCGGCGGGGCCTGCCTGTCGTGCTGCGCGGCGAACTGCTGGCCGATCTGATGCAGGGTCGCAGGGGCGTGGCCGTGGGCGGAAGCCATGGAAAGACCACGACGACCTCCATGCTGGCTTGCATTACCTTGGAAGCCGGACTGGACCCAACGGTTTTCGTCGGGACCCTGGTGCCCTTCCTTGACGGCTCGAACGCCCGGTTGGGTGGCGATCTGTTGATCACCGAGTGCGACGAGAGCGATGGGTCGTTCCTGGAGCTCGCGCCCGTCTATAGCATCATCACGAATATCGACCGCGAGCACCTGGATCACTACGGGTCCTTCGAGAACGCCAAGCAGGCGTTTGTCCGCTTTGCCAATCGAGTCGCCTTCCTTGGAGCAGCCATCGTCTGCATCGACGATGTGGAGGTGCGATCGGCCCTACCGCTCATCCGGCGCCGGACGATCCCATACGGGGAATCACCGGACGCCAAGCTTCGGCTGACCGACGTCATCACGGACAAAGAGGGCAGCCGGTTTCGGGCGGCACTCGACGGCCGGGCGTTGGGCGAGTTCACGGTGAACGTCCTGGGACGGCACAATGTGTTGAATGCAGCGGCGGCAATTGCGGTCGCTATTGAACTGGACATCCCGCTGGAGCGGATCAGATCAGGACTCGCCGCCTATCGCGGCACCGGCCGGCGCATGGAATGGAAGGGCAGCGAGCGCGGCATCACGGTCATGGACGACTACGGCCATCATCCCACTGAGGTGCGGGCGACCCTGGCCGCGTTGCGGCAAACTCGCCCCGACCGGCTGGTGGTCTTGTTCCAACCCCACCGCTACACACGGACCAAGGCGCTGATGTCCGAGTTCGCTACGGCTTTCCTGGAGGCCGATGTGGTGCGCATTGCCGAGATCTATGCGGCCAGTGAAACGCCTATCGAAGGAGTGAACGCTCAGGCGCTGGCTGAAGCGATTCGCCGGCAAGGCCATCCGGACTGCCGGTTCGCGGGGCAACTTGGTGAGGCGGCGGAGAGCCTCATCGCTGAATTGAGGGAGGGCGACCTGGTCTTGACGCTGGGCGCCGGGAGCATCACGCAGGCAGGACCCATGATCCTGGCCGGGCTGAGAAAGGAATCTTCCGATGGCTAGACGGAAGAGGCAAGAAGAGGAAGTCGAGGAGCAGGAATCCGGTTCGGAGCGGAGCGTCGTCTCCAGGCAGACCATCCACACCGCGGTCCGTTTCACGTTCTGGACCCTATCGCTGGTCATCTGCGTCTTCGCCGTGGCGTGGGTCACGTTGCAGGGTGAGCAGTTTCTCTCCACGGACGCGCGCTTCCGAGTACCCAGGCGAGGCGCCACCGCACGTGACGCAGGCATTGAAGTACGCGGCTTGAAGAACGCGTCAAAGGCCGCTGTGCTGCGGGTGTTTGAGAACGACCGTGGCCGTAGCCTGGCCGACGTCGATCCGGATCGCCGCCGTCTTCAGCTCAGGACTGTCGACTGGGTGCGCGATGCCAGCGTGCGCCGCATCTGGCCGAATCATCTCGATGTCGAGGTGACCGAACGCGAACCAGTGGCCTTCGTGCAGGTCGCCTCGGGCTTCACGGGCAGCTTCGATAATCCGGTCACCTACAAACCGATGCTCATCGACGCGGACGGCGTGATTCTGCGCCTGCGCGGCAGCGTACCAGCCAATCTGCCGCTGCTGACCGGTGTCCGCTTGACCGAAGATGTGGAGATCCGCCGCGCCCGCGTGCTGCGCATGCTGAGACTGCTGGATGAACTGCGCGAGTTCCGTGATCGCATCCCCGAGATCGACGTCAGCGATCCGGAGAGCGTTCGCATGACTTACCAGATGCAGAACCAGCAGGTGATCCTAATCCTGGGCAATGAGCGATTCCTGGAACGACTGAATATCTTCCTCCGTCACTACGATGGCATCCGCGAGCGGTTGCCGGCCCGAGCGATTCTCGACGTGAGCCTGGAGGGCCGCATCACCGCCATCGAACCTGTCGACGGACCTAGCGGGAAATAAGTGTCAAAGAAACCTCAACTCGCCGTCGGACTCGACATCGGCAGCGCCTGGACGCGCGTTGTGGTGCTTTCGTTGGTGGACAACTGCCTGCACTATCGCGGGCATAGCGCAGTGATCTCGCGCGGCTGGCATCGCGGCCAGATCGCCGACCAGTCGGCGGTCGCCGAGACCGTGCGGCAGGCGGTGCAACAGGCAGAAGTCAGTTCGGGAGAACAAATCGGATCGGTAGTGGTGGGCGTCGGTGGTCCCTCGACTCGATCGCAGCAGGGCCGCGGCCTCTACGAGTTTGGACATAGACGGCCGGTGGAGCGTGGCGACTTGGTTTATGCCGTGGAACTTGCCGCCCGGGCACGCCTGGACGAGGACCGCTTCCTCTTGCAGGTGATGCCGCAGGACTTCACCGTGGACGGACGACCGCCTCTTCCCCACCCGCTCAATATCGAGTGCCAGCGACTGGAAGCACACGCGCTGCTGATTACCACCTCCATGCAGGAGCACCAGGCCCTGATCAGCGCCGTCCATCAAGCTCATCTCCGGGTGGAGGAGACCGTGTTCGAAGCCATGGCGGCCTCCTATGCCAGCATCCTGCCGGAGGATCGCGCGGGTGGCGTCGCGCTGGTGGACATCGGCGGCCATTCCACGCATATCGTCTACTACGATGGCGATGCCCTGCTCTACGCGTTGGGGGTCCCGATCTCCGGCGATCATTTCACACGCGATTTGGGCGAGTTGAAGGCCCTCTCGTTCGACGAGGCCGAGCGCGTGAAATTTGCCCATGGCTGCGCATTGTTGGGCCTGACGGCGGATAATATTGTCATAGAGCTGCCGGCCGAGACAGGCCGGCCCGGCCGCGAGATCAACCGTCGCGACCTGATCGAGATTCTCGAAGCACGGGCGGTGCAATTGTTCGATCTGGTGGAGATGTGCCGCGTCCGTTACGCGCGGGAGACGCCATTGCGCGAAGGCGTGGTCCTTTGCGGCGGCGGGTCGCAGTTGGAAGGAATGGTAGAGGTAACCGAGAAGGTTCTGGGGTGCCCGGCTCGGCTGGGATTCCCTCGGGGCATCATTGACTGGCCGGAAGCGTTATCGACTCCTGTCTGGACCACATCGGCCGGCCTGGCGATGTACTCCGCCCGCTTGCAGAATCGCAAGGACAAGAAAAGCGGGGGCCCAAGCATCTGGAGCCTGTTTACGGGAAAATGAAAGGATCTCATGCCTGACCTCGACGCACTGAAATTTGAAATCCAAGACGAGACGCTCGGCGGCACCCGTATCAAAGTTGTCGGAGTCGGCGGCGGCGGTTCGAACGCCGTAAACCGCATGGTCGCCTCTGGCGTTGGCGGCGTGGAGTTCTTCGTCATGAACACGGACGCGCAGGCGCTCCGTACATCCAAGATCGTCAACAAGATAGCGCTCGGCACGCGCATCACGCACGGGCTGGGTGCCGGGTCGGACCCCGAGGTTGGCCGCCAGGCGGCGCTCGAGGACACCGACAGAATCATTGAGGTTCTGGAAGGCGCCGACATGGTCTTTGTGGCGGCCGGCTTGGGCGGTGGCACCGGCACGGGCGCCGCGCCCGTCATCGCCGCGCTCGCCAAGGAATTGAATGCGCTGACGATCGCCGTGGTGACCAAGCCGTTCAGCTTCGAGGGACCGCGCCGCATGAATCAGGCCGAACGGGGCCTGGCGGAACTCCACGCCACCGTGGATTGCGTCATTTCCATCCCGAACGACCGACTGGTGGATCTCGTACCCGCGGGCACCAGCTTCTTTGAAGCGTTCCGCATGGCCGACGATGTCCTGCGCCAGGGCGTTCAGGGTATCAGCGACATCATCACCACTCCGGGTCTGATCAACCGCGATTTCGCCGATGTGCGCGCCATCATGCTGGGCATGGGTTTCGCCATGATGGGCACCGCCACGGCCAAGGGCCCGAATGCCGCCATCGAGGCGGCCAAGGCTGCGATCCAGTGCCCGCTGCTGGAAGAAGGCGGCTTGAAGGGTGCCCGCGCCATCCTGCTCAACATCACCTCGTCCGGCAACCTGTCGCTGCATGAGATGCACGATGCGTGCAAGCTCATCCGCGACGCCACAGGCAACGAGGACGTCCAAATCAACTTCGGCCTGGTGCCGGACGATTCCCTCGACGACGAGGTGAAGATCACCGTCATCGCCACCGGCTTCCAGCGCGAGAACATGATGCAGGTGGAGCCGCCTCATGTATCGGCAACGCGCAGCACACCGAAGGTCCTCGCCTCCGCGCAGGTACCCAGCGCCCCCTTGATGCCGGTCAGCCAGCAGCCGTTCTCCTCCATGGAATTCCCTGCGGGCACTGAGCCGATATTCACTCCGGCCGACGCGCCAGGGCAGGAAGCCTACCCGGGTGTCACGCTGGACGTCGAGATCGAACCCGAAAAGGCGGCGACGCCAGCGGCGGAATCGGAATTGCCACCACCTCTTCCGCCCAAGCCGGCCGCGCCCGCGGAAGATGACGCGTTCTCCCTGGATGATCTTGACACGCCGGCATTCCTGCGGCGGGAACGGAAGCTATTCCAGTAATGTCGGCCACCGCATCGGCGCTGAAAACGGATCAAATGATACTACGCGGAGGAAGACCGCTCGCCGGCGAGGTTGCCCTGAAGGGCGCCAAGAACTCTCTGCCCAAGATCATGGTGGCCGCGCTGCTCACCCACGAGCGGTGCGTGTTGCGAAACGTCTCACGCATCGTGGACGTGGCCATCGTCAGTGACCTCATTGCGGCGCTGGGCGGCGAAGTCACCTCGCCGTCCCCCGATGTCCTGGAGATCTCCGCCGCCAACCTCCATCCAATGGAGCGCAGTGTTCTGAAGGAGTTCACCGGTAAGAGCCGCATCCCAATTCTGACCTGCGGTCCTCTGCTCGCGCGCTTCGGCGAAGCGCCAGTTCCGTCCCTGGGCGGTTGCCGCATCGGCAGCAGGCCCGTGGACTTTCACATTCGTGCCCTGCAGGATATGGGCGCCGAGCTACACGATGGAGCAGGCGATGCCCTGCTGACCTGCGAACGTCTTTACGGCAACAAGATCCGGCTGGACTACCCCAGCGTGGGCGCCACCGAACAAGTAATTCTTGCCGCGGTGCGCGCGGAAGGCGTCACGGAACTCTCCAACGCCGCAATGGAGCCCGAGATCATGGATCTGATCATGGTGCTCCAGAAGATGGGCGCCATCATCAGCGTGGATGTCGATCGTGTCATTACCATCGTCGGCGTGAAGGTGCTGCACGGCTTCGACCACACCGCCATTCCAGACCGCCTGGAGGCCGCATCCTGGGCATCCGCCGCCATCGCCACCAACGGACGCATCTTCGTCCGCAATGCCCGTCAGGTGGACATGATGACGTTCCTCAATCGCTACCGGCAGATCGGCGGCGACTTCCGCGTCTCCGATGACGGCATCGAATTCTGGAGGGCCGGCGACAAGCTGCGCTCCACCGCCCTGGAGACCGATGTCCATCCGGGCTTCACCACCGACTACCAGCAGCCGTTCGTCATCGCCCTGACTCAGGCGCAAGGGGTCTCCATCGTCCATGAGACGGTGTACGAACAGCGGTTCGGCTACATTGATGCCCTGAATCGCATGGGCGCGCAGATCCAGCTCTACCGTGAATGCCTGGGTGGACTGAAGTGCCGGTTCGGCCAGCGCAACTACAAGCACAGTGCGGTGATCGTCGGCCCCACACCGCTGCGCGGCGCGGAGATCAACATCCCCGACCTGCGCGCCGGCTTCAGCTATGTCATCGCGGCTCTCGTGGCCGATGGAGAATCGACGCTGACCAACACTGGACTGATCGAGCGCGGCTATGAAGACCTGGTGGGGAAACTGCTGCGGCTAGGCGCCCAGATCATCGACGCCTGATTCGCTCCGGCGCACGCCGTGCACATGGTATGGCACGTAGTAGCGCGGATCGTCCTCGCGCGTGACTAGTTCGAACCCGCAGTCTGTCAGAAACTCGCGGACAAATTCGAGTGTCCGAAAATCCTCGCCCTCGCCGCGCGCAGTGCGGAAGTCGTGAGCCGCGATACAAACGTGAGAGGTCCGCATCATCGCGTTCCTGCAGCCGGGCAAGGCCTGCCGCTCAGCGCCCTCGATGTTCATTTTCAGGAAATCGATGTGCTCCAGGCCCATTTCAGCGGCCAGGCTGTCGAACGTGACGCCTTCCACCGGGAAACTGGTCGGAGTGGCGCCGCCGCCGCGCACGAAGTTCGATTCCCAGACCGGTAGCGTCTCAATGTGGAGCCGTGCGGGCACGTCCACGCAGGCCACGTTGAGAGTCTGCACGTTGTTCAGTCCGTTGAGCTCGCAGAACCGGTTCAGGACGCGATAGTTCGTCGGGTGCGCCTCTATCGCCCAGACATGCCCCTCGGAGCGGACCTTCTGGGAAAAGGCAAAGACATCCTCCCCACGCCCGGCACCAATGTCGACAATGACATCGCCAGCCTGAGGTTTATATACGTGGAACCAGTAGTCGTCCGCGTCACGAACGTACTTCGACGCCATGTGGCACCAGCGGTCCCACCGCGGATTGGTGGCCTGGAAGAGCTCCGGATCGGGGAAGTAGATGCCCTCCGCCCTCCGGATCCACATTCCGTCCCACAGGATGTCGATCGGCTCGCCGCTGGCGGCGCGTGCGGCCTTGGTGGCCACACGTGCCAGTTCATCTCTCGACCCGGGCCGGTCCAGTTCGCGGACCGTCTCTTCAGCAATCCACATGGTCGGCAAAGAAGTGGTCGATGGATGCCCTCATCTGGGCCGAAACGCTGGTCGGCAGTGACTTCATCTCCTCGGAGCTGAGGGGCTTGAAGTTCTTCGCCACATTCGTGTTGAAATCGATGTGCTCCAACTGCGGCATGCCCACCGTCGTGGCGGCCACCGGCAGCGACATCGCATACCGCAGCAGCATCTCCGGCGCCGCCTTACCCAGTAGCTTTTCCTGGGCGAACACCTTCATCGCCGTAAGGCCCATCTTCTTCTTCAGCGCAACCGGCATGGCGATGGCCTCAAATCCGGATGCTCCGGTCTGGCCTTGGCCCGCCTTGTTCGAAGGAGCAGCGTTGCCGATCTGCGCAATGTTCAGCGCCATCTGCGTCGAATCGAAGTTGTTGTGCTCCAGCGCGGCCTTCAGCACCTGCGGGTTCTGGTGGCATGTGATGCCGATAAAGCGCGCCACCTTCTGGTCGCGCAGCTTGTACATTGCCTTCAACTGGCCGTTAGGCGCCTCGATCTTGGCCAGGTCGTCCTCGTTGCCCAACGCGTGAATGTGCATCAGGTCCACCTGGCTGACGCCGAAGTTCTTCAACGAGCGCTCAACGATGCGCATCGTGTCGTCGTAAGAGCGGTCCCCGCCAATCTTGGTGACGAGGAAGAAATTCTTCTTGTGGGTCTTCAGATACTCGCCCACCCACTGTTCGCTCTGGCCGTCGCCATAACTGGCGGCGGAGTCGACGTAGGTCACGCCGGCTTTCAGAGCCCGTTCGAGGGCAGGCAGGCCCTTGTCGGGAGTCTGATACGCCAACCAGCGACTGCCAGCACCAAATGCGAGCAGGCTGACCTTTTCTCCGGTGCTGCCAAGAGTTCGCATCGGCATTCCGGTCTGCGCGTCAATTTCAGTAGCGACCGCCGCAAGCGCGGCGGTTGTCAAAAAGGACCTTCGGGAAATGCTCATGGTGACTCCTTCTCGCAACCCGCATTGTATCAGTTGGGGTACAGCCAACAGGAACGGCCGATTTCGCCTCTAGCGCACGGGCCCCGTCATCGCCCGGTCCGGGCAACTCAAGGCATCCATCAACTTGGGGGCGCTCGGACATACCTTGTGAACGGCCACGGCCAACCCGATAGTCGTCACCAGGATGAGCAGTAAGGGGATCCACGTTGCTCCGAAGACGCTGCGCAGCCAACCCTTCGCCTCCGCCTTCCTGGCCGCGCCCGTAAGGCACGACGCCAGCAGGGCGTTCAGCGCAATGTCCGGCAGGATCTGAGGTGCGGCAGAGATCAGGTAGCCGCCAGCGCCGAACAGCACGGCGACGAGCAGCGCCAGAAGCGCGAGGATCCAGATGCCGTCATCCAAATCAATGTCTAGATCGAGGCTGGGAAAACTGAACCCGTGCCCTCCACCACCCCCGCCTGACGGCATCGGCACGCTGCCTGCGTCAGCTATGCCCCAGACGTCCGACGCGCCCCCTCCGCCAGAGTCGCCCCCTCCAAACGACATGGATGGGCCGCCTGCGCCGCCCGCGGAAGAACCGCTCCCCCACAACGGGATGTCCATATTGGGGAGATCCAGTCCGGGGGGCCCCAGACCGGCGCCCGCTGGCCTCCGCGAAGGCACGTCTATCAGCACATACGCCACCCAGAGCCGGGTCAATCCCACGAAAACCAGGTAGGCAAAGACCACCGACAGCGGATACCGCACCAACACCGCGGTAAGCCCGGCCATCAGCAGTAACTTGCTGGACAGGACTCCACACGAAGCGGTGGCCAACAGCAACAGACCCATGTGGAAGCGTACGAAATACTGCCGCAACACGCGCTGCCGGAACTTCCGGGCGACAGACCGGCTGTCGAGCTTCCGGAAAACCTTCTGCTTCCGCACCCGGGCCTCCTCCTCGAAACTGCGCCCGTCTCCTACTCACCCAGCAGGTGAGCGGCCACACCACGGTGATGGGGTGACGCGCGATGTTCAAACAAATAGATCCCTTGCCAGGTGCCCAACGATAGCCGGCCGTCAATCAACGGAATGGAAATCTGCACTCCGGTGAGAACGCTCCGGATATGAGCAGGCATGTCGTCGGCGCCTTCCATCGTATGCACATACTGGCGATTGTCCTCTGGCGCAATGCGCTCGAAGTACCGCGCCAGATCGGTCTGCACATCCGGATCAGCGTTCTCCTGGATGACGAGCGATGCCGAGGTATGCCGGCAGAACAAGGTCAGCAGGCCGGTCCGCAACGAGCACCCTCGAACCCACGCATCCACTTCCCTGGTGAACTCATAAAGACCTTTTCCGCGCGTGCGAATCGTGAACTCGTGTATCGCCTGCCGCATGCCCGGGCTCGACCGCTATTCGACCGTGACGCTCTTCGCCAGGTTGCGTGGCTGATCGACGTCGCAGCCGCGACGGACTGCGATGTGATACGCAAGCAACTGCAGCGGGACAACCTCCAGAATGGGCAGCAGCAGTTCCCGTGTCGGCGGCACCCAGATGACGTTATCGGCCGAACGCGATACCTCGGTCATCCCCTCAGTGGCAACCGCCACCACCTTGCCGCCGCGCGCCTTCACCTCCTGGATGTTCGAGAGCGTCTTCTCGTAGCGCAGGACACTTCCTTCGTCCTCGGGATCCGCCGTGGCGAGCACCACGGTCGGCAGGGACTCATCGATCAGCGCATTCGGACCATGCTTCATCTCACCGGCCGGATACCCTTCCGCGTGGATGTAGGAGATCTCCTTCAGCTTGAGCGCACCCTCCAGGGCGATGGGATAGTGAATACCGCGCCCCAGATAAAGGAAGTCCGTCGACTTGAAGAGCCACTTCACCAGATCTTCGTAGTGCGCTTCGGCCGACAGCACATGCTCCAGCTTGGCCGGGATCCGCAACAACTCCTGGGCCAGATCCTGCGACTGCTCGGGCGTCTGCCGGCCCCTGACTTGCCCCAGGTACATCGCCAGAATGAACAAGGCCGTCAACTGCGCGGTAAATGCCTTTGTCGACGCCACGCCGATCTCCGGCCCGGCATGCGTCAACAGCGTGCCCGCCGCCTCGCGCGAGATCATCGATCCCATCACATTGCAGATCGACAGAGTCCGCGAACCCTTGCTCTTCGCTTCGCGCTGCGCCGCCAGCGTGTCGGCGGTCTCGCCCGATTGCGAGATCAATACCGTGAGCGAGTTCGGATTGACGATGGGATCCCGATAGCGGAACTCGCTGCCGTAGTCCACCTCGACCGGGATGCGCGCCAGACGCTCGATCATGAACTTGCCGGCCAGCGCCGCGTGCCACGACGTGCCGCAGGCGACAATTCTTACGCTCTGAAACTCGGCGAACTCCTTTGGCTGGATCTGCATCTCGTCCAGGAACACACGGCCGCTCTCCTGGCCCACGCGCCCCAGTATCGTGTCGCGGACGGCGCGCGGCTGCTCGTAGATCTCCTTGAGCATGAAGTGCTTGTAGCCGCCCTTTTCCGCCATGATCGGGTCCCACAGAATATGCGAGACCTGCCTCTTCACCGGCCGCCCGTCCAGATCCATCAGCCGGACGCCATCCGGAGTCAGCACCGCAATGTCGCCGTCGTGTAGAAAGAAAACGTCGCGCGTGTGGCTCAGAATCGCGGGGACGTCGGAGGCGACGAAATACTCTCCTTCGCCCAGGCCGACCACGACTGGCGGGCCATTCCTCGCGGCAACAATCTTCCCTGGATCCAGGCGGGAAATCGCCGCGATCGCAAACACTCCGCGGAGCCGGCCCACCGCCAGACGCACGGCCTCTTCCAGACTCCCCTGGAAGTACTTCTCAACCAGATGCGGGATGATCTCGGTATCGGTCTCGGTCTCGAAGGTGTGGCCCTCCGACTCCAGTTCCTGCTTCAGTGAGAGGTAGTTCTCCACGATGCCGTTGTGGACCACCACGATGTCGCCCTTCGAATCCCGGTGCGGGTGGGCATTCTCCTCGGTGGGGCGCCCGTGCGTGGCCCAGCGGGTATGCCCGATGCCATACCAGCCGTCCACCGGAGAAAGGCGGACCGCCTCTTCCAGGTTATGAAGCTTCCCCGACACCCGCCGCAGGTGCAGATTGGAATCCCGATCGACAACCGCCAGGCCGGCGGAGTCGTACCCGCGATACTCCAGGCGGCGCAATCCTTCCAGCAGAATAGGTACAGGTTTCTTCGCGCCGACGTAACCGATGATCCCGCACATAGCTATCCTCCGAGTTTCGCCGCGCTGAGGCGGTAGTCTAGCTGATCAACTCCACCCTGTACTCTTCGATGACGGGGTTCGACAGTACCTCGGCGGCAATCCGATCCAGTTCAGCCCTGGCAGTTTCCGGGCTCACTCCCTCGGCCAGTTCGATCTCAAAATACTTCCCTTGGCGCACGGCGGCGATGTCGGCGTGGCCCATGCCATTGAGCGCGCGGGCGATCGTCTGACCCTGCGGATCGAGAACGGTCTTCTTCATGGTGACGTAGACGTGTGCTTTCATTGGGCTTCTCTAGAGTTTAGCGGACATGGCAAGCGCCGTGGAGGAATCCCCTTCCAATCGCCGGACTTTGACCTCACTCGGGATTCTCGCTATATTGCGCTGAGTCCGATCAAATCTGGGGCCGGACGTCGCCTTACTCTCTCAGGAGGAACTATCAATGTCTACCAACGCGCCCACGGGGGCGGAATTCAAGGAACAACTCAGGGCCGGGGCTCCGAAAATGGGCCTGTTCCTGAACTCGCACAGCCCCACCGTGGCGGAACAACTCGCTCACAGCGGCTACGACTGGCTGCTGGTGGATACTCAACACGGCCCGATGGACCACGAAAAGCTCTCGAACATGCTGTGCGCCATCGCCAGCGGAGGGGCCAAGTCGATGGTCCGGGTGGCCGGTTATCACGACCGCGGGGGTATCCAGCAGGCACTGGATCTCGGCGCCGACGGCGTTCTCGTACCTTACATCAACACCGCCGAGGAGGCCCGGCAGGCGGTGAGTTGCACCCGCTATCCCACGGCGGGCACCCGCTCGGTCTATTTCCCCCAACGCAGCATGAACAAGGCCGGGCTCCTGGGTTACGCTGGTGCGGCAAACAAGAACATCATCGTGGCTCTCCAGGTGGAGACCGCGGCGTGCATCGAGAACATGGCGGAAATCGCCGCGGTCCCGGGTGTCGACATGCTCTTCCTCGGACAGAACGACCTGTGTATGTCCATGGGGCTCTACGAGAAGTACGAGTTCCCCCATATGTACACTTCCCCCGAATTGCAGGCGGCCACGGAAACGCTCATCTCCGAAGCCACGAAGAACAATGTGATCCTCGGGCTCTTTCTGTTCGGCACAACCCGGGTGGCGGAGTTCCTGGCCAAGGGCTTCACGTTCATCAGCATTGGCAACGATCTGCATCACGTGCTGACCCAGTCGGCGGCCTACGTTCAGGACATGGAGAAGATCGCAGCGGCCTCGGGCAAGGTCTGGAGCCGCCGGCCCACGGCGCTCTTCTAGTCGACCAGCCTATTTGTCAAGTTTTTGACCCAAAAGAGAGGGCGGTTCCCGCAGGGCAGGAATCGCCCTCTTTTCCTGAAACTCATAACGCACTCGGATCGTCTATAATAAAGTAAGTCGGCCAAGTAGTCCTTCCTTATTTCCCCCTCACGTTCGGGAAAAAACCAAACGGAGAAATGAATTGATCAAACTCAACGCTACTCGTGTGTCTCTGCTGGCCATCCTCGCGTTGGCCCCGGCTTCCTTACTCTCGGCGGCGAACGTCAAGGACGCTTCGCTGAAAGAGAGCATCGCCCTGATGCAGGAGATCTCGGGCGCGACCATGGGCATTCGGGAAACAGCCGCCCGCATCGAGTCCTTCAACCGGACGCCGCTGCAGCTGAGCCGTATCTCCCATACCTATCAGTTAAATGAACTGCGTGAACAGATGAACGCACTCGCCCCGGCGGTCGGCCGCTTGGAAGAGTTAAGCGCATCACTCGGGGCTTCAGAGCAGAAGACCATTGCGCGCGCGGGCATTGCCGCCCGTACCCTCGCCGCGGAGATCAACGCCACGATCCTGAAGCAGAATGAGATCGACGGAAACCCCAGCCTGAACGTAGACTATTGCCGCCTTGTTGAGTCGGTCTACAAGCGAGCCAGCTCGCTCAACAAAACCCTCGACGCGGCGGCGGATTACTCAAAGGCGCGGGGCCGGGCCGAACAGAACGGGATCATTTCCGCTCAGTCCGAATAGGCTGCCCGCCTCTCCAAATTGGGACAAATGCGGAGATCTATTTTCCGCATTTGTCCCAATCCACTCGAATTCAACAGACCATCACGTCCGTCAGTCAGACCTCCAGTCCGATCGATCGCATCAGCTCCAGGGCATTGCTCTTGGCGACAACCCCGGGCCTGATCGTGTAGTCGAACCGCATGCGGCCATCCTCCAGGTGATCCTCGAAATGCATGTTGATGCCGCGCGGCTGCACCTGATCGGCAATGTGCGTCAGCGCCAGATCATGGGTCGTCACCAGACCGATTGCGCCGCGCCGCACCAATCCCTGCAGTACGCCCGCGGCCCCTATGCGCCGGTCGTGCGAGTTCGTGCCGCTCAACACTTCATCCAGCAGGAACAGCAGCGGCGGGTCATGCTTCGTCAGCTCCACGATACGCCGCAATAATGTGATCTCCGCGAAGAACCGCGAATTCCCCTCCTGAAGCGAATCCATGACGCGAATCGACGCGCCCACTGCCGCCGGCGTCAGCGTCAAGCGTTTCGCCCGCACCGGCGCCCCCGCCAGCGCCAGCACCACGCTTACCCCCACCGTCCGCAACATCGTGCTTTTGCCTGACATGTTCGATCCGCTGATCACAATCAAAGGCTGCGCCGCGTCCAACCGGATACTGTTCGCCACCACCCGCCCGGGCGCCAACAGCGGATGGGCCAGATTCTCGCCATCCAGTAACGGTGGACCCTCAACGATCTCGGGAAAACAATCACCCGGATGCTCCCAGGCATAGCCGGCCAGCGCCAGCAGAGCCTCCAGTTCGCCGACCGTCTTTAGCCACTGCGAAATCGCCGGCCCGTGCTGCCTGCGCCACTGTTCGATCGCACAGGCGCAGTTCAAGCCCCACATCAGCATCAGCGCAACCGGGGCAAACAACTGATTGCGGCGCAGGTCCAGCAGTCCAATGAGACGGGCCAGCCGCGCCACCTGTCTCGATGGAGGCACCCCATCGGCATCCATGGAACGGCGTAACTGCAACAGCCGCCCGGCGGTAAAGCTCTCCCGCTCCAACCGGCCGAGGAGCAAGGCGATCAAACCCAACTCCCTCGCCGGCTCCTCCAACCCGCCCAGGACCTGAAAGACCCTGGAGCGCATCACATAGGAAAACCCCACCTGCGCCAGAATCGCGAGGAGGAATGGGATGCGCAGTCCGTAGAGCACCCAGATTCCGCAGGTGGTCAGGGTGATCAGCGGCAGCATCAACGCGGCCGCTCGGTGTACGCGCGTCAATCCAACTGGAGCCGCGCCACCCCACCCCGCCAGCGCCTCCGGATGCACCGCCGCCCGTACGTCCTCACCCATCAGGGCCAGTTGTTCCCGTAGATCGACCCGCGGCTGCAGGTCTTTCACCGCACCCTGCCGGGCCGCCACCTCCTCCTTCGAAGCCCCGCGCAGCAGCCATTGCGCCAGCGTCTCTTCCCCGCCCCGCGTGCGAGCCGTGCAAAGCAACTCAAAGAGTGAGCCCCTTCCGAACAGATCCAGCGAGGCAGCATACGGGTGCTCCGGCGGCTCAAATTCCGCGCCGCTCACACCCTTGCCTTGCCAGGTCCCATCCAGACGCGCGAGTCCCAACTGATACAGCCGGACCGCCCGTTCCGCCAGCCGCTGGGCGCGCAAAGCAGCGTCATGCCGGATCATGAGCACGACGAACGTCACGATGGGCAGCGGCAGCCACCAGGGCGATGCGCCGCGGTGCACAAACACCAGCCAGAACAGAGATACGCCAATCAGTGCAACGATCAGGCGCGCGTTGCCGATGCTCTTGGCCAAGGCAGTTTGCCGGTCGGCGGTCGCCCGATATTCTCCCAGCCGGTGTTGATATTCAGACAGTGGAGTCACGCTTGCTTCATTGTAGGCGGGCCGGGCCTTGCTTCACGCGGGCGGTGAAAGCGCAGCGCAATTTCGTTGACATTTCTGAGACCAATCCGTAAAGTAATTCAAAGTCGCTCTGGGACTGAATACTCACCTTGTGCTGAGTTGCTCAATGGCGAGATCCCTCTAGGCTGAGGCGTGCGTCACGTCGCACCGGCTGGTCTACTTCATAGGGGTCATCATGCGCCAGCGTCTGCTCTGCCTTCTTCTCTCGACATCCTGGGTCTTTGCCGCCGACACCGCCGCCGACACCGCCAAAGAGCTGCCTGATGTGGCTCAGCTCCTCGTCGACATCATTCGCGTGGATACCAGCAATCCGCCAGGCAACGAGGACAAGCTGGCCCAGCTCCTGGCCGGGAAGTTCAAGCCCTACGGTCTGGAAATCGATATCATTCCGACACCCCAACCGGGCAAGAGCCACTTCATTGCCAGACTGCGCGGCAACGGCAGCCGCAAGCCGGTCCTGCTGGCCGCGCACGCCGATGTCGTAGGTGTGGAACGCGAGAAGTGGTCTGTCGATCCCTTCGCCGGAGTGGTGAAGGACGACGCAGTCTGGGGCCGCGGAGCCATCGACTTCAAAGGCGGGCTTGCCGTCTTTGCCCAGGCGGTCATCAACATCGCTCGCAGCAAGGTGCCGCTGGACCGCGACATCATTTTCCTCTCGGAAGCCGACGAGGAAGGCGGCCAGTACAACACCCGCTATCTCGCCACCAAGGCTTGGGACAAGATCGACTGCGAGTTTGCGTTGAATGAAGGCGGCTGGATTATCAAGGACGACAAGGGCAAGGTCCTCTACGTCAGCATCTCCACCGCCGACAAATCCGGTGTCAGCCTCAAGCTCACTGCCCGCGGCACGTCCACCCATTCCTCCATGCCGCGCCCCGACAACGCCATCTACACCCTCGCGCGGGCACTGGCCAGAGTCTCCGAATACGACACCAAGCCCAGGCTCACGGACTCCACCCGGGAGTTCTTCCTAGCCCTCTCACAGGTGAGCACTGAGCCCATGAAGTCCCACTTCCGCAATCTCGCCGAGGGCAAAGACCCGCAACTTGTCGCCGCCGCCGACAAAGCCATCAGCGAGAACACCCTTCTGCACGCCATCATGCGCAACACCATTGCGCCCGTGTTGATGAATGCCGGATTTCGCGGGAACGTCATCCCCGGCTCCGCCGAGGTGACACTCAACTTCCGCACCATCCCCGGCACCAGCAACCAGGAATTGATCGACGAAATGACCAAGGTAATCAACGACCCCCGCGTCGAGATCACGGTCGCCCAGCCCGGCATCGGCCGCACTCCTCTGACACCTGAGCAATTGAAGGATTACGAGCGCCTTCGCAACATGCCGGAATCCTCCAAAGAGACGGACCTCTACCGCGCCCTCGTGGAAAGCTCAAAGAAGACCTACCCCGGCGCCGTCGTCACGCCCTATCTCTTCCAGGCCGGCACCGACGCCTTCGCCTGGCGCTCGCGCAATATTCCCGTGTATGGCATCTACCCTTACCCGATTGATGCCGCCGATCTCAGCCGCATGCACGGCAATGACGAACGCGTGCCCATCTCCTCGCTGCAGACGGGCGTTGCTCTGATCACCGACACCCTGCTCGCTGTCGCTGCCAGGAAATAGCCGCTCTGGAAGTTGAAACAAAGGGGAGTACAAGCATGAAGTGTGTCTGGACACTCGTAGTGTCTCTTCTCGTTCTGCCGGCGCTGTGGGCACAGCAGACCGGGATTCAGGGGACTGTCACCGATTCCACAGGAGCCGTCGTTCCTAATGCGATTGTCCGTCTGCTGCCGGTGGGTGGGGGTGCCGCCTCCACGACCCTCACCGGGAACGAAGGCCAGTACATCTTCCCGGCACTGCAGGCCGCCGAGTACAAAGTGCGCGTCGAAGCCGCTGGTTTCACACCGGCAGAACGAACCGTCAATCTCCTCGTCGGCCAGAACCTGGTCGCTGAGTTCCAGCTGAAACCGGCGGCCCAATCCAGCACCGTCGATGTATTGGCCGACGCCGTCACCATCGACGTCTCTTCGTCCCAGGTCGGCGGCAATGTCGACACCACCCGCATGAAGGACACGCCTCTCAATGGCCGCAACTGGATGGAGCTCTCGCTTCTCGTTCCGGGGGTCACCGTCAACGCGGTTTCCAACACCCCGCTCGGCACCGTCAGCGGCGGACGCTTCCAGATCAACGTGGACGGCCAGCAGGTGACCCAGAACGCCGCCGGTGCCGGCTTCGGCCAGCCACAGTTCAGCCGCGAGACGATGTCGCAGTTTCAGGTCATCACCAATCGCTTTGATGCCACCATGGGCCGCTCCGCCCAAATCCAGGTGAATGCCCAGACGAAGTCCGGCTCCAACGATTTCCACGGCTCCGCTTACGGCTACTTCCGCAGCGACAAGTTCAATGCGGCCGATCCCATCGGCCAGCGTGTTCTGCCCTTCTCCAACAAACAGTACGGCGTCACCGGCGGCGGCCGCATCGTCCGCGACAAGCTCTTCTTCTTCGGAGCTTACGAAGGCGAATCGCAGCCTTCCACCGTGCTCACCACGCCCACCGGCTTCGGCGGGCAGAGCTTCAGTTTCGCCAACGATTTCCAGACGAAGACCTGGGTGGGCCGCATCGACTGGGTCATCAACGAGAAGCACCGCCTCAGCGGCCGCTACAACGGCTCGCAGTGGCGCAATCCCTTCGGCAACGTCTCTGGCACCAGCCATCCCTCACAGGCCGCCCAGCAGACCCGCGACGGCGAAACCGCCATGCTCGATTGGACCTGGGTCGTCAATCCCACCACCACCAACGACGTCCGTTACGGCTTCAACTACTTCCAGTGGAAGAACAACCCCTACGTGCAAAGTCAGGAGTACCGCTTCACCGGCATCACCGTCGGCGGACCCTACAACTACCCGCAGGAGTTCAATCAGTACACCAACCAGATCCGCGACGACCTCTACTGGCTGAAGGGCGGTCACAGCATCAAGCTCGGCGGCGAATACCTCTCCAACAACCACACCGGCCTCTTCCCGCAGAACTCGCGCGGCACCGTGAACCCCTTCACCTCCACGCCGGCGAACCTCTCCGCCATCTTCCCGGTCTGGAACGACCCGGCAAGCTGGAACATCGACGCCCTCTCACCGTTGGCTTCGGCTTACACCCAGGGCTTCGGCAACTTCAACATCGACATCCCCCGCAACGTCGTCGCCGGTTGGATCCAGGACGACTGGAAGCTCAACAAGCGTCTCACCATCAACGCGGGCCTGCGCTACGACAACGACATGGGCATCTGGAGCACGCCAACGCTCAAGAGCAACGTCGTGCCCGCCCGTGGAGGCCAGAATCTGAACTTTTCCCCACGTGTCGGCTTCGCGTACGATCTCTTTGGCGATCGCCGGACTGTCCTGCGCGGTGGCGGTGGCCTGTACTTCGCCGACATCCAGGCTAATCAGGTCATCAATCAGTCCATCTTCAACGGTGAGTCGTCCCTGCAGGTCGGCGCCAGCCGGACCTCCACCACCACCATCAACCTGCGCGACCCCTTCAACGGAGTCACCGGCGACGACTTCCTCTCCGGCAAGGTCCCAGTACCCGCGCAGAACATCCAGGTGCTGGGGATCGGCGCCGCAACACCTTACTCTGCCCAGGTCTCCATAGGTGCGGAGCGCCAGATCGGCCAGTCCTGGACCGTCTCCGGCGACTTCGTCTACTGGCGCGTCTATCACGAATGGCTCCGGCAGGACCGCAACATCACCTTCAATCCCGTCACCGGCTTCGGCAACAACCCTTCGGTCTCCGGCCGGCCCGACACCCGTTTCGGCCAGATTCTCGACTTCAACACGCCCAACGCCTCCGGCGCCATCTACTACGGTGGACAGTTCCAGGTCACTCGCCGCTTCGCCAAACGTTTTTCGGCCGGCCTGGCCTATACGGTCTCAAAGCTGAAGGACTCCTCCTCCAGCGCCTTCGGCTACGCCAATAATCCTTACGACCTCGCCGACGAGTGGGGCCCGTCGGTCGACGACCAGCGCCACACGCTGAACTTTGACGGCAGCGTCCAACTACCCTGGGGCTTCCAAAGCAGCATGTTCTACCACTACGGCTCCGGCGCGGCATTCGCCTCCATCGCCTCCGGCAATCCGTTCAACTACGCGGGCACCTCCAACCGCACCTTCCTCTCCACCGCGACGGTCTACATCGACCCGTCTTACCTCTACGCTTCGCGCGCGCCCGGCTACACCAACGTGAGGCGCAACGCCTTCCGCGGCCAGCCCATCAACCGCATTGACTGGCGCCTCACCAAATCCATCACCGTCAAGGATCGGTGGCGCGCCACGGGCATTTTCGAGGTCTTCAACCTCATCAATGCTCAGAACTACGGCACCTATCAATCCAACATCAGCCTGGCCACCTTCGGCCGTCCAGCCTACAACTCCAACCTCGCTTACGCCGCCCGCATGCTCCAGTTCGCCGTGCGGTTTGATTACTAGCCACCATGAGACTCCCTTCGCTCATCCTGTTCCTGCCTGCCCTGGCCTTCGCCGCGGATCCCTGGCTGCAACGGGTGGAGCCCATCATGAACTCCGCCGAGCGCAAGCTCTACACGGAACTCCGGGATGACTCCGCCCGCCAGTCCTTCCGCAAGAGCTTTTGGGCCGGCAAGGCGGTGAGCGAAGTCGAGTATCTCCAGCGCGTGGAATCCATCGATGCCATGTTCGGTGGCGAGAAGCCCGGCTCGGGCGCGAATACCGATCAGGGCCGCGTCTACCTGAGCCTGGGCGCCCCAACCTCCATCAGCCGCCTACCCTCCAGCCGCGTCTTCGTGCCGTGCGAGATCTGGTACTACGACAGCCTGCCCCGCTTCGGACTCGGCACCCAGGCCCGCCTTCTCTTCTTCCGCAAGGAAGGCGCGGGCTCCATGCAACTCTACTCTCCTCAGTTGAACAGTCTCCGCACTCTGCTCATCCCCAACAGCGGCACCCGCGGACTCTTCCCCATCAACGACGTCATCCGCGCCTCCGACGTGCCGAACTCCCTGAACCTTCCGCCCGCCGAAATGGAGGTCGTCGACGCCGCCTCTTCCCTCGCCCGGGGCATCACGGGCTCCGGCAACAGCGAGCTCCTCAACATGGCCGTCGCGCCTGCCTATGCGTTGCGCGGCACCCCGAAAGAGCGCGTCCAGTCGCGCCTGCTGCTCTCTGAACGGCCGGTCCTCGGGACTTTCCAGAGCTGGACGCCGGAACGCCTGCCGGTCATCGACCTCCACATCAACGCCGTCGTGCGCGCCCGCATCGGCCTCTCGGTCGAGCTCGCCGGAACACCGCTCGACGAATGGGCCACGCAGCTCCAGTTCGACTCTTCCACACCGGTCTCCTACGTCCACCGGCTCTTCCTCCTGCCCGGCGACTACACCGTCATCGTCGACGCCGACGGCGTCAGAACGCCTTACCCGCTACATGTGGAAAAGCCGGCCGCCAGCACCGCCATCCTGCTCGGCGCATCGGAAGACAGCCCCGCCTCCGCTCCCTTCCGCTTCGGAATCCTGCGGCTGCTGCCTGCCCCTACTCCGCGTGTCGCTATGATCCAGTCCTCCGCACCCGGCCGCGTCCAGTGGCGTCTTGCGCGCGGCGTCGAAGTCCTCTCGGTCGCTACCACGGAAGCCGATGCCTCTGGCTTCGCCTCGTATAATTTGCCCACGCAGTTGCCAGCCGGCACCGTGAGCCTGCAGGCCCGCGTCAACGGCGAGGTTGTCGAGATACGGCTGCCCATCACCAAGGCAGAAGGCGCCGACCGCCGCATCCTCGTCTCCCACAACGCCAACCTGGGGCCAGCAGCGGCCCTGCTGTCCATCGGACGCCAGTTCCTTCTCAATGCGAACCACCAACAAGCCCGCCTTTGTTTCACCAGGGCCCTCACGCAAATCAGAAATGCGGATACCCTCTCCGCGCTGGGCCGCCTGGAAGCAATGGACGGACATCTCGACCAGGGCCGTTCAATGCTCGAGGAAGCCCTAGGCCTGGACGCCCGCCACTTTGACGCCCTCACCGCCATGGCTTTCGTCGAATCTGAGTACCAGGACTATGCGGTCGCCGCGGAGTATCTCGAACGCGCGCTGCAAGTGCGCCGCATGCCGGCCCTGGAACAGGCGCTCTCCGATCTGAAAGGCAGACTGCGCGCCGGCCGCTGACCTACAACTCGTAGGTCGCTTCGCCCCCGGTGATGCGCAGATTCGATAGCCCCAGCGCCGTCAGCTCATCGGCCACCCGGTCGCGAAAGCGGTGCTTCAGATGCACGGCCAGAATATTCTTCATGGGCGGCATCTTCGACACCTCTGCGCGAAAACTGTCCGGAGTCAGATGCGCGCTCACGCCGGCCAACCCCGTCAGGGCGTCCGGGAAGGTGCATTCCAAAAAGACCGACCGTGGCGCCGGCATCTCCGCTAGTAGCGCCCACATCCGGTCCGTGGGCCCCGAGTCCGCCCCAAACGCCACGGTGGAGCAGCCGTCCGTCACCAGGTATCCGGCCGTGGGCACTACGTGGTTCATCGCCACCGGCACCACCCGCAACCCTTCCACCTCAATCGGCTCTTCCAGCCGGATCCCGTTGGACAGGAAAAATGGCCGCCCGGGCGGCGAGAGGTGAATGAAGTCCGGCCAGATTTCGCCGTTGAAAATGTGCTTCTGCAGCGTCTCCATCGTCTCCGGCAGCGCATGCACGGTCACTGCCGGAACCTCCGGATCGTATGCGTTCTCCAGAAACACCGGCAGGCTCGAAATGTGATCCATGTGCGAGTGCGTGAGGAAGACGTGGCGCACCCCAGCCTGCTCTTCCGGCGAGCCGGAAAAACCCAAGGTGCCTGCGTCGATCGCCACCCTGTCGTTGATCAGGTACGAACTGGCATAGTGCCTGTCGCGTGGCGCGTCGGGCGACGATCCAATCAGCCGGACTTTCATCTCATGTTCCCAGCGGCAGGCGCTCCCACAGCTTGGACCAATATTGCATGGACAGCCGCGGTCGGCAAGCAACTAGCGGTACACTCTACCAAATGACTCAGGCGGACAGGATCTCTCGCGTCATCTTCGAGTACGCGGCGCGGATCGGCGGTGCCCAGGACACCGGCGCCCTCCTCCAACTCAACGCCGACATGGCTCGCGATCTCGCCGGCGCCGATCGCTGCAGCATCTGGCTGGTCGACGCCACCGCCCGGGAGATCTGGACCAAGGTCGCTCATGGCACTTCCACCCTCCGCATTCCCCTGAGTCATGGCCTTGTCGGCGCCTGCATCGACTCCAACGAGTCCATCGTCGTCAACGACACGTCCTCCGATCCCCGCTTCCTCGGCCGTGTCGACGAGAAAAGCGGGTACGCCACGCAGTCCGTCCTGGTTCTGCCGCTCCGCGGCGCGGATGGCCGCGTCATCGGCGCCCTCCAGGCCTTGAACAAACCCGGTGGCTTCGACCAGTCCGACGTCGACCTCCTGTCCCTCGCAGCCAGCTACTCCGCCTCGGCCCTCGAAGGCCAGCAACTTCGCGCCGAGGCCGAGCAGGTCCGGCTCCTCCTCAAGGAGCTCGAGATCGCCCGCAGCGTCCAGCAACGCCTGCTGCCCCAAAAGCTCCCCGCCCTGCCCGGTCTCGAGTTCCAGGCCTACTGCCGCCCCGCCAAGTTCGTCGGCGGCGATTACTACGATTTCGTCGATCTGCCCGGCGAGCGGCTCTTCTTCACCCTCGGCGATGTTTCCGGCAAGGGCATCGCGGCCGCCGTCTTGATGGCGAGCATCCAGGCAGCCATCCGCTCTCAGATGCTCCACCCGCCCGAGGCCCTGTCCGATCTCGTCAACGACTTCAACAAGGCCGTCTATTCGTTCTCGACCTCGGACAAGTACTCCACTCTTTTCTGTGCCCATCTGGACCCCTCCAGCCGCCGCATGACCTTCGTCAACGCCGGTGGCTGCCCACCCATGCTCCTGCGCGCCGCCACCGGGCGAGTGGAGCGGTTGGACGCGGGCGGCTGCCCCGTCGGCTTACTGGGTTTCTCCCGCTATCAGCAGGCCGAAGTCCAGCTCGAATCCGGCGATGTTCTGCTGTGCTTCTCGGACGGCATCAGCGAAGCCACCAACGCCGCCGAAGCCATCTGGGAGGAGTCCGAACTGGAGCAGATCCTCCGTGGCGTCGGCTCGGCTTCCGTGCAGGCCATCGTGGAATCCGTGGTCGCCGCCGCCGATGCCTTTACCGGCGACGCCGAGCAGGCCGATGACATGACCGTCGTTGTCATGAAGGCCCTCTAGCCCCCTCTTCGGCATAGCGCCTGCGCCCGGGTTCCTTTACGATAAAGAGGCAGGGAGGCTCCGCATCGTTAAGGCTTGTGTGCTCGCATCATCCAGTGCGGGCAATTCCACCTTCATCGGGACCGACACCACGCGCATCCTGATCGACGCGGGGCTGAATCGTAAGGAAACATTCGCCAGACTGGCCGCTATAGGCGAAGACCCAGCAAAGCTCGATGCCATCTTCATCACCCACGAGCACTCCGATCACATCCTGGGCCTGCCGGTCATGATCCGGGCTCTCGCCAACATGGGCCGGCGCATCCCCGTCTTTCTCACCCACCTCACTGCCCCAACCATCGACTGGGGCAACGCCCAGCCCGTCGTGGAATCCTTTCAGGCAGGCTCGTGCATCGAGTTCGGAGATCTCTCGATCTCGTCCTTCACAATTCCGCACGACGCCGTCGATCCGGTCGGCTACACCATTAGGGCGCAAGGGATCAAGGTCTCCATTGCCACCGACCTCGGCTACATGCCTGACAGCGTCAAGGTCCATTTGCGCCAATCTCATTTTCTACTACTAGAGTCGAATCATCATCCGGAACTGCTCAAGCTAGGCCCCTATCCCTGGCACGTCAAACAGCGCATCCTGTCGCGCAAAGGCCATCTTTCCAACGACGCCGCTTGTGAATACATCGCCAACGACCTGCCGGCCGAAGTTCAGACTCTGGTTTTGGGCCATTTGAGCGAACACAATAATACGATTTGGGAGACCGAGCTTGGCGCCGTACAGGCGCTTGAAAAACGTGGCCTGTCACCCCGCCTGGTGGTGGCGGAGCCGCGCAAGCTCAGCGATATTTTTCAGTTGTAGGAGAACTAATGATCCAGCGTTACACCCGCCCCGAGATGGGCCGCATCTGGAGCGACGAAAACAAATATGCCCAGTGGCTCGCCGTCGAACTTGCCAACTGCGACGTGCAGGCCGAGCGCGGCCACGTCCCCCAGGATGCCGCCAAGTTCCTGAGAGAGTACGCCAGCATCAGCGTGGACCGCATCCTCGAGATCGAAGCCGAGATCCGGCACGATGTCATCGCCTTTACTACCTGCGTAGCAGAATCAATGTCGGCGGCCGGCCATAGCGATGCCTCCCGCTGGTTTCATTACGGTCTTACTTCAAATGACGTAGTCGATACCGCCCAAGCCCTCCAGTTGAAGGAATCGGCCGAACTCATCCTAAAGCGCATGGACGCGCTCATCGCGGTCCTCAAAGAGCGGGCCTACGAATTCAAGAACGCCATCGCCATCGGCCGCACCCACGGAGTCCACGCCGAACCCATCACCTTCGGCCTGAAGATCGCCAACTGGTACGACGAAGCCGTGCGCGCAAAGCGCCGCATCCACGAGGCCGCCGAGGACCTTCGATACGGAAAACTGTCCGGTGCCGTCGGTACCCTGGCCCACATGGAGCCCGCCACCGAAGCCGCCATCTGCGAAAAACTCGGCCTGAAGGTCGCTCCCATCGCCAGCCAGGTCATCGCCCGCGACCGTCATGCGGCTTTCGTTTCCGCGCTCGCCCTGGCCTGCGCGCTCTGTGAAAAATGCGCGTTGGAGGTCCGCCACCTGCAGCGAACAGAAGTCCGGGAAGCGGAGGAACCATTCGCTGAGGGCGCACAGAAGGGTTCCAGCGCAATGCCCCACAAACGGAATCCGATCGTCAGCGAGCAGATTTGCGGCTTGGCCCGCGTCGTCCGCTCGAATGTCCAGGCGGCGTTCGAGGACATAGCCCTTTGGCATGAACGGGATATCTCGCACTCCAGCGTGGAGCGCGTCATCCTCCCCGACTCCTCAATCCTCACCGACTATCTTCTGACAAAGACAATCTGGCTCATCGGCGGAATGCGCGTCTACCCCGACCGAATGATGCGTAACTTGGAGTCCACAAAGGGTTTAGTCTTTTCCGGCCAAGTCCTGCTCGATCTCGCCGCCGCCGGCATGCTCAGGGAGCAGGCATATAAAATTGTACAGTCTGAAGCCATGCGCGCGTGGCATGAGGAGGGCGACTTCCGCGCCGTCATTGAAAACCACCCTGAGATCCGGAAGTATCTTTCTCCTGATCAGATTACCAACGCGTTCTCGGTCGGTCGCCAGCTTCGGAGTGTGGACGCGATCTTTGCCAGGGTGTTCGGGGAATGAAGCCCTCCGTTCATTCCATGATGTTAGCGGTCATTAAATTGGGGGGGTCGAAACTGACGTGTTTCGGGTTACACTGATCGCGGAACAACATTCATTGTTCTCTTGTGAGCAGACCTCGTGATCCGGTATTCAGATACATTGTCGAAAAGAAGGCGGGGGCGCAACCTCCGTATGGCAAGGGTCCTACTTGCCGATGACAACCCAACCTCGCGGCTTACTCTCCAGACGGTCCTCGAAGCCGGGGGATATCGCGTGGATTCGGCCGCTTCCGCCGCCGAGGCCGTCGGCTTGCTCGATCAGGCCGAGTATCAGTTGGTGCTATCTGAGCTGGCCATGGAGTCGCCCGAAGCTGGCCTGAAGGTTCTGGCTCACGCCCGCATGAAGGATTATCGTCCGGCGACCGCCCTGGTTACGGCTTGGCATGCTGGAGCGGAAAACAAACCAAGCCAGGACACCGACGTTCTCATCGAACCTGAGGATCTGCCGGAACTGCTTGGTAAGATCGCGATGCTGATCAGTACCCGCGCCTCGCGTCGCGCTGCCCGGCCTGTCAGATAGCCAGCGAACCAATTTCTACAACTGTCTTTTCGAAGTTCTCCAGCGCCCCGGCAAAGAAGTGATCCTGCGCCTCCACCCAGTGCATGGACTTCGGCCCCCACAGCCGGTCGTACACTGGCTGGAGCTCGTTCCGCGGACCATATTCGTCATTTGTAGATTGAATAAAGTTCCGCTCGATGGGGCACCGCTCCAGAATCTCAAACTGGCGGTACACCGTTGGGAATCCAACCAGAATCACCCGCCGCGCCCCGTCGTATAATTGCACGGCGACTCGCGATCCAAAGCTGAATCCACTCACGGTCAGCGGCAAATGAGGATACCGGCCTCGCAGCACGGCCAGAACGGCTCGTGCGTCGTCCACCTCGCCCACTCCGTTGTCGTGGGTACCCTCGCTGAGGTTCACCCCTCGGAAGTTGAATCGAAGCGTCACGGCGCCTACTTGGCGCAATCCGCGAGCCAACCGGTGTACGACCTTGTTGTGCATCGTTCCGCCCCCCAAGGGATGGGGGTGGCAGACCAGCGCCGCTTCCGTGGGCGAGCCGGATTCCGGCTCCTCCAGCATGGCTTCCAGACGACCCACCGGCCCGTCGATGAACAGCGTTTCGATCCGCCGCATGATCAGTTCGAACGGTAGTTCGTGAACTGCATGTCGATGCCAAAGTCCTTGGCCTTCAACAGCGCAATGATCTCCTGCAGCGTGTCGCGATCCTTGGCCGAGACGCGCACCAGATCGCCTTGGATGGACGCCTGGGCCTTCTTCTTCGAGTCCTTGATCGTTTTCACGATCTCCTTGGCCTTTTCCGAGGCGATCCCTTGCTGCATGGTGATCTCCTGCCGCACTCGCGTGCCGGCCGCCGGCTGTATGTTGCCGTAAGTAAAGGCCTTCAACGGTACCTGGCGTTTCACCAGCTTCGACTGCAGAATCTCCAGCACGGCCTTGATCTGGAAGTCGCCGGAAGAAGTCAGCGTGATGGTGAGCTCTTTCTCGTTGAGGTCGATCGTGCTCTTCGAGTCCTTCAGGTCGTACCGCTGAATCACTTCCTTGGTCGCCTGCTGGATCGCGTTCACGACCTCGGGAATCTCCACCTTGGAGACGATGTCAAATGAGTTGTCGGGCATAGGGCAATGGATTCGCTGGCCTAGTGTCCCAGAGCGATCAGGATTTTTCCAGTGATTTCTTCCACGATCGCAGGAAGACTACGGTCCAATGCAATTGTAACAGCGGCGCGAATCGCCTCGGGGTCCAACTCAGGCCTCGGCGGCACCACTTCCGCCATCTGGGACTCTTCAGGCACCGGAGGAGGTGGCAACGTCTCGCTGAACAACCCGCGCGCAAACCGTGCCTTGTCGATCAGCGGTTTGATCGTCTCCAGCACAACGGACGCCTCGAACGGCTTCTTGAGAACTGCGTCGCAGCCCGCCCGCCGGGCCTCTTCCTCGTCCACCGGCTCCAGCAGACCGGCAATCAACACAACACCGGCGTGCCGGTGCTTCTCATGGCCTTTGATATACCGGCAGATCTCGTAACCCGACTTCTGTGGCAGAAAGACATCGGCCAGCACCAGATCCGGATCGACATCCTCCAGCCGCAGAAGGACGGTATCCCCTTCGGTGATGGTGACGACCTCATACCCTTCCTCACGGAGGATCCGCTCCCCCATGCGCTGGGCATGGGGGCTGTCGTCAGCGAGTAGAACCCGGACCGGTGATGACAAAGCTGGTTACTTCTTTTCCTCGGCGGCCGCGGCGGGAGCAGCGTCGGCCTTCTTCTTGTCCTGCTTCGGCGGCTTCTTCTGCTTGCCCTTCTTCTGCGCCGGCATCTGATGGTTGGTCGGAATCGCCTCGTTGGGATTCGCGGCCGAAGGCTGCACCGCCTGCCGCGGATCCTCCACGGGCTTGGCGGGCTGCGTTGCACGCGCATCCGGTTGCGTATCCAGCGCCGACGTCCCACCCGTCGGATTCGTGCTGATGGTGACGTCGCTGGTGCCGGTCTGCGCACCCGCGGGCACCGGCACGCTGGCGGGAATCGAAGGCCGCAGCGTCGTCATGGTCGGCTGGCCGGACTTCGCGGCCGTCGTCGTATCAGGATCCTTCGAGAACGGCGCCCAGGCCTTGCCCAACATGCCCGTCTTCGTCTGGTTCTCCAACTCGTACTTCATGCGGGCATAGGCCACCGGATCAGGCTCCGGAATCTCGGCTTCCATCTCCTTGAGCTTGTCCTTCGCCTGATCCACCAGAGCGCTCAGCGGATAGTCACGCACAATCTTCTGGTAAGCCGCAATGCTTTTCTGTTTGAAACGCGGACCCATGTGGCCATACGCGTCGCCGGAAAGCCACAGGGCCTGGTCAGACCCGCTGTAGAGCGGATAGTGGTCCGTCACCGTCTGCAACCGGTTCGCGGCGGCCGGGAACGAACCCTTGTGGTGGTAGAACGCGCCCACTCGGAACTCGCCTTCACTCGCCACTTCCTGAATGTCGCGCAGCCGCTGCGCCGCCTGCGGCGCATACCGGGAGTTCGGGAAGTTCGTCAGCAGCAGCCGGCACTCTTCCTCGGCGCGCATCACGTGCGTCGGGTCACGGTCGGGCTTCTCCATCTGCTTGTAGTGAATGTCGCAGACCTTCATCTGGGCTTCGGCCGACTCCTCCAGCGTGGGGTAGAACAGGATGAAATCCTTGTACTCCGCCTCCGCTTGCGCAAAGGCGTGCGATCCGCCCTCGCGCATCCAGGAATCGGCGATCGCCAGTTTCGACTTCGCCAGAAACTCGCTGGTGTCGTAGGTATTCATCAGCGTGTTCAAGGTCAGGCGGGCCACTTCATAGCGGCCCCGCTCGATGTCCTTCACCGCTTTGTCGAACAAAACCTTATCGGGTTGTTCGGTGTCCTTCGTGATCGGATTCTCGTACTTCTTCCCGCGACAGCCCGCGCCAAACAGGGCGAACAGGCAGACGAGTACGGCGGCGAGCCATTGCGCCGAGCGGTTCCTGGAGAAGATCATCAGTCGCATCACCTTTTTGCTGGTTCCGGAGAGCGTTACACCCTGCGGGCCACGGCATCCATCGCCGCCTGCCGCATCGCGGCGACGGCATGAGCCGGATTCGGGGCACCAAAGACACTGGAACCGGCTACAACCCAGTCCACGCCAGCCTCGGCGACCCTACCTACATTATCCACTGAGACACCTCCGTCGATCTCAATGGAAAAACTTAGTCCAAGCTGCTTACGCCGATCGCGCAGCGCCCGTACCTTCTCTAAAACATAGGGGATAAACGATTGCCCCCCAAAGCCGGGATTCACGCTCATCAGCAGGACGTAGTCTACCAGCGGCAGAACATGCTCCAACGTACTCAGCGGCGTGGCCGGATTTAGAACCACCCCTGCCCGCGCACCCTCGCTCTGGATCATCCGGATGGTCCGATCCAGATGCGCGCAGGCCTCCTGGTGAACCGATACGCAGTCGGCCCCGGCGGCTACGAACATCGGCGCGTAAGTGCCTGCGTCTTCAATCATCAGGTGGACGTCAATGGCCAGCTTGGTGCATTTCCGCAGCGACTGCAACACGGGCACCCCAAACGAGATGTTGGGCACGAAATGCCCATCCATCACGTCAAAGTGAAGAAAATTGACCCCCGCTTCGGTCACCGCGGCGATCTGGTCGCCAAGGCGAGCGAAGTCCGCGGCCAGGAGAGACGGCAGGATTTCGATCATCGGGAGAACCCCTTCATCTTAACCTTTCGCAGGCGGCCACGCGCGCTGGACGACCAAATCAACTCTCCGGCTGTACCAGAACCGCGGCAAAGAAGCCGTCTCCCGGATCCCGGCCTGGCAGTCTCTGTACCAGACGTTGGACGCGCGCCGCCGCCACGCGGTTAACCACTTCTTTGTTCTCTTCCGGTTCCAGGGAACACGTGGAGTAGACCAGCCGCCCACCCGGCTTCAGGCAGGCTAAAGCATTGCGAAGAATACGCTTCTGCCGCTCCGCCTGGCGCGGAATCTCATCCGGAGTCAGCCGCCAGCGGATCTCCGGATTGCGCCCCAGCGTCCCGGTCCCCGAACACGGCGCGTCCACCAGGATGCGGTCGAACACCCGGCCGAACGGCAGGGGCTTTTCACCATCCAGCAGAACCCGCGGACACTCCACCAGCAAGGCCTTCAAGCGAGCAGCACTCAAATCGCACGCCACGGCGCGGACACCTGCCTCCAACGCCTGCGCCGTCTTGTTCCCCGGAGCCGCACAGACGTCCAGAAACCATTGTCCTCGTTCGAGTTGCAGCAACGGCACAATCGACTGCGAGCCGATGTCCATCACCCGTGAACCCTCCGGAGCCGCGTCCGCGACCGTCTCTCCGTCTGGAGTCCGGAACCACGTCTCGGGTTCGTTCAGCGCCGCATCCGCCGCCAGGACGGCCGCCGCGCCGCCCAGATTCATCCGCCAGCGTGCCCAAAGCCACTCAGGCATCGAATACCGCACCTCATCCGACGGCCATTCCGCCGGCACCTCCGGCAACCGCCGTAATACCGCGTTACAGAACCCGGCAGCCGACTGCTTGCCCGCCATCTTCACCAGGTCCACACTCTCGCCCACGGCCGCATGCGGCGGGATCTTCGATAGAAACCGCAACTGAAACACGCCCATGCGCAGGGCACGAACGACGGAAGAGTCCATTTTCGACACCGGCCGGGAGGCGGCCTGGGTGATCAGAAAGTCCAACTGGGCGCGGCGGCGGAGGACGCCAAATACAATCTGAGTGACCAACCCCGCGTCGCGGGCGTCCAGGCGCACGGTGCGCTCATCCAACAGATCGGCGGCAAATCCCCCTCTGTCCACCGCGCCTAGAATCTCGAAAGCGATACGGCGCGCAGGGGTCACACTTTATAATAGGGATTTGGAACTTCAGAAGGTTATCCTCCGCAAAGTCGGCGAAGCCGTCACCCGGTTCAAAATGATCCGTGAGGGCGATCGCGTCGCCGTCGGCTTTTCCGGCGGCAAGGATTCCCTCACTCTGCTGGAGGCGCTGCTGCTGCTGCGCGACCGCGCGCCCATCAATTTCTCGGTCTGTGCCTTCACCATCGATCAGGGCAAGTTCCTCAAGCCCATCGAGCCCTTCCGCGAGTACCTCACCAGCCGCGGTGTCGACTGGACCCTGCGCGTCGACGGCCCGTCCGTACGCCTGCTGACCGAACAGCCCGATCACGGCTGCGATGTCTGCAGCCGCTTCCGCCGCCGCGCCGTCTACCAGATCGGCCGCGAGCTCGGCGCCAACGTCATCGCGTTCGGCCACACCGCCGACGACTTCTGCGAGTCGTTTCTCCGCAACGCCATGTTCACCGGCCGCATCAGCGCCCTGCCGCCCGTAACCTACTCCCGGCAAAAGGACTTCCGCCTGATCCGGCCGCTTCTCTATGTCACCGAGGACCTGACCCGCGCATTCGCCGGAGAAACCGGCGCCCCGGTCATCCCTTGCGGTTGCTCATTGAAGACGGGCACCGTGCGCCGTTCCATCCGTGATATGTTTGCTGACCTGGAGAAAGACTACCCGCACCTCAAGAACACGCTCCTTTCCGCGATGGGCAATTTGAACCCCAGCCGCCTTCTGGACCTTCGCTACCTGGACTTGGACAACGCCACCGATGAGGCCGAATCCGGGCCGCTGACGGTGCTCCAGGACGAAGTATTCACAAAATCGTAACCCGGCATAAGTTGACCCGGCCCCTGTCCCCTCTGAGATAATCTTGTTTCCGCCTGCAAGCTGCGTAAGACCTCGAGGTCTGAAGCCTTCAGCCGGATGAGTTTGCACCGAGGCTGTATGAGGCTTCTTCCCCGCGAAGAAAAATTCTTTCATTACTTCGTTGAACAGGCACGGCTGATCGCCCAGGCATCGCAGGTTCTGCGTCAGGCCGCTGAGAAGGGCCCCAGCGCGCTGCGCGAGGCCGAGGTCGCCATCGCTCGCCTGGAGCAGAAGGGCGACGAGATCATCCACGAGGTCTTCACGCGTTTGAATCAGACGTTCATAACGCCTCTCGACCCCGAAGACATTCATTCGCTTGGCTCGCACATGGACGATGTCCTCGACGGCATCGAGGACTCCGTTCACCGTCTGGTGGCCTATAAGATCGACCCCATCCCGCAGCCTATGATTGAGGTCTGCCGCGTCATCGAGGGTTGCGCCCTGAGCCTCGAAAAGGCCTTTGAAGCGCTAAACGCCGAAAAGCCTCTGCTCGACCATTGCATCGAGATCAACCGCCTGGAAGACACGGCCGATCATCTGGTTCGCGCCGCCATCGCCGACCTTTTCGATAAGGAGAAGGATCCCTTCTCCCTCATCAAGCAGAAAGAGATTTACGAGTTTCTAGAGATGACCACCGACTACTGCGAAGACGTCGCCGACGCGCTCCAGAACGTCATCGTCAAGAACGGGTAGTACGACGGTGGCGATCGACTCAACTCTGATTCTGGTGACGCTGATCGTGGTTGTCGCCTTGGTGTTCGACTACATCAACGGCTTCCACGATGCCGCCAATTCCGTGGCCACCGTAGTGGCCACCCGTGTTCTTACCCCGTTTCAGGCCGTCCTTTGGGCGGCCTTTTTTAATTTCATGGCCGCCATCCCGCTGCTCTTCTGGGACGAGGCCGGAGTCGCCAAGACGGTCGGCCAAGGCATGGTGAAGATCGAGCTCGTCTCCGAATACGTCCTCCTGGCCGGCCTCATCGGCGCCATATTCTGGAACCTCTTCACCTGGTACTACGGCATTCCTTCCAGTTCGTCGCACGCCCTCATCGGCGGCTATGCCGGCGCGGCGATGATGAAAGTGGGACTCACGCAGGGCTTCAGCCACTCGCTGGAAGCCATCGTGGTGTCAGGCTGGATCACCACCATGACATTCATCGTCGTGGCCCCCTTGTTGGGACTCGTCCTCGGCTATGCGCTCATGGTGGCCATCTACTGGATCTTCCGCCACTCGTCGCCGAAAAAGATGGACCGCTGGTTTCGCCGCCTGCAATTGCTATCGTCCGGCCTGTTCAGCTACTCGCACGGGTCCAACGACGCGCAGAAGACCATCGGCATCATCACCGGCGTCCTGCTCACGGCCGGCTATATCAAGAGCTTTCACGTGCAGTGGTGGGTAGTCCTGGCCGCCTTCTCGGCCATCGCGCTAGGCACCATGAGTGGCGGCTGGCGCATCGTCCACACCATGGGCGGCAAACTCACCCGCCTGAAACCGCGGGGCGGCTTCTGCGCGGAAACCGCCGGAGCCATCGCGATCCTCTTTCCCACCTACCTGAAGATCCCGGTCTCCACCACTCACGTCATCACCGGCGCCATCGCCGGTGTTGGCTCGATTCAACGCATGAAAGCCGTCCGCTGGGGTCTCGCCAAGAACATCCTCTGGGCCTGGATCCTCACCTTGCCCCTCTCGGCCGCCGTCGGTGGACTCGCCTTCGGCCTCATTCACATGGTTTCGGGCAAGCAGTAGAAAGCAAGCCATCAGCCATCAGCCATCAGCTACGAAAGCGTACACCAGAACCCGGCAGCGCAATCGGAAACCCGGGTGTTGAGTGGTCAGCCCCAGCCACGCAAGCTGACCGCTGATCGCTGAAAGCTTTTTTTACGGCAACGTCTCCGCCAGAATCTTCTCCGTCTGCTTCGCGCGAAACTCGTCTAGTTTGGCGGTCAGGCCAGCGTCGCTCAAAGCCAGCGTCGCCACCGCAAACAGCGCCGCATTGATGGCCCCCGCCTTGCCGATCGCGAACGTCGCCACGGGGATCCCGCCCGGCATCTGCACCGTCGACAGCAGCGAATCCAGGCCATCCAGGGCCCAGCCCTTCATCGGAACGCCCAGCACCGGCAGCGGAGTATGGGCCGCCACGACGCCGGCCAGGTGCGCCGCTCCGCCCGCTGCCGCGATGATGATCTTTACGCCGCGCTCCTTCGCGGTGCGTGCGAATTCCGTGGCTGCCTCCGGAGTCCGGTGCGCCGAACAGACCCGCCTATCGTGCGCGATCCCAAACTGCGCCAGCGTATCGCAGGCGTGCTTCATGGTCTCCCAGTCGGACTTGCTGCCCATGATGACGGATACAAGTGGAGTGCTGCTCATAGTGGTGTTGTCTTGATTGTGTTCAGGAACGAGGTGGGGGCGCGAGGCCCTCTTCTCTAGTATCGAATAGCTTTGCGCCGCGCGCAGCCCGCAAATGAGTCAGGAACAAACCCGCCCGCGCACGGTGTCTATCCAGGCATCATGGCCTTCACCAACAGCAGTGCCCGCGGAGCTGAACTGAATGTCACGCCTCTCATCGACATCCTGCTCGTGCTCCTGATCATCTTCATGGTCATCACACCGCCCAGGACGCTGGGCCTCTCCGCCGCCCTGCCTCAGCCCGGCGGCGACCCGCCCGCCAACAGCCCGGCCGACCGCTCCGTCGTCATCCAGCTCTCCGGCGATTCCGACCTGCGCATCAACACCGAACCCATCCGCCTCGCCGACCTCGGTACCCGCCTCCTGGACATCTTCAAAACCCGCGCCGAACGCGTCGTCTTCGTCCAGGCCGGAGCCGACACCGAGTTCCAGTACGTCGCTCAGGTCGTGGACATAGCCAAAGGCGCCTCCATCGACCACGTAGGCCTGCTCACGGCCCGGCGTGGGACGACTCGTTGACACACGAAAAAGGGCCGGCAATCGCCGGCCCCCTTCCATCCTCGAACTGAAGACTACCTCTAGAACTCGATCCGCGCGCTCACCTGACCATTCCGGCTGCCGCCAAAATCATATGGCCGCGCAGCCGTGATCTTGCCGAAACTGCTGCTGTCGATCGACAGATTCGGATCGGCGAGGTTCACGTGGTTCAGCACATTGGTGAACGTACCCTCCACCTTCAGCTTGAACCGCTCCGTCAGGTTCACTGTCTTGGCCAGACCGGCCGAGAGATTGATCGTACTCGGCCCGTGGATGATACCCACCCCCGAGTTCCCATAGCGCCCAATCGGCGCCGGATCCGACGTGGGGCTGATGCCCGTACGGCAAGCCTTGGTCGCCTGCCAGTTGGGCGATCCGGGACACGCAAACGCCCCGATATCGGCCCACTTGTCACGAGTTGGATTCGACAGGTTGCCATCGCCCACACGGTCAGGATGCTGCGTACGGCCAATGCGGCCCGAGCCCGTACCCGAAGGATCACCGCCGCTGAACGTCGGCGTCATATACGGCCCGCTCTGTGCCAGGAAACTCGAGCTCAGCCGCCAGCCGCCGATCACCGAATCCACCACCTTATTCATGTGCGAGCCATACGTCCGCCCACGGCCGAACGGCAGCTCATACACAGCTGTGGTGATCCACCGGTGCCGCCGCGTCGCATACACCGGACCATACGAGGACGCCCGGTTGTACGTATCCATATCGCGCCCGCCGCCAGTCTCTCCGGCAAAGCCCGAGGCGCTCGGCCCCTGGTTGTCCGCCAGATTGCTCGCAAACGTGTACGTCGAATTCAACTGCAGCGTGCTGCTCAGATGATGGTTCAACTCCACCTGGCCGGCATGGTAGATCGCACTCGCGCCAGTGGCGCGCGTATTCACCACGCCCCAGTTCGGGAACGGCCGCTGGCTCAAGGGCTGCGCCGCGTAGAACTGCGTCGAGTAATACGACTGGTTGAGATCCGGAGCCCAAACCAGCGACAACGTCCGCTGGCCGATATAGGACACACGCAAGCCGGTCGACCGCGCAATCTCCCGGTCCACCGAGAAGTTCCACTGGTACGACTTCGGATCCTTGAAGTCGATCGAGTTCGCCGTACCGAAGTACGCGTTGCCGTAGGAGTCGCTGACAATGCCGCTGCCGCCCGCGTTGATGTTCGGCCAGGCAAACGTCGGCTTGCCCTGCAGATCCGGATTCAGGAACTGCCGCGCGTCCGACTGCAGCGTCCCGGTCAGCGAATAGAACACGCTGCCCAGCACGACGACGTTGTACAGTCCCGCGCCGCCGCGGATCACCGTCTTGCCGTTCGTGAACGGCCGGTAGGCGAAGCCAAAGCGCGGCAGGAACCGCAGCTTGGGCACAAACCGCAGACCTTCCGGAAGGCCTGCGGCGGACGCCGAGAACACCGGCGTACACGGTGCACCGTTGGCCGAGGGGCCGGTCGTGCTATTGAACTCCGGACAAGCGTTGAACGACGCCAGGTAGCCCGGAGCCAGATTCGCTTCCGTGCCGGTCGGATACACAACACGGCCCGACTTCGGCACGCTGGGATCGAAGTTGCCGATGTTGCCGCCGGAGTCCTGGTAGGACGGGTGGTATTCGTAGCGCAAGCCGAACTCCAGGGTCAGCTTAGGGCTCACCCGAAAACTGTCCTGCGCATACACTGCATAGTGGTTCGTGCGGCCGTCGTTGTCGTTCTTCACAATCGCGAAAGCCGTCCCTACAGGGACCCCCAACAGGTAGTCGCCGATGGCACTCTGTGAAAACGTGCCATCGAAAGCGAAGTTCCCGTAGTTGTCGCCTCCGATGAAGCCCAGATCAGACCCGGCCCGCATGTGCCGGATGTCGCCGCCGAACTTCATCGTGTGGCGGCCATTGATCCATGTCAGATTGTCGGTGTATTGGAATGTGTGCGACTTCCCGAAGCCGTCCACGCGATCCACATCCAGCGACTGAATCTGACCGTCGATATCGATGTCCGGCAGCCCGTTGTAGGGAAAGTTGGGACCCAGCCCCTTGAGGCCCAGCGAGTTGGTGAATCCGGGCCCATCGAACGGCATCGAGTTGTTGTTGTCGAATAGCGAGAACCCGAAGCGGAATTCGTTCAGCAAAGTCGGCTTGATTGTGTAGTTGTGCGAAACAACGAACATCTTGCTTTTCTCAACAGCGGCCCCGGAAGGCAGCGACAGTGGCTTCGGCGTATTCGTGGTCGTGCTCAGCCATGTCCAGCGCGCGTAGATCGACTGCTTGGACGTTAGGTAGTGGTCCCCGCGGATGTCGTACTGGTTCGAGTTGTAGCTGTTATCGCGGTTGTCGATGTAGTTGGCGTCGTGAATCTTCGTCAGGTCGCCGGCGTTCGGCAGGGGATACAGCGACAGCAACTTCTTCGTCACCGGGCTGATGCGATCACTCGGAATCACATTGTTGACGAACGGCTGGCCCGTCGTCGGGTCGTATACGGTCACGCCTTCATTGCGGAAGTCGCCATTGCGTACCGCTTCCGTCGGAACACGGTTCTGGATGGTCGCCCCGCGCGGGAACGTGAACCGCTCGAAGTCGGCGAAGAAGAACGTCTTGTTCTTCCCATTGTAGATGCGCGGGATCATCACCGGACCGCCACCGCTAGCGCCCACGTCATTCGCGACCTTCTGCGGTTTGGTCAGTGCACCGTAGCGGTTCGCATCGAGCGCTCGGTTCTGGTGATACCAGAACGCCGCGCCGTGCAGATCGTTCGTGCCGCTCTTGGAGATCGTCGTGACGTCGCCGGACTGGCCGTATTCCGCTGTATTGCCCACGCCCTGCACTTTGATCTCGGCGATCATTTCCATCGACGTGAAGCTCTTTCGCGACGGCCCGTTGCCCGTCACCTGCGTCGTTGAAATGCCGTCCACCGAATACTGCGTCTGCGAGGGCAGGTTGCCCTGGATCGTGAAGTTGCCGCTGTTATCCGACTGCACGCCCGGCAGCAGCGCGATCAGATTGTACGGACTCGTGCTGTCCGCCGCGCGCACATTGCCCGGCAGCGTCGCCAGTTTCTCTGAACTGATCGCCGTGGCCACCATCTGCGTGTCCGTCGTGATCACGCCCGTCGACCCTTCCACGTTCACCACCTCGGTCACATCTCCCACCTTGAGCGCCACATCGACGCGCAACGTCTGACGGGACGTCAAAGTCAGATCGGAAGCGGTGGACTGCTGAAAGCCCTTCGCCGAAGCCTGCACTTTGTAGTGGCCCGGCTTCGAATTCACAGCTTCAAATAGCCCGCTGTCATTGCTGGTGACCTCGCGGACGGTGTTTTCATCCGTATTGGTGATGCGGACGACGGCGCCGGAGACCCCGGCACCGGAGGCGTCTGTGATTGTCCCGAGAATGACGCCAAATGTCGACTGAGCCATCGACAGCGCGGTGATAACGGCACACAACGCCAGCGCGCGCAGCCAGTGGTTGCCTATTCGCATGTTACTAACTCCCTTGAAGTCGTTCGTTCACCCCTCTGGCGAACGATTCAGCGGCGAGGATAGCAACGGAGCGTTGACCAGCCGTGAATAGAATATTACTATTCCGTGACAGAAACTAAATCAAGAGATATTTCTACCATCGGATCTTCGCTGGGAAGTACTCGGCGATCAGACCCTGATAGTAAGGCGTAAGCTTGTCCGCGTCCGGCTTCGTGTTCCCCTTGGAGTACAGGTCGTATGGATTGAACTTCCGCACCCACTCGAACATCGACAGGTCGCGGTCGTTCATCAGGTACCCATACTCGCCCTCCCGATGAATCGGATAGCACGAGTGATACCGGATCATGTACAACGCCTCTTCCGGCAGGTAATTCTTCACCACATGGTACAGATACTCGTCGTGGCCCCATGACAGCTGAACCTTGTCCAGCCCGCAGTGTTCGGAGTAGATCCCCAACCGCGTCTGATACTCAGGCACTTGGGCATCCGGGTTCGCGTCGAAGTATTCGGGCAAGACGATCTTCTTCGACCATGCGCAGCCCACCGGGAAGGTGTCGCCCACCACGGCCCACTGCGGCTCACCCCACAACCAGAGGACCTTTCCAAGGTCGTGAATCAGACCGGTCAACTGGAACCAGCGCGGATGCCCATCGGCGCGGATCGCCTCGGCCGTCTGCAGATTGTGTTCAATCTGTGACAGGTCCGTGTCCGGATCCGAGTCGTCCACCAGCTTGTTCAGCTCGACCATCAGATCCCACACGCTCATCTCCGCGTGGTCGAGGTTCAGCCACTTCCGGCGCATCTGCTGATTGAAAGCGACCGTCTGATTCGTGTGGTTCAGCCGGTAGAATTCGCGCACGACGGGCGGAGTCGCGTCGTCGTACTGACGGTATTCTTCGGTCTTTCTACCTTCCTGGTACCGCGCGGCGAGTGTCGACATGGCATCCCCTCCTGACTGCTCTTAGCATATCAGGAGGGACGCCAGGGTGGTAAGTGGTGCGCTACCTATCAGATGGCCCAGCGCCACAGGTTTGCGCCGACAGTGAATCCAGCACCCACAGCCGCGAAAAGCACCAGATCGCCCTTCTCCAGCCGGCCCCCTTCATAGGCTTCGCGCGTTGCTATCGGGATCGTGCCGGACGTCGTGTTCCCATACCGTTCAATATTTATCAGCACTCTATCGTGCGGTATACCCAGCCGGTCCGCGCATGCCAGAATGATGCGCCGGTTCGCCTGGTGAGGCACCATCAGCTTCACGTCCGACGGCTTCAGGTTGTGCTGGCTCAGCAACTCCATGCTGATTTCGCCCATGCGCCGCACCGCGAACTTGAACACGGCTTGCCCTTCCTGATGGACAAAGTGCAGCCGCTTGTCGACGGTTTCATGGGTGGGCGGCATACGAGAGCCACCGGCCGGCATCCTCAGCGCTTCCCCGCCCGACCCGTCGAGCTCATTCCGGAACCCGATAAAGCCGGGCCCGCCTTCCTCGCCTGGCTCAATCAGGAACGCACCGGCGCCGTCACCGAACAGCACGCACGTCGACCGGTCCGTGTAGTCAATGATGCGGCTCATCGTATCCGAACCGATGACAAGAACCTTCTTGTGCGAACCGCTACCCACCAAGTGCGCCGCCGTGGTCAACCCATAGACGAAACTCGAACACGCCGCCACGAGATCAAATCCCCAGGCGTGCTTCGCCCCGAGCTTGTGCTGCACAATGCACGCCGTGGACGGAAACATATGGTCTGGGGTGACCGTGCACAGGATAATCGCGTCGACGTCTTCGGCCGTCGTGCCGCGTTGCTCCAGGGCGAGTTTCGCGGCATTCACTGCCATATCGGACGTGGCTATCTCTGGATCGGCGATGTGACGTTCCCGGATTCCGGTTCTCTCCAGAATCCATTGGTCGGTCGTATCGACCATCTTCTCCAGGTCCGCATTGGTGAGTATGCGCGGCGGCACCCAAGCGCCAACCGCACTGATCTTAACGTTCCGCAAAATGCCTCCCGTCCGTGCGTCCACGCCGGGCAGGCAGGGCCGAAGCTCCGCGGATTGCGACGTGGCGACCGGTTCCGGATAAAGTTGTGTGAATCAGACGCAAAACTCCATTGATATGCTATTCAGAAGAGGGATGCAAGTCCTCGCCGATTATCCTACTGAATCAACTGAGCAGATCTTCGCCCGCGTGTACTCTGAGATCGCGCGCGGAAAGTCTGTGCGTGCAGTGGTTTGCGTCATCCGCCCATACGTCAACACCATGGGCAAAATTCACTTGCGCGGCGACGACCTTGAGGTGCGCATCAGCGACTTGATTTCTGGCGCGCCAGAAACCGTTCGCGAGGCTCTCGCCTGGATTCTGTTCTCGAAGCTCTTCCGCCGGCCGGTGCCGCCGCACTGGCTGGCTCACTACCGGCGCTACATGAATCGCCGCGATGTGCGCCACACCCACCAGGTGGTGCGCCAGACGCGCGGCCGCAAATACCTCTCCGGACCGCTTGGGGCATACCACGATCTCGATCCACTCTTCGACGCCCTGAACCTGAAATACTTCGCCGGCTGGATGCAGAAGCCGCTATTGGGCTGGAGCCGCAAGCCCTCGCGCTGGCTGCTGGGCCACTTCGACTCCGCCCACAACGCCATCATCCTCAGCCGCATTCTCGATCAGGAGAAGGTTCCAGCCATCGCCGTGGAATACGTCCTCTATCATGAGATGCTGCATCTGAAACACCCCGTGGAACATAGGGGCGCTCGCCGCTGCGTGCATTCACGCGAGTTCCATCTGGAGGAGCAGCGCTTTGAGGGACTGAAAGAAGCGAAGGCCATCCTGAAGCAGCTCTAGGAGAATCTGCCCACCGCCCGGTGCGTCCGGGATTCTCCCGGACGAACACGCGCTGTCGAATTGCTTAGGAATGCCGGCCAACGACCGGTTCTCTTAAGGCAGGGCAATACTTCCCGAGGCATGCGCACCTGCCAGAGCGGCCGAGGCTTGCGATCACAACGGACACCTGACCCGATCAGGCGGCGGAGGCTTGCGGCGTCATCTCGGGCACGAATAGGCGAGCTGTACCGCGGAAGGTCGCAACCAAGCCAGAAGTGTCCACTGCACCGATGCCCAGGCTGTAGAGCGCCAGTTCGGCCCGCACCAGCCACCATGACCGCAGGAACTGCACGCGCAACCTGAATAGATCTTCATGCAGGCCAGGCGAATGCTGCCCGGTGACCAGCAGAGCCTGCCCCACGGATTGCAGCCGCTCAAAATCGCGGCGCATGTCGAGCAGGAAGCTGGAGAATACAGCAATTCGCCGCGAGCGGAGGCGTCGGTCCATCCCCCGCCTATAGCCAGGCAACTGTCGGACAAACACGAAATCATCTTCGCCGAGAAGCCGGGATAACGGCGCGTAGCGTTCCGGAGTGAACTCCCTCCACCACTGTTCACTAACCTGATCGCGCCTACCCGCAACAGACATCCGACGATAGATCCATCCGAGCGCCAGGATGAACGCAATGGAGCTCAGAACAGCCATTCCAACTGGTGACATACCTTCTCCTGCCCGAATACGATTCGCACTATCGTAACCCCAATGCTCCGTCGCCGCAATGATTCCGCCAGAATTTTAACGAAACTTTTCAGAAATCTAAGATGATTTCCGTACTCGAAGGATCGCCTGATTCATCGACTCCAATTGCGCCAATACCTGCACTTGATGCGAGTGTGTGACGGCAAATGACACGCCGCTGGTCTCCTGCTCCCAGCTGCGCCGGAACAGAAATACCCACGAGGCAAGACAGGCCGTGTCGATCCCCATGCGAAGAGTGCTACCCACCCGCGCGGCCATCGATCCGGGCTCCGGGTTGCCCAGGATAATCCCCGCGGACATTGCGGCGAAGAAAACAAGAAAGATCAGGTTATAGTGCAACAGATTTTTGCGCAGCGGTATCGGATACCACAACAAGAATGCCGCCAACGCCAGCAGAAACAGCAGCAGCGTGACGTACATGGCGCTCTCGCCAGCAAGGTACAGCCGCAAGAGCCTCTGCGGCCCGCTGTTCACATCGACCTCGGCCATGTGAAAGCCCAGCGAACCGGCAATGCTCAGCACGAACGCGCCAATCAGAAAGCCGCGTCCCAGAAAAGAGATGCCTCGATAGCTTTCGAATACCTGGCCGTAAATCTCCAGGGCTACCAAGGCGTAGGCCAGTAGCAGCAGCGGCTGGGAGAAGAGGTAGACCTTGGCGTAGGCAAGGGTGGTTACTTTCAGCGGAAGCAACGCCAACGTGCGCAAGGAGGCAAGCGCCATCACGAAGCAAAGTGCCTTGTACCGGGGCGCCAAGCCCAGCGAGGCAAGCCTCCATAAGAGGATAACCTTGAGCACCAGATTCGCATACCAGAAAAATGTTTCGAGCGGGAGGATTTGCACCATTCGACGCCCTACCTCAGACCGTGGCCTACCCAGTTACAGCATATCAGAGGAAGGGTTTTCGCCCGGCGGGACGGAGGTGGCGAGGCTACTCCGGCGGTCACGTCCCGCTTATCATGCTTCGTAGGTGAGGGAGGAGAGCGCCGCGTTGGGCACTCCTCCCCCACGACAAGATCTATCGCACATTGGAGGTTGGCGCAACGGCCACCGGAGCGCTTTCCACCACGGAAGGGCAGAACGGATAGCAACTCGGGATCGGATCACTGCGCTTGGCTTGATTCGAGATACCGATCGTCGGCAGCGCAAGAAGGGCGAACAGGAGGAGGCGTTTCATATTGGGTTCCTTTGGTCGGAAAAGAGTTTCCGAACAAAGAGTACCCGCACTTCCGGTCAACCCAAATCTTCTGGCTTACATTTTCGGAAATCGGAACAGCCCACCATTTGCCCGAAGCGGGCCGGAACCGGGTGTCCGGGGAGCCTGGATCTGCAAAAATTTGATTGACGATCGAGCCCGGATTCTGAATAAGATGGAGGTCGAGAGTACCGATTGCCCAGAGAAGCCAGGATGGAAACAGGACGGCGGCCAGCCGAGGATCTGTGGCGTAGAACTCTGTCCCAGTTGCCGACGATCTACGGCCGGCTGGTCTACCTGTCCTCGCTCCGCAACTCCAACAGCGGGGTCTATGAGCACCACGGCCTCAGCGTATTGTTTGGCGAAGACCAGGCTGACCTGGCTATGCGGGAGAGCCACTTGGCCAGCTTCCGCGAGTGGCTCAAGCTCAATCTCGAACAACAGAAGGCGGATCTGGACCTCTACCTCTGCGACCTGCCCACGGACCGCCGCACTCTCGTGGAAAGCTGGTCCCGGCTCGCCCCATACCGAAACCTCTCACCCGCTGCTGCGTCCGACCCGGAGAAGATGCTGTTTCTCGAGGACCTCGAGATTCTGTTGGAATCTCTCAGGAACGAGTACGCCTCGGCGGCCCCCCGTCCAAGCGGTTCGCCACGCCCGTAACCTGCCCAATTATGTCCACGTCGGATGGGTACTGGAAAACCACCGGCAGGCAGCCTGAAGCCGGATGGGGCTGCGCAATCAACGTGTCCCCCACCAAACTGCACCACCCACACATCCACCCGTCGCGGTATTCCAGGAAGTAGATCGGCCGGTCGATCGTGCTCGCCCACGGGCCCGAGGCAATCTTCTTGCGGGACTCGTCCAACAGCAGCAGGCTGCCCGGCAACAGAATCGGGTACATGAACAGGTCTTCCGTACCTACGTAGGCATACCTGTGGTTCTTCAGGTCCAGTCCAGCCACGAGCATCAGGGGCAGCACCCCCCAACTCTGGATGAAGCGAGTGAGGAATGTTGTCTTCTTCAGATCCAGTCCCGGATCCAGTGCTAACGGGACCTGGACGTCCCCGGCAGGCAGCAGTCCGAACTTCTCGCGGCCCAGCCCGATCAGGTGCGTCTTCTCTGAAGTCAACGCCGCCGCATCGCTCGCCAGTTGGCTCACCTCCACCCCGTACCAGCGCGCAACCTCGGCCATGTCTAGCCGGTAAATCGCACATAGTGAGTACAGTTTGAAGAGGCTCGGCACCACCCCCCGGTTCTCAATATCGGAGAGGCGGCTCAGCAAAATACCGAACTCGCTGTTCTTGCGGCGGTCCGCGATCTGCTGGCTGATCTCCTCCACGTCCCGATAGCGCAGACCTAGGCGCTCCCGCGCACGCTTCAGCTTTTGACCTGCATCATCCATGTTATGATCGGGGGCGCCTGGGGTCTCTCTTCAGATCGGGCGGCGGTGCTGATGCAGGGAAGGGCCACTACTTCACCTGCAGTAGCATCTGGACGGCGGCCAACTCAGTCTGTAGATATCCTATTCGATTCTGTTCTGAATTCGGAACAGTTGCAAGTCACATCAAGGAAATTCGGAATCGTCAGCACACCCCAACATTCGCTTTGCTCTCATTCCTGACACCTATGCCTCCCAAACCCAAGCAGATCCAAGCCGCGTTCCAAGGCGAGCTCGGCGCCTTCAGCCACGAAGCCGCGATGCGCCTCCTCGGCCCTCAGGTCCAGGTCCGGCCTTGCCAGCGCTTCGACGAAGTTTTTCAATCACTTAAGGACGGAAAAGTCGATGCGGCCGTCGTACCTATCGAGAACACTCTTCATGGGTCGGTCCACGAAAACTACGATCATCTGCTCCATTTCGACCACAAAATCGTGGCCGAAACCAGCGTCCGCATCGTCCATAACCTCATCGCAGCGCCAGGGGTTCGCTTCAAGGATATTCGCCGTGCCTTCTCCCACCCCGTCGCCCTCAACCAGTGCCTGCATTTTCTTGCCACCAACACGCAGATGGAGCGGGTGCCGTTCTATGACACCGCGGGCAGCGTCAAAATGGTCATGGCGGAGGGCCTGAAGGATGCCGCCGCCATCGCCTCCGCCGTCTCCGCTACCATCTACGGCGCCCATATCCTCAAACGCTCCATAGAGGACGACCGCCAGAACTTCACGCGCTTCTTCCTGCTCCGCCGCGCGGACCAACCCGAGTTGAATCTGGCCGAGCCCGGCAAGAAGAACTGGAAAACCTCCCTCGTCTTCAGCACCCGAAATCAGCCGGGCTCCCTGTTCCGCGCGCTCAGTGCCTTTGCCCTCCGCGACTTATCGTTAACCAAAATAGAGTCGCGCCCCCTGCGGGGCAAACCCTGGGAGTACCTTTTCTATGTGGACTTCCTCGGCAGCATCGAAGAGGAGCGCGTCAAGAAGGCGCTGGGCCACCTACAGGAATTGGCCGACCTGCTCCGCGTTCTTGGCTGCTACCGGGCTTAAACAACACCTGTCGTTTTGCGCTTTCCGAGGTAGCCGCTGTAAACGACATCTGTTGTTTTGGCCAGACGAGCGCTGCCGACCACCAGTTAAGTAGCTTGTGGGCTGCACCGGAGAATAAGGATAGAACCTCGAATCCGGCCGAACCGGGAACGGCCGCCTGGCTTCCGCGCTGTGACATAATTACGGCTTCGAGGTCTTTATGGCAAACCCTAAGTACGCTGAGGCCACCCGGGAGATCCCCCAGGCCCAGGAGATTGGTCAACTGAGCGACGGAACTAAGCTGATGAAGCGTGCGCCGCGCATTCGTTCCTGCGGGTTGAAGGACGAGAAGGGCAAGCTGTGCGCCGGCCATCTGAAGCGCTGGTATTTCTATGGGGAAGAGTTGAAGGCGAAGTTTGGCGCCGACGCCGAGTTATACCGCTGCGAGAAGTGCAAGGCGGTGTATCTGCCAAACGAGGAAGAAGAGCCGCGCACCGGCACCATCTGTTACTGAATTCCTCCCTGGTCGCGGCGGTGGGACCCCCACGACCAGGTTGGACTGAGAATGAGCCGCATTGGATCGACTCAGGGAGGAGTCACTCGGATTGAGTCAATCCAATGCAGCCAGCCCGGGCTGGGCTCGAGGAGCGGCGACGGCAGTGCGAGATCCGCCTAACTAGTGTTCCCTTTCACATAGGCGAAGAAGCCGCGTTCGACTACCCTTCACCATGCGAATCCTGACACTACCGATACCCGCTACCCCATGGGGAGGTGAAATCGTTGGATGAACCCGAGGGAAATCGACATCGATGAAACCTGGTACTTCTCGAGCAGCGCGTCCTCAAAAAAAGGACCCTCTGTTGCAACTTGCAAAAAGGTCGAACGAATGGAAGAGAACTTTAACACCGGCTCCCGCAAGCACGACGTTTCTTACTCCGGTTCGCTCTCCCCGTTAGCTTGTTGCAGCAGAGGGCAGGTTCAAAGAGAGTTCATCAATTCACTGTTGAGTGTAGCAAACTGGTAGCCAAGAATGCTGGAGAAAAAAGCCCTTTGTTATCAATCTCAGCGGCCGGATTTTACCCCTTCGGCGAGGTCGATCGCCCCAGGAGGTGTGGCACTGTGACACAGCTGTCCAACATGTCCCGACCGTGGGCAAAACGGATGGTTACTCTTGCCCTGATGCTGGCCGCGATGCCCTGCGGGGGCCTCGCCCAGGACGCCGATTATCAGGTCTACACGGAGCCTCCGCGGTTGCTGCTGAATCAGCGCCGCCTGCGACTGCTCAAACGGGAACGGGAGCGGGAGTCGCTGCGTTGGCAACAGTTCGACAGCCTGATGCGCGGCAAGGCGCGCATGCAGGAACCGGGCTTCGCCCTGGCTTTGTGGGGCACCATTACGGCGAAGATCGAACCCTGCCGCGACGCCGGCGAGTGGAGTCTGAAGACGGCAAGCGTCAACGACCCGCGCGATCTGCGACAGATGGCATTGGTGTACGACTGGTGCCAGACGTCGATGGACGAATCGCGCACCTCAATGGTGGCCCGGAAGCTGACCGCCGTGCTGAAAGAGCGGCCGGCCGATACGCTATCGGTCCGCTCCCACCTGTTCGCCGCTCTGGCTGTGGCCGATGTCGAGTCACAGCCGGCGCAGGATTTCCTCAAGTACACGGTGGAGACGTGGTGGAAAGGCAAGATCATGCCGCAGATGCGGGCCGGCCAGAATCCCTTTCCCAAGAAGGAAGAGCTGTACGCGATGATGGAGATTCTGCACGCGGTCCGTGATAATACGCGGGCCGACATCAGGGAAGGCGCCGGCAAATGGTTTGAAGAGCTGGCACCGATGCAGTTGCTCTCCTACTATCCCCAACCCTGGCCGGCGGCGGAGAACGAGTATCGCATTCCGGCGTATGTCGGCAAGGGCGACCCCGACCTCCACGAGGCGGCATACTCGCGAGCAGCGGAAATGGCGATGGTGGCCTTTGACGGCAACGCCCAGCCGCATCAGTTCCTGCAGGGCTGGATCCTGCAGGACCGTTTTCTGATGCGCGGCGATTTCGGCATCACCTACGAACTACTGTGGGCCAATCCCTACCAGCCAGGCCTCAGCTTCACCTACATGCCCGACCTGTTTCACGCGCGGGGACAATTGCTGACCCGCAGCAGTTGGGACGAAGATGCAACCTGGCTTGGATTCTGGAACGGCCAGGCGCAGCTTTTCACCAAGGGGCAAAGGTCCACCGTTCGTCTGGACGCGCGGCCCGGTCCGGTCACTCTGGGCCCCGTGAAGGTGTTCTTCGCCTCCGCCGGCATGCGGTTGGAGAGCGGCTGGATGCCGCCGCCGGAAGAGGGAGCAAAACCGGTGGGCCAGGTGGCATTCCTGATTGGCCTGGAGCCGTCAGCACGCTATGACGTGGAGATCGATGGGGAAGAGATGTTCGAGGCGCAGGCGGACAACGGCGGCATTTTGGAGCTGAAGTTCGCGCCGGATCACAAAGCGGGAGTGCGGGTACACAAGGCGATATAGCGGAAGGTCGGGCCGGCACCGCGCCGTGTAAAAAATGTCAAGCTAAAGCAGCGCGGAGTACTGTTCCAGGGCGATCTTTACGAGCTGACTGCGGGTGCGAACGCCAAGCTTATCGAACAATCCACGCAGAATCGATTTCACGGAACTCTCACTCATCCCGATTCTGTCGCCAATTTCCTTGTTGGCCAGACCGCGTAGAAGAAACCGGACGACGACCAGTTCGCGGTCGGTCAACGTGGGCGTACTTTTGACGCTGTTCCTGTCGATGGTCTGAAACAGACCTTTCAGATACCGAGGCTCCAGGCAGACATCGCCGGCCGCCACCTTGCGCACCACGGAGCAGAGTTCCTGGGGCGGAGAGTGCTTGTGAAAGATGCCGGCGACCCCTTCCCGAATCAGCGCCACGGCCTCAGCATCGCTAATTCCGGCAGTGACGACAAGGATCCGGGCCGTCACTCCGGCCTGGCGAGCGGCATAGAGGAAATCGATGGCACGTTCCGACCCGAGGTCGACATCCAGCAGAACGAGGTCGGGCTGGGCCGCCACAATCGCATCCAGTGCAGGGGCGACGCGGTCCGACGTGCCCTCCACGCGGAAATCGGGTTGCTGCGAGAGCAGGGCGACCAACCCTTCGCGGAAGAGGGCGTGGTCGTCGATCAGGTAGAGCCGGATTGGCGCCGGGGATATCTGGCTGGCGGACATATCAGGAACGAAAATGGATACTCCTTTCCAATAGGCGTCAAGCGGCCGCCGGAAGTTTCACACAAAAAACACAGCCGGCGTCGGAGGGCTCGTGTTTTAAATCGCCACCATAATTCCGCAGTACGGCGCGTGAAACGTACAGGCCGAGGCCGGCACCGGACGCCTTCTCCTGGAATGGCTCGAAGAGATGCGCCAGGAGCGGCAGACCGTTGCCGGTGTCCGCCACGCGGATGTGAACTTCCGGACCGAACTGCGCCGCGGTGACGGTCAAGCGCTTCTCGTCGCAGAGTTCCACCGCGCGCAGACTGTTGTTGGCAAGATTCAGGAAGACCTGGATCAAAGCAGCCGAATCGGCCAGAACGCGCGGCAGGCCGGGCTCCAGGCGGAAGTCGACGGCACCGCCCAACTCCGCCCATGCCGGCTCAATTAGAACCCGGAGTTGATCAAAGAGATCCTCAAGGTTGACAGGTGTCAGAGGGGTCTCCGCCCTCACAGCCAGGTCCGTGGCCGCGACGCGCATCAATCCAGCCACCAGATCGCCCAGTGTCGACGCCTCCCGTGTCTCCCTGAGCGCGCCAGTTTCCTTCAAATTGGTGAAAGCCATGGCAATGGCGCCGCAGATGTTTCGTACTTCGTGGGAAACGGCGCCGGCGATGATGCGGTTCTGACTGGCGAGAAGCCGGAGGTTCTGATCCTCTCGTTCGCGCAGGTCGTCGGAGATGTCCACGGCGATCGCGGCCAGCCTGCGTCCGCCCGGACTTGCATAGAGGGAGAACCAGATCTGCGCGAAGAAGGGCTCGCCCCCCAGCCGCCGGCCCTGACATTGCGTACTGGTGCGGAAGACACCTTCGCTGGGGTCAAGACGCAGGGCTCCCTCGAGCACCGGCAGGTATTGCGTGACACCCTCTCCGCGCAAGCTGCGGCCTTCCGGCAAGCCAAACAGATGGCGTGCTTCGTCATTAGCCGTCAGGATTCCGCCCTGGGCGTCGGAGGTGAAGATAGCGGCCGGACTGCTGTCCGCCAATTCCCGGAGATGCTCCTCCAGTTCCTGCCGCAGCAGGTTCTGCTCGCGCAACGCATTCAAGTGAAAGCGTGTTTCGGCGTGATGCTTCAGAATTTCGGAGATGAGCAATCCAGTGGCTGAATAGGCCGCAAACGCCAGGAGGTAGCGCAGGAAGAAGTCGACGGGGGAGTACCAACTGGAGAAGAAGCCGCGCGCGGCGGCGCAAGCCATGCTGAGCAGCAGGATCTGCCAGCGCCCAGCGCCAATGGCGAGCAACATGACCGGGAAGAGATAGGCTGCACCCAGCGCAACTTCCGGCCCGGTGCGCCAGTCGACAATGGCCACCAGCACCGTCAACGGAATGGACAGACCCAGCAGCACGCGCCGGTCCAGCCGCAGTAGGGCGTCGAACCAGCCGGCGGATTCCGTCGCGGCCGGCCTGCGGCCAGGTAATGCATAGGCCATCTGAAGTGAACCCCAATCTGGCCGAGGGCGTTGCGGAAAATGACCGAAAGTTGAGATCTACTGACCAAAAGACTCAAATCGGTCATCTCAAAGAGGGACGGCCGGACCCCCTGTCATTCGATATGCTGGCGTGCTTGCAGCAGCGTCCACCCATCAATTCTGCACCAACACCGCGGGCTCCGGCGGGGCCATCGGGACGGTTTCCGCATTGGGTCTGGGCGGTGCTGGCATGCGGGGCGATGTTGCCCTTCCTGCCGTTCGTAGGGCTGCCGCTGATCTCAGACGATTACAGTCAGTGGTTCTTCGCCCGCCGGTATATCAATATTGCCGGGCTGCCCCATCTGGCAGGCGATGTGCTGTACCGAAGCCGGGCCACGTCGCTGCTACTCACCCGGGCGCTTGACGAGGTCTTTGGGTTGTCACAGCAACCCCACGTGCTGGCCGGGCTCGCGCTGCATGCCATTAACGTGCTGCTGCTGTTCCGGGTGGCAAGTGCCTTGCGCGCCCGACCGGCGACCGCCCTGGCGGCGGCAGGGTTCTTCGCAGTGTACTCCGGCCATCAAGAAGCAATCGTGTGGATTGCGTCGCAGCATGAGTTGCTGGTTTTCGCTTTCGGCGCGGTGACGGTGCTGTGCTGGCTGCGCTGGCTGGCCGAGGGAGGCTGGTGGGCCTGGGCCACAATGGCGGCCTATGTCGTGACGCTCTACTCCAAGGAATCTGGAGTGGTATTCCTGCCGCTGTTGTCTTTCTTGTGGTGGGTTTCCGATCGGCGCGACGCACGGCGCTTCTGGCCGCTGTTGGCAATAGGCGGCCTCACCTTCTATTACGCCTGGGCAATCTTCCAGTCGGCGGCACTGCACCAGCATCTCAACGACGGCACGTTCTCATTCCATGCACCGTTCTGGATCACGCTACCCACCAGTCTGTTGCGACTGCTGTGGCCCGCGGGTCTGGCGGCGCTGCCGCTGGTATGGTTCAGTCGCGACGCGGGCGTACGCCGCATGGCGATGGGCGCGCTGGGCTGGATGGCCGTCGCGCTGGGGCCCTATGTCTTTCTCACTTATCAGATGCGGGTGCCCAGCCGCCATACTTATCTCGCCGCCGCCGGGCTCGCGTTGCTATTGGGACTGGCGGTCCAGTCGCTGGCGGGTTTGGCCATACCGCGCCCGCGCGTTGCGGCGGCCGCTGCCTGCGTGCTGTTTGCGGCAGGCAACGTGCTGAACCTGTGGACCAGAAAGCTGCCCCAGTTCGAGCGGCGAGCCGAGGCGACCGAACGCTTTCTGCGGGCCGCACGCAATCTGGATGAGCCCATTGAGATTCGGCGTGGGCCCTTCCCGATTTGGGTCTATCAGCACGCCGCGGCCATCGCCTTGGGCCGCCCTCCAGAAACCGTGCAACCCGTAGGGTCAGCGCCGGCACACAGTTTTTCGTACTCGGATTCGGATCGTCCATGAATACTTCCATGTCTACTTCCCGTCCGGCGCCCAATGATGACCTCTCCGCTGGTCTCTCAGTCTTCTTCCCGGCCTACAACGACCAGCCGTCTATTGCCGGTTTGGTGCAGGCGGCGTACGACACGCTGGCCCCGTTGACCTCCGCGTTCGAAATCATCGTGGTGAATGACGGCAGCCGCGACGGGACGCTGGAGGCGCTGGCTCCCCTGGAGCAAGCTCTGGGCGAGCGGCTCAGAGTAGTGACTCACCCCGTGAATCGCGGCTATGGGGCGGCGCTGCGCAGCGGATTCGCCGCCGCCCGCTACCCTTGGGTGTTCTATACAGATGGTGATGGACAATACGACGTGCGGGAACTGGCCGATCTGCTGGGCCATGCCGATGAAACAGTCGGCCTGGTGAATGGCTACAAGCGGCGCCGGCAGGATCCGGCCCACCGCATCTGGATCGGAAAGTTCTATAACGCCGTGGTGCGAAGGTTGTTCGGGATTCGGCTGCGGGACATCGACTGCGACTTCCGGTTGATCCGGCGGCACATTGTCGCGCCGGACCGCCTGCGGGCCGACGGCGGAACCATCTGCATCGAGATCGCGATGCTTGCGGAGGCGTCTGGGCTTTCCACCGTTGTGGTGCCGGTGAGCCACTATCCGAGGCTGCATGGGCGATCGCAGTTTTTCCGCATCCGGCCGTTGTTGAACACGTTCCGGGAACTGGTGAGGCTGCATGTGGTCCGGGTGGGCCTGCCTTTGCTGGCGCGGCTGGCAACGCCTCTGCCCGCATTGTTCAAGTCGTCCCGCGCGGTGGAAGGAGACTGAGGGCCGGCCCCTCGCTCGAACCGTGCCCAAGCAGTACGTCAACCGGGAGTCAGACCGCTCCGGACCGCCGCCAATTCCGATGGTGGATCTGCGTCCGCTGCTGCGCGCGGCGAGAGGCAGGATCCATGCCAGATTGTCCGAGATGCACGCGGCCGGGCAGTACATCCTCGGCCCGCAGGTGGCCGGCTTCGAAGCGGAGTTTGCCACGGCAACCGGCGCGCATTCGGCCATCGGCGTAAGTACCGGCACCGCGGCTCTGGAGTTGGCACTGCGCACCGCCCTGGCTAATCGGACGAAGGGCGAGGTGGTGGTGCCGGCGCTAACGTCGCTGTTCACGGCGCAGGCCGTGTTGGCGGCAGGCGGGCGGCTGAGCATCGCCGATGTCGACGAAGAGTCGCTGCTGCTGACAGCCACCGGGGCCGAGGTGGCCTGGGGCCCGTCGACGTCGGCAGTGGTGGCTGTGCATCTGTATGGCCGGCCCTGCCAACTGGGAGCTCTGGCACGGCTGGCCAGGGATCGGTCGGCCGCCTTGATCCAGGATGCCTGCCAGGCACACGGGGCCCGGCATCTGGGACGCCCGCTGACCGACTTCTCGCCGTACGTCTGCTACAGCTTCTATCCCACCAAGAATCTGGGCTGCTTGGGCGACGGCGGTGCTGTAGCCACAAGCTCAAAAGCGGTGGAGAGCCATGTCCGACTGCTGCGTGACGGAGGCCGGCGGGGCGGACAGGTGGCGGCGGTGACGGCCGGGAACGCCCGGCTCGACGAGATGCATGCCTGCTATCTGCGTGGGCTGCTGCCGAGCCTGGAACCCAACAACCGGCATCGAGCGCGCGTCGCGGAGCAGTACCACGAGGCTCTGCGCGACTGCCCCGGCGTGCGGCTACCGGCGTGGTCCGACGAGTCTGTCCATCACCTTTTCGTGGTCCGGGTGAAGCGCCGGACGAAGCTGAGAGAACATCTGCTGGCAGCCGGCATACAGACCGGCATCCACTATCCCGTCCCCCTGCACCGTCATCCCGCCTTTCGCGAGGCCCGCGTCGCGGCCCCGCCGGTGGTGGCGGAACGGGCCTGTCGGGAGATTTTGTCCCTACCCATCGGAGTCCACATTCGACCCCGCGACGCGGAACGCGTGGCGGCGGAGATCCGGAGGTTTTACACGTGAACTCCTGGCAAGACTCCTATGCGGGCCGGCGGGTGGCCGTAACTGGCGGCCTAGGCTTCCTGGGCAGCAATCTGGCGCATGCGCTGGCGTGGGCCGGGGCCGAAGTGACCGTCCTCGATGCCTTGGTTCGTGGGTGCGGCGGCAAGCGAGAGAATCTGGAGGGCGCCGCCCGGCACTGCCGCGTCGTCCAGACGGATATCGGCGACCCGGAGGAGACGGCCGGCGCGGTGGAGGATTGCGACATCGTCTTCAACCTGGCCGGTGAGATCAGTCACGGGCGCAGCATGACCGAGCCCGAACGGGATGGCGAGATCAACACAGCGGCACAACTGCGGTTCCTCGGGCTGCTGGCGCACATGCGGCCCGGGATCCGCGTGGTCTACGCCGGGACCCGGCAGGTGTACGGCGTCCCGCTCAGCCTGCCCGTGGACGAGGATCACCCAATCGACCCGGTGGACTTCAACGGGATCCACAAATACGCCGCGACGATGTACCACATGCTGTACTCGCGCTTGGGGCAACTGGACGCCGCGGTGCTACGGCTGAGCAATGTTTACGGCCCCCGCATGGCGCTGGACGTCCCCGGGCAGGGCTTTCTGGGGGTCTTTCTGCGACAGGCGCTGCTGGGAGAGGATCTTGGCGTCTATCAGCCGGGCGACCAGTTGCGCGATCCCATCTTTGTGGACGACGCCGTGGACGCGTTTCTGGCGGCTGGCGCGGTGCCCACACTGCCGGCTCGATCGTTCAACCTGGGCGGCGGGCAGGCATTGCGGCTGGACGAGATCGCAACGACGATTGCGCAGGCGGCCGGAACCGAGTCGAGGGTGTGTCCCCTCGAATTCCCGCAGCGAGCCAAGGCGTTCGACATCGGCAGCTATGTGGCCGACTGGTCAAGGGCGCGCCGCTTGCTGGACTGGCGGCCCCGGACCGATTTCGCCACCGGTGTGGAACGTACGTTGGCGTTCTATCGGGACCATTGGGAGACCTACCTGCCTGCCTCCGGCGCACTTTGCACGGTGGCCCAGGGGCAATGAACCCGGCGGAGTTCCGCAATATCGCAGTGGCCGAGGAGGGTCTCTGGTGGTATCGCGGCATGCGCGAAATCCTGTTCCGGGAGTTGGACCGGGCGAAGCAGGGCCGGACCATCGAAACGGTGCTGGATGCGGGATGCGGCACCGGCGCGCTGGCCGAGCAGGTGTCCCAGAGGTACGGATGGCGGACCATCGGCATGGACGCGAACGCCACAGCGATGCCATGGCTACGGCGGAGAGCGGTGGAGGCCGTGCAGGGCGACATCACGCGCATCCCGCTGCCCGACGGCTGCTGTGACGCACTGCTTTCGCTGGATGTTCTGATCCACCTGGCGCCTGGCACGGAGTCGCAGGCAATGCGCGAGTTCGGGCGCGTGGTGCGTCCGGGCGGTTTGCTGGTGGTGCGCGTGGCGGCCTTCGACTGGCTGCGCAGCCGTCACTCGATCTTCATTGAAGAGAAGCAGCGGTTTACGCGGACCCGGCTGCTGCGGCTGGCCGTCGACGCGGGTTGGAGACCGCTGCGCTGCACCTATCTGAACTCGCTGGCGCTGCCCTTGGCCGCGTTCAAGTTCCGGGTGTGGGAACCGCTGTTCGACCGGACACCCAGGAGCGGAGTGGGGGCGCTGCCGCCATGGTTGAACTCGGCACTGCTGGGGGCGTTGCGGCTGGAAGGAGCCTGGCTGTCGCGCGGCCTTACCCTGCCCGCCGGCCAGAGCCTGCTGCTGGTGGCCGAGCGGCCGGCGTAAGGGTCAGGCGATCGCGTCGAGGAAGCTCACGCCAGCCTGGATGCTGGTGCCGAAGTTCTGGGCCACGGTCTGTCCGATGTCGGCCAGCGAGCCGCGCGTGCCCAGGTTCGTGCCGGCACGGACTTTGGGGCCGTAGGCTAGCAGGGGCACGTATTCACGGCTGTGGTCGGTGGATGGCGTGGTGGGATCGCAGCCATGATCAGCCGTCAGCACGACGAGATCCTCAGGCCCGAGTGCGGCATCCAGTTGAGGCAGCCAGGCATCCACCGCTTCGAGTGCTCGGGAGTAGCCCTCGGGATCGTTCCGATGGCCATAGAGCATGTCGAAGTCGACCAGATTCACGAAGACAAGGCCGGTGTCGATGGAGGCTAGAGCTTCCAGGGTCTTTGCCATGCCATCGGCGTTGGTCTTCGTCTTGAGTGACTTCGTGACACCGCGGCCCAGGAAGATGTCTGCGATCTTGCCGACGCTCACCACGGGGACATTGCCAGCGGACAGTTGATCGAGCAGCATGCCCGCGGGCGGCGGGACTGCGTAGTCGTGGCGGTTGGTGGTGCGGGTGAAGTTCGGTGACTGGCCCTCGAATGGCCGTGCGATGACGCGGCCTACTTCGTGCGGGCCGGTGAGCAGGGCGCGGGCGATCTCGCAGATGCGGTAGAGCTCGGGAATGGGGATTACGCCCTCATGGGCCGCGATCTGGAAGACGCTATCCGCCGACGTGTAGATGATAGGCTTGCCGGTGGCAACATGTTCGTCGCCGAGCTGCTTGATGATCTCGGTGCCGGAGGCGGCGAAGTTGCCCAACGTCCCACGGCCAATCCGCCGTTCAAACTCGGCCATCAGATCGGGCGGGAAGCCGTGCGGGTAAAGCGGGAAGGGCTTGGCCAGGTGAATACCCACCATCTCCCAGTGTCCGGTGGTGGTGTCCTTGCCGGGGGAGGCCAGCGTGCAGCGGCCAAAAGAGGCGCGCGGATGGGGGGCCGGCTCCAGATGCTCGAGCGGCCGGATGTTGGCCAGGCCGAGAGCGCGGAGATTGGGCAGGCGTAGTGGCCTCAGGCTGGCGCAATGGCCCAGCGTATCGCCGGGCATATCGTCGCCAAAGGCCTGCCAGTCCGGCATGGCGCCGATGCCGACACTATCCAGCACAATCCACGCGACGCGGCGGAAGACCATAATCTACTCTCCAGAGGGGGTTGCGAGGGCATCCTGAATGCGCTCGCTGAGCATGTCGACGAAGCGGTCGGCGATGTAGCCGGTCATGCGGCTGACCACGGCGCCCTGCTTGTCGAGGATGACCGTGGTGGGAATGGAGTTCACTCGCAGGAGCAGCGCCAGTCCGTCCTCATAGAGGAACTCACCCTTCCACTTCTGCGCTTCGAGGAATGGCTTGACGGCGCCGCGGTCCTCGTCGGTGGAGACGTTCAGGAAGACCACGTCGTCGCGATCCTTGAAGCGCTGTTTGGCCTGTTCATAGAGCGGATGCTGAGCGCGGCAGGGTCCGCACCAGGTAGCCCAGAAATCGAGGATGACCACTTTGCCCTTCAGTCCGGAGAGGGAGACGGGGTCGCCGGACACACCGCCCAACGTGAACTCAGCCGGGGCCTTGGCTCCGAAGTTGGGGTCGAACTGCTTCAGACGGGCTTTGCGGGCCGCGGTCGCCTGGCCGACGCGCTGCAAGGAAGCCAGCATGATGGAGCCAAAGGCGTTTTCGTCACCCAGTGCCTTCTTCGAGAGGTCAGCCAGGCGAGTGCCTTCCTTGGTGGCGTCGGTAGGTGAGGTGCGTTCGTCGTTTAAGGCCAGGGCCTCCGCCAGAGCTTCCAGTGCTTCTTTGGGCTTGCCGGCCTTCTCCAGAACGCGAGCGCGTTCAAAAGCGTTCTCGGAAGTGGGGCAGGCCGCCCAGCCCTTCACGGCGGCTTCGATCGCCTCGTCGTAGCGCGCCAGGTTGCTGAGAGCGCGGGCTTCGAAGGTGCGGGCACGGGTCAAGGCGTATTCCGTCTCGTCGAGCCGCCGTCCACGGCCGGCTCCGGGCTCTTTCGAGTCAAGTTGCGACTGACGCTGGCCGGTGACCATGTCGACGAGAATGCGGGCGTACTTCAAGGCGCGTTCGGCACTCTCCTTGTCATCGCGATCGAGCAGGGCTCGGGTGACGTTGTCGAGCAGAGCTCCGCTACGGCTGCCGGCTTCGATGGCGGGAATCCCATAGAGGAAAAGGCGGGCTTTGTCGTGGTTCTCCACGGCAGCCTGAGCGAGCACCTTTTCGATCTCCTGACGCCGAGCGGTCTTGGGGTAGAGCTTGAGATGGCGCTCCAGGGCGCGCGTATACTCCACTGCGCTGCCACCGGACTCGCCGAGGGAGCGTTCGAGTTCCTGGTTTTCCTTGGCTGCTGGATCATCGTCAGGCTTGACCTTCTGGTCGGCCTGCTGGCTGGAGGCCGGCTTTGCGGCGGGCGGTTTCGACTGCCCTGGAAGCAGCGTGCAGGCTAGGACAGTCAGGAGAAGTGTTTTCATTGAGATTTGGCTTCGCCGGCCGGCTTGGGTGGGGGTGGTGGATTGCGGAAGGTGGCGGCCAGGCGTTCGGCCCGCTCGCGAGCCATGTTGAGATAGGTCTCGTTCTTGGCAATGCGATCGAGCAACGGCAGGTAAACGTCCAGGCCGACGATGCGCCGGCGGTCCCAGGCAGCCTCGAGTTTGAGGATCGATTGATTCACTCCAAGCTTGTCGTAGCGCGCAGTCCGTTCCAGGTCGATGAAGAGCTGGGCCGACTCGCACATGCGTTCAAACCAGTCGTAGATCGCCTGCGTGTCGGGGTCGGCGGAGTAGTTGAACTTCACCTCGTGCGACTCCGAGCTCTTCTGCCAGCGCAGGAGTTTGTCGCCCATGCGCGCCACCTTCAGGCCGGACTCCACTTCGTGGTCGAAGTGGCCCAGTTTGTCGCTGAGCTCGAAGACCGTGTCCGTTTCGGCGGGCTTCAGCTTCAGGATGATGGGGTTGTCTTCCTCAGGGCCCTCGCGGTACTCCGCCTTGCCATCGCGGTTGAGACGAATCTCCTGGTACTCCGGTTTGCTGCCGGGGAACTTCTTGGAATAGAAGAGTTGCGGCGCATCCTGCGCGAAGGCAACCAGGCTGAAGCACAGTAAAGCCAGAAGTTTCATAGGGCGATCTTCACGGGTCGCCTCATGGCATGGCAGAGGGCAACCGCTAATGCATCAGACGCGTCGAGGGAAGCAATTGGTTCCGCGAGCCCGAGCAGGACGCGCACCATCCACTGGACTTGCTCCTTCTCGGCCCGGCCATTGCTGGCCACGGCCATCTTGACCTGAGCGGGCGGGTATTCGCTGACTTCCAGACCGGCCTCGGCCAGGACGAACAGGGCGACGCCACGGACATGAGTAAGCTTCAGGGCGCTGCGCATGTTCACCGAGGTGAACGTATCCTCGACGGCCGCTTCGTCCGGGGCGAACTCGGCAGCTACTTCGCGCAGTCGCGAGCCGATGGTGAGCAACCGTGTGCTGAACGAATCCTTGGCGCTGGTGCGGATGACGCCAGCCTCGACGAGGCGATGGCGCGTGCCGTCCGTGTCAATCACGCCGTATCCGGTAAATTGGCTCCCGCAGTCGATGCCCAGGATGCGCACGCGCCCCTCAATTGGCCGTGGTCTCGTTGGTTAGCCTTCCGGCTCTTCGTCGCCGAAGTCCGCGTTGGTGTAAACGTTCTGGACGTCGTCGTGCTCTTCCAACAGGTCCATGATCTTCATCATGGCGTTGGCATGCTTGGCGTCGACTCCCACGAGATTCTTGGGGATCATGGCGATTTCCGCCTCGACGGTGGGGATGCCGGCCTTGCCCAGCGCCTCGAGGACGGTATTATGCGATTCCGGCGCCGAGAGGATCTCCCAGTTCTCGCCTTCGTCGCGCACGTCATCAGCTCCGGCTTCCAGGGCAAACTCCATCAACTGATCTTCCGTGGCCTTGTCTTTCTCGATGAGAATCTGGCTCTTGCGGTCGAACATCCAGGCCACTGAGCCCACTTCGCCCATATTCCCGCCCTGCTTGGAGAACATGTGGCGCATCTCGCTGACCGTACGGTTGCGGTTGTCGGTCGCCGTGGAGACCATGATGGCGGCGCCACCCGGGCCGTACCCTTCGAACATGATTTCGTCGATCTGGCCGCCTTCGAGTTCGCCGGTGCCGCGCATGACAGCGCGCTTGATATTTTCGGCGGGCATCGAAACGGCCTTGGCTGCCGTGATGGCCGTGCGCAGGCGAGCGTTGCTGTCGGGGTCGCCGCCGCTGCGCGCCGCGATCACGATTTCCTTGATCAGCCGCGTGAACATCTTGCCGCGCTTGGCATCCAACGAGGCCTTCTTGTGCTTAATCGTCGCCCACTTTGAGTGTCCGGACATTGCTCTACCTCTGGCTCTTTAACTGACTGCATGCGGGCGCACTACGGCCCAAAGGGACAGGATAGCAAATGCGCCCTGGAGTGCCTAGCAGAACATAGCCTGAAGGCCGGCGCGCATCTTCGCCTAATGTCCGCCCATCGTGGAGACACCGCTGAGCGAATCGGATTTGCTGAACCTGGGCCAGCTATAGCCATAGAAGGCCACGAACACGAAGCAGACCGCCGGGACGATGAAGCCGCGGGACATATCCCACTCGTCAGCAACCCAACCCATCAACTTGGGCAGGATGGCGCCGCCCATGATCGCCATCACGATGAACGACGAAGCCTTCTTTGCCCGGGCACCCAAACCGAAGATACCCAGCGCGAAGATCGTCGGGAACATGATCGACATGAAGAAGAAGCTCAGGTAGACACAAAGCACGGACAGCCACCCAAGCTTTAGAAACACTACAAAGGTAGCCAGGACGTTCATCAGGCCATAAAATCCTAACACCTTGTGAGCTGAGTACTTACGCAGAATCCCAGCGCCACTGAACCGGCCGATGAGGAAGCAGACGAACCCCAGCGAGGCGAGGTTCGACGCACCCTTGTTGCTGAGGGAGAGCACCCCGGCGCTGCTCGTTTCAAACCAGCCCGTCAGCCAGTCCTTCAGGAATCCCGCGCTATTGGAGAGACTCGCCAGCCCGGCGGCCCACGATTCGGGGATCGGTGGAAGTTCCGACGTCATGTAGTTGATGAAGAAGCTGAAGATGCCCGCCTGCGCCGCAACGTACAGGAACTGCGCCAGGACGGCGAGCACGAAGTGCGGATGGGACCAGATGGAGTGCGACACGGGCGCGGCGGTGTCGTCCAGGTGATAGTCATCTTCACCCTTGATGTCGGGAATGTTGGCGAAGTAGAAGATGACGGCAAGGACAATGACGAAGATGGCGATGTACATGTACGGAATGTACAGAGTCTCGCTGCCCGTGCTGCGGCCCGCCGCATCCTTGCCGTAGAAGAACATGCTGCCGACGATGGGGCCAAAGATCCAGCCGACACCATTGCACGACTGCGCCAGGTTGATGCGGGTCGCGGCATAGCGCTGGTCACCTAATACCGTCGTGTAGGGATTGGCGATGGTCTCCAGGAATGTGAGCCCGGTAGCGATAACGCAGACACCCGTTAAAAAAGCCACAAACGCCAGGTTCGCCGACACGCGGCCTTCGTGTACCATGGCGTTGATGTGCGTGGCCGGAATAAACCAGAATCCTCCCAGCGCCACGATGAGGAGCCCCATCACGATGCCGCCCTTGTAGCCCAACTTCGTGGCCAGCCAGCCGGCGGGAATCGACATGAGGAAGTATCCAAGGTAGTGCGCGAACTGCACCCACGCCGACTGCGCCTTCGATAGACCAAGCTCCTCCTGAAAGTGCTTGTCCATCACATCGATCATCCCGTTGCAGAAACCCCATAGCAGGAACAGGGAGCTGATGAGGATGAACGTGAACACCAGATTCTGGCCGTCGGCGGTGACGAAGATACTCTTCTTGGTATTACTCATGGCGAATGGAAAGAGTCTATCAATGATCGACCCCTCGTTTGCGGTCCCCCACACCCCTTGGATCCATTGATATGCTGTTCACCAATGCGGGCTGCCTTCGTTCTTCTCTGGGCTTACTCTCTGTCTGCCGCTGAACCCGTCAGCTACCAGCGCGACGTCCAGCCGATTCTCGCCGAACGCTGCCAGATGTGCCACGGTGCGCGGAATGCCAGCGGCCAACTCTCTCTGGCTTCCGCTGCAGCCCTGCTGCGTGGCGGCGCGTCGGGGCCGGCCGTTAAGCCCTCTCAGCCGGACACCAGCCTACTGCTGCAGGTGGTGAGCGGAGACAAGCCGCGCATGCCTAAGGCCGGCCCACCACTGGCCGAGACAGAGATCGCCTTGATCCGCCGTTGGATCGAACAGGGCGCGAGGGACGACTCCGCGGGCAAGGCCGCTCCTCAGGTTTGGTGGTCCCTGCAGCCGCTCCGCGCCATAACCCCGCCGGCCATCCAGGATCCCTGGATTCGGACGCCCATCGATGCGTTTCTCCTGGAGACGCTGCGGGCCCGCTCGCTCACCCCCTCTCCGGCGGCCGGACGGCGGACGCTGATCCGCCGTGTCTACCAGGATCTGATTGGGCTGCCGCCGGCTCCGGAAGAGGTGGAGGCGTTTCTGAAGGACTCGTCCCCAGATGCCTATAACAAAGTGGTCGAGCGCCTGCTGGCCTCGCCCCGCTACGGCGAGCGCTGGGCCCGCCACTGGTTCGACGTGATGCACTACGGGGAGTCACACGGCTATGACAAGGACAAACCCCGGCTCAACGCGTGGCCTTACCGCGACTGGGTGATTCGCGCGTTCAATGAAGACAAGCCCTACGCGCGATTCGTACAGGAACAGATCGCGGGCGACGTACTGTTCCCCGCAGATCCGCAGGCACTCGTCGCAACCGGCTTCGTGGCCGCCGGCCCGTGGGACTTCGTCGGCCACCAGGAATTACGGGAAGGTACGGCCGACAAGGACCTGACGCGTGTGCTCGATCGGGACGACATGGTGGCGACTACGGTTTCCACCTTCACCTCGATGACCGCGCACTGTGCGCGCTGTCACGACCACAAGTTCGATCCAATCCCGCAGCAGGACTATTACAATCTGCAGGCGGTCTTTGCCGGTGTGGATCGTGCCGACCGCCCTTTCGACGACGATCCGGCCCTGTTCCAGAAGCGGCAGGCACTGTTGCAGCGGAAGCAGGCGATCCAGCGCCGCCTGGACCCGCTGCTCGACAAGGTGGAGTTCGCCACCAACCCGGAGATCGAGACACTGGACAGCTCCATCCAGGACGCCAGTCTGCTCATCACTCACATGGGCGAGCCAAAGACCCCGGCCGAAGCGGCGGAGAAACAGAAACTGGAGGCGCGCCGCACGGCCGACCGGGCGCGCCGCAAGGAACTGGTGGACGCGCTGGTCGGCCCGGAGACTTACGCCGAGATCGCGAGGATCAAGGCGGAGTTCACGCCCATCGACGAGCAACTCAAGGCGCTGCCCAAACCCAGACTGGTCTACGCGCCGGCCGGCTATTTCCAGCGAGCCGGAGCATTCCGCCCGGCCTTGCAGCCACGTGCGATCACCGTGCTGGGCCGAGGCAACGTCCGTGCGCCCGGCAAGCCGGCGTTCGCCGCGGGCCTTACGTGCGTCTCCACGCTGAACGCGCGCTTCGATCTGGCAGATGCGACCGACGAGGGGAGCCGACGCGCCGCGCTCGCTCGCTGGATCACCGCCAAGGACAACATGCTCACCTGGCGCTCCATCGTGAATCGCGTCTGGCAGTATCACTTCGGCACCGGTCTGGTCGAGACCACCAGCGACTTCGGCCGCATGGGCGCCAAGCCGACGCATCCTGAACTGCTGGACTGGCTGGCTGTCTGGTTCCGTGACGAGGCACGCGGCTCGCTGAAACAACTCCATCGCCTCATCGTGACCAGCGCCGCCTATCAACAGGCGTCCACTCAGCGAGAAGACGCGGCCAAGGTCGACGCCGAGAACCGGCTGCTGTGGCGCATGAACCGCTCGCGGCTCGACGCCGAGGCGTTCCGCGACTCCGTCCTGGCCGTCTCCGGGAAAATCGATCTCACCGCCGGCGGGCCGCCCGTCCAGATGTTCTACTTCAAGGACGACCACTCGCCGGTGTACGACTACACGCGTTTCGATCCCAACAGCCCCGGCGCCTACCGGCGCAGCATCTATCGCTTCATTGTGCGTAGCGTGCCCGACCCGTTTCTGGAACGCCTCGACTGCCCGGACCCTTCTGTTCTGACGCCGAAGCGGTCGACCACAATTACGGCGATCCAGGCGCTGGCCGCCTGGAACAACGTCTTCGTCCTGAAAATGTCGGAGCACTTCGCCGAACTGCTGCGCGGCCGGGAGTCCGACGCGCCTGAGCAGGTCCGCATGGCCATCCGTCTGGCGCTAAGTCGCGAAGCGACTCCGCGCGAGGTGGAACTCTACGCCGATTACGCGCGGCGCGAGGGCCTAGCCAACTTCTGCCGCGTGCTGTTCAACACCAACGAATTCCTGTTTGTCGATTGAGGAGCCCTGGCATGAATCGTCGAACCTTTCTCTGGAACCATGGCGGCGGGTTGGGCGGCCTGGCACTCGCCCACATGCTGGCTCGCCAGGCGGCGGCGGGCGGCAAAGGCCGGGCGGAGTTCAACGGGGGTCTTCACCACAAGGCGACAGCCAAGCGCGTAATCCAACTGTTCATGTCCGGCGCGGCCAGCCAGTGCGACACGTTCGACTACAAACCACTGCTCGTCCAGAAAGGCGGGCAGGCATGGGATCCGGGCGAGAAGGTCGAACTGTTTCAGAGCAATCCCGGGGTCGTGATGCCGAGCCCCTGGAGCTGGAAGCAGTATGGCCAGTGCGGCAAGTGGGTGAGCGACCTGCTGCCCCACACGGCGGGATGCGTCGATGACATTGCCTTCGTGGCTTCGCTGATGTCGAAGTCCAACGTTCACGGACCCGCCACGTTCATGCAGAACACAGGCTTCATCCTGCCCGGCTTCCCCAGTGCGGGCGCGTGGGTCTCCTACGCGCTAGGGAGCGAAGCCGAGAACCTGCCGGACTTCGTGGTACTTCCGGATCCGCGCGGCATGCCGCCGAACGGGGCCGCCAACTGGTCGTCGGGTTTCCTGCCCGCATCGAATCAGGCAACAACGATTCGGGTGGGTACGCCTACGCCGATTCACGATCTGCAGCCACCCAAGGAGAACGGATTCATCACGCCGGAGAGCGAGCGGGAAGGGCTGGCCCTGTTGGACAAGGTCAACAAGATGCACGCCTCCGACCGCGCGGGCGACCTGCGGCTGGAAGCCCGCATCGCTTCGTATGAGATGGCCGCGCGCCTGCAACTGAGCGCGCCCACGGTGCTCGACGTCTCGGGCGAAACGAAGGCGACGCGCGACGCCTACGGTCTGGACGAACCCATCACCGCCGACATGGGGCAGCGCTGCTTGGTGGCGCGCCGGCTGATCGAACGCGGAGTGCGCTTCGTGCAGGTGTGGAGTGGCGCCGACAACGGCTTCCCGCGGCGCAATTGGGACAGCCACGAGAATCTGGCAAAGGATCATGGCGAGCTCGGCTGCGCGCTGGACAAGCCGGTCGCCGGGCTATTGAAAGACCTGAAGGCGCGCGGACTGCTCGAAGACACGGTGGTCTACTGGACCACGGAGTTTGGCCGCATGCCGTGTAGCCAGGGCAGCAAGGGCCGCGACCACAACCCATTCGGCTTCACGTCGTGGTTCGCCGGTGGCGGATTCAAGGGCGGTACGACGTACGGGGCCACGGATGAGTGGTCGTACAAGGCGGTCGACAAGCCGGTGTACTGCTATGACGTGCATGCAACGTTGCTGCACGCGATGGGCATCGATCATACGAAACTGACATTCCGTCACAACGGGATCGACCGGCGGCTGACGGATGTGCACGGGGTGGTGATTCCGGAGTTGCTGGGCTGAGACCCCCATAAATCCGAAATCGCTATGATGTTGTTTCGGCGGCTATTGCCGTGAAAAAGGAAACAACTCGATGTTTCTCACCAGATGCGCGCTGTTGCTTTCGTGTTTGACAGCTCTCGCACCGATGGCTTGCGCCTGCAAGTGCGTGCAGTCTTCCCATAAGAGCTGCGAAGGATTCTCCAAGGGAGACCTCGTATTTGCCGGACTGGTGGAGCGGGTCGAGCCACGCACCGAAGAAGATCTCAGACACCGATTGTCTTCAATCATCGGCCCTGAAGCAGCCACCAAAGTGTGGGCTGGAGGCCGGCTGAGCGACAAGACAATGCTGGCCGCGTTGAAGCAACTCTTGCCGGCTTCCGCTTACAGGAGTGTGAAATCCAAGACAGGGGACGATCTCGCTGACGACTTTGGAGAGGCAATCACTACACGGACGGCCGGGATTCGTGTGACAGAGAACTTCCATGGCAACGTAAACTCCGTCGTGAAAGTGCGTTTCGGCATGAGTTCGTGCGACATCCCGTTTGAGGAAGACCACAGATACCTGATCATCGCGTGGAGGGAACAGGGGGACGAGGTGCTCAGTACGGGAGTCTGCAGCGGCACGGAGGAAATTGCGGTCGAGGGCAAACAACTGGCGCCATATCGCAATCTGGTCAGCGAATCGGCTCCCGTCTCGGTATTCGGATTCGTCACATGGCAACCCGAGGACCTGCAAATGGCCTATGCCGCCTCGCAACCAGTCCGAGGTGTCGGCATCGCTGTGAGCGCCGATGGAAGCGTGTGGCAGGCAGTCACCGATGCCAAAGGCGAGTACATGGTGGACCTGCCCCGCCCCGGATCCTACCAGATCACGGCGGACATCCCTGGCTTGCCGGAGGACGCGCGGAGGCAGCGTCTGAACCTGGCCCCGGGCCACTGCAGCCACACGAACTTCTCGGCCGTGCCTCCGAGCTCCATTGAGGGAAGGGTTATCACTTCCGACGGATTTCCTGTGGGTGGCGAACGAATCGAGGCGGTGCCAGTTGCGCCGAATCCGAAGACAGACCAGATTGCCTTTGGTATGACGGACGAGAAGGGTAGTTTCCAGTTCCCGTTTCTTCGAGGCGGTGACTACACGCTTCGCAAGGTGGAGTTCGGAGGTATCGACCGCGTGCGCGAAGGTGGCCAACGCTTGAAACGCGAGACGGACTACTACCCCGGCGTTGCTGCCGAAGAGCAGGCCACAGTCCTTCACCTACAGCCCGGCCAGAAACTCGAGGGGCTCGAGTTCAAACTGCCGTGGAAGTTCGCCCCCTGGTCGTTTGAAGGCAAGCTCATCGGAGCCAACGGGGATGTGGAAGACATTCCGGTCTGGCTGACGGACGACGCTTTGGGCGAGGATCAGCAGCCGGAGGACTATTCGAATTCGGAGGTATCCGGACACTTCCTGTTGATGGGCACCGAGGGGCACAGTTACTCGGTGGTCGCCCACTACCGCGATGCCGACCTGCACTACTATTCGACACCCGTGAAGATCACACCGGAGAATCGGCGGAGCCTCAGGCTCGCGCTGGAATCCACAGCTCCAGGCACAGACTGCGAAATCTGCCGCAAGTATAAACATCTCCGCGCGGCGGAGGATTCAAAGTGAGCTGAGCGCATTCCCGGCTACCATATCCGTATGTCTCGCCGACGTACTCTCTGTCTACTGGCCGCTTTTGCGCTGGCCACCCCTGTCCTGCCCGCCGCCGAGGGCGACTCCCTCGAAACCACCGTTCAGGCTGTCTATGCCGTCATCTCTGGACCCGCCGGCACACGCGACTGGGCGAAGTTCCGCTCGCTCTTCACCGCGGGCGCACGGCTGATTCCCGTGCGGCACACCGCCGAAGGCAACACGCCGCGCGTAATGACGCCCGATGACTATGTCCAGATGGCCGGCGCCAACTTCGAAAAGACCGCATTCTTCGAGACCGAAGTCAGTCACAAGGTGGAGCGCTATGGCGCCATCGCCCACGTCTTCAGCACCTACGAGTCGCGGCGGGCGCCGGGGGAGAAGCCCTTCGCGCGCGGCATCAACAGCTTCCAGCTTGTGTTCGATGGCAAGGACTGGAAGGTGATGACAATCCTGTGGGACTCTGAGCGGCCGGAGACTCCGATCCCCGACAAGTACCTGACCAAATAGCGCTACTTCAGGATCTTCTTCAGCGCCTTCTGAAACTCCGCCGCCTGGCGTGTGAACCCAAGGTCCGTCGGATGCGACCCGTCGATGGTCGCTTCGCCGTCATCGCCCAGCAGGTCGTCCGCCTTCAGGTAGTGCAGATGCGGGATCTTCTCTTCCTGCATCTTGGCGTACTCTTCCTTCATCGCGACATGGTTCGTCTCATTGCGCTCGCGCCGCGAAGGGTTCAGGAAGTTGTCCGCATAGTTGCGGTCTTCCACCAGCAGGATGGGCGTATCGGGATGCGCCTCGCGGAGGATCTTCACGCAGGGGATGGCATTGGCGTGGACCTCTTTGGCTGTGAGGTTTGGCAGGCAGTCGAGGACGAACACCGCCGGATCCAGCTCCGCCACGAACCTCGTGACTTCGGGCTCCATCTTGCCGTTGCCGGAGAAGCCCAGGTTGATCACTTCGCGGTCGAAGAGACGCCCCAGCATCGACACGTGCGTCATTCCGGCACGCGAGGCGGAAAAGCCGTGCGTGATCGACGTCCCATAGAACACGATGGGCTTGCGGCCCGCCGCCCGGGCCGGTCCGGCTTCCAGGGAACTGCCCTTCGGCACGCCGATCTCCAGGGAAGTAACGGGATTGTGCATAGGGAGGTACACCATGTACTCGCGCGTGCCCGCGGGCATGCCGCTAGCCAGCGCCTCGGTGTTCTCGGGGAACTTCGTCGGCCGCCCGATACCGAGCCAGTGCCAGCGCCCGGCATCGTTCTTCGCGTACAGATCCAGGCCGCTGCAGGCAACCGGTGTGCTATTCGGCGAGGTCAGGGTCTTGTTAGTCAGCGTCCACCGCGCGTGAATCGCCGTGGCGTTGCTAACAAATCGCACCACCACGCCAGCCGAGTCGCGGCTGAGATCCCAGACCACAGGCCGCACTACGCCTTCGGCTCGCTTCGGCAGCCGGTCGTAGGGCGACTTCAGATCCGAGAAACCCAACCCCTCCACGCGTAGCGTCTTGGCGTCGCGCCAGTCCAGTTCGGGAGCCGCGGCCGGAGCCTGGGCCAGCAGCGGAGACGATCCGAGCAGCAGCGTAAATCGACGGCGATCCATTTCACAATCCTCCATGTACTTGGACCACCATCATATAATCGCGGCCACCCTGGCTTGTCAGATGCCGGTGAGCCACTGCCGCGTGTAGTCGGTCAAGGCGGACGCCGTCATCGACGCCGGCACGGTCTGTTTGCCGCGGGGATCCACAATCAACACGCGGTCGAGGTCCTCCATGGCAAAGATCGAAACAGTGTTCCGCTGATAGGCCGTCACCCGCTGCGCGGCCAGGTAGACGTACTGGGCCAGGAAGGCCGCATCGGTCAGCGAGCCCGCCGGGTCGTCCTGATCAGGCGTCGGATTCGATCGGTTCTGATCCTCGAAGAGCACAACACTGCTAAACGGCTTCAGCTTTTGCCGCAGACCGAACCCGGCCAACATCACCTGGGGCTGCGCCCGGCGTAGCGCCTCCGATGCCGCCCACTGCACAAAAGAGTTGTTGAACACCAGGGAGCCGTTCCCGCTCAGCAGGATGCCGCGCAGGAACTCGCGCAGACGCGGGCTCTCCGCCGTCCGTGGATCGAGGAACTTCCGGAGGTCCAGCCGCTTCAAGTCGCCTGTGGTCTGGTCGGCCGACTTGATGTCGCGGCTGATGGCATTCAGACGATTCAGAAACTCACGGCGCACCTTTTCCAGTGCGTCCCACGAGAGGCTCGTCGCTGCGCCAGCTTCGGTCGACAGGCGGTTGCCGCACTCGATCACCCATGTCGATTCTTCGGGCTCGAGCGACGCCGGGATCTTCCGCCCGGCAATCGCCGGCACCAGCGCCGCTTCTACCTTGAGAAACGGCTGGTCGAGTTGCACCCAGCGTCCCAGCTCCGCAAGATCGGGCCACAAGGGGTCGACCGGTTTTGGCAGGCCTGTCGGCAAAACGGAAGCCACGAGCCGTGGCACTGGCTTCAGAACGCCCGACGACTGCACGGCGTCATCAATATGCGAGAAGACTTTCTCCACCTGCTGGCGCCATTGCGGATAGAGTGGCGACCGCGCTAGCACGCCTACGTCGTGGATGCTGAGGCCGGCGGCGCCGGGCTGCCACTTGGGCAACTCCATCTTCTCTTCCAACTCCAGTACCGGTGTGAAGAGCGTCTTCAGCTCGGCCGGAGGCAAGGCGGCCAGCCAGTCCATCTGCGCCTTCAATTGCCGCTGTTCGGCCGGGAATAGCAGTTCCCACTGATGCAGTTGGTCGTTCAGCGCCGGGCCGAACGTCCGCGGCAGACGCGCGATCAGATCCTTGTAGACCGGAGGATTCATCTCACCCACCCGCAATCTCCGGCAGCCGTCCACCCTTGGCCTTGACGGTCTCAAACCCCATCCAGCCGCCCATCGACGGCGCGAAATCAATCTGCCGCACCACGCGCTCCACCACCTGCGGTTTTCGGATGGCTGGGCCCAGCACCATGCTCCAGGCCATGCGGCACGTCTCGGTATCCGTCCTGTGATTGAAGAACCCGTTGGTGCTCGACCCGTCCGGATCGCGCCCGAACTCATTCATGATCAGTAGCGTCGTGTTCTCCTTCAGCTCCGGACTCGCCTGGATGAACTGCCACAACCTATGGCACAGCATGTCCGACCTGCGGATGCCGCCCAGATGTAGAGAGTAAGAGCCTGAGTGGGCCACCTCCACATCCGAGAAGTTCATCATCAGCATCGACGGAGCCAGCCGCTTCAGCACCTCGCAGCCTACCGTCAGCGTCAACTCGTCGCCGCTCACCGGCGCGGTGGGCCCGTGAATGAAGCCCGCCAGCGCGTCGACGAACGTCTTCTTCACGGCCGGGTCCTGGAATGTCGAGGTCGCCGGCACACCCCAGCCGATGCGCTCGTAGTCCGTTTCGAGCACGGCCTTCATCTCCTGCAACAGTTGCTCGCGCTCGAGGCTCTTGCGCGAACTCTGCCCCATGATGATGCGCTCCACCGCTTCGATCAGCAGTTGTTTCGCGAGAACGACGTTGATACCCGGACTAATGTTCGCCGTTAGCTGCTTGTTGCTGGTCACCACCCAGCAGTCGTTCGGATCGGCGGGGTGCCCGGCCTTCAGGTAGTGGAACATCGTCGGATGAGTGGGCTTCTCCGAACCCCAGTCATCAACGTGCTCCCAGACTCCGGTGAGAATGCTCGCGATGGAGTTGAAATGCGACGTCACACCCTCGTTCACGGTGTACGGATAGAAAAGCGACTGCGGCAGCAGATCGTTGAACAGGCGTGGCACGTTGACTATGCCTTTTTCCGAAAAGCTTTCCTGCCTGCGGATGCCCCCGATGGTCACCAGCACCAAGCGCTTCTGCCCGGCCTTGGTGGGCACGGGTGCAGCCGCGGCCAGACGCTGCGCCACCGCTACCATGAGAGTTTGAATCAGGGTTCGCCGGTTCATCATCGCTCACTCCCTCCCTGTTGGTCCTCAGCTTACTGCCTTCTTCCCGCACGCACAATGGATGGCTACTGCACGCCTTCCTTCACCTTCCAGACACGGTCGACAGGCACGTCCTTCCACTGCTGAGTCACTCCCGACGGCCAGCGGATCTCCACAAGTGACGCAACCGTGTCGCCGCCGAGACCGAAGTGAACCGGACCGGCGCTCGACGAGGCGTAACCCGCACTCGTCGAGACCTGCTGCCATTGCGAGCCACCGGCCGTCACCACGCGAATCCGCGCCCCGATGCCGTCGCGATTGCTCTTTGTTCCTTCTAGCTGGATCTCCAGCCAGTGCGCGGCCGCCGGACTCTCGTTCAGCCACACCTCGGGCCGTGAGCCCAGAGCCGACACCACAACATCCAGGCGTCCATCTCCGTTCAGATCGCCAATCGCCGAACCGCGGTGCCGCTTGGCCGGGCCGGCGGCCAGGCCGGCCTCCTCCGTCAGGGCCGCAAAACGCATCTTGCCCAGATTGCGAAACACTGTGTTGCGCTGCTCCACCGTAATGCGCGGAGCCGCCTGCAGCGATTGCACGTGGCCCCGCGTCACGAAGATGTCCTTCCAGCCGTCGTTGTCGAAGTCACCGATAGTGGGTGAATACCCCGCCATCGACAAGCTCAGAGCACCCAACTTGCTCGACATCGTGATGTCCTCAAACTCACCCTTGCCCGTGTTGCGGTAGAGCGGGAATGTCTCATCATCCAGCGCCACCAGCACGATGTCCGGGAAGCCGTCGTTGTCCAGATCACGGAAGTCGACACCCATGCCCGAGATAAAGTCGCCGCTCTCCACCAACGCCACACCGCTCGAAAAGGCCACTTCCTCGAACCGGCTGTTGCCCTTGTTGTGGAACAGGCTATTGTAGACCTTGTCGTTCGCCACGAAGATGTCCATCAGGCCATCCAAATCGTAGTCGGCCACGGCGATGCCCATGCCCTTGCCGGGCTGCGCCCGCAGACCCGAGGCCGCGGAAGCATCTGTGAACGTGCCGTCGCCGTTGTTCAGATAGAGCTGATTGGGTGACCGCTTGTACATCTTCGGGTGGCAATATTCCCGGCGGCCTTCCCCCTCGCACGCCGGTTCGGTCGCCATGGCCCACACCAGATAATTCACCACCACCAGATCCAGCCGCCCGTCGTTATTGACATCGACCCAGGCCCCGCCCACTGACCACAGTGGACCGAACTCCTTATCAGGCAGGTTCAAGCCCGCCTTCACAGTCACGTCCTGAAACGTGCCGTCACGATTGTTGCGGTACAGCGTGTTTCTGTGAACACCACCCACGAACAGGTCGGGCCAGCCGTCGTTGTCGAAATCTCCCACCGCCACGCCGTTATCGAATCCAGTGCCGACCAGTCCTGCCTTCTCCGTCACGTCGGCGAAATGGCCCTTGCCGTCATTGGCGAGCAAGCGGTTGGAGTACTTCGGCGACGTCTTCTTCAGTGTCTTGATGTCCGCGCCATTCGTCAGAAACAGGTCGAGGTCGCCGTCCTTGTCGTAGTCGAACAACGCGACGCCGCCGGCCATGGTCTCCGGCGCGTGCTTCTCCGGCGTCTCACAGCTCTCCAAGGGGAAACCCGTCGTCTGGAACGAGAACCGGATAGGGCTATCGGCGCTGCGCACGGGCCCCACGGCACCGGCTATCAGGACGGCAAGGATCAGTCGTCTCATTGCCCCTCCAGAGACTTCAAGGCCCGCTGCGCCATGGCATTGTCCGGCTTTCGCGCCAGCAGGTCCCTCATCACACTTCGCGCGCTTTCGCGTTGACCCATCTGGACGTGGACCCGGGCGAGGTTCAGGTAAAGCATCTCATCGTCAGGAGCCACCTGAATCCCATACCGGAAGGCCGCTATCGCGTCGTTCGGCTGCCCGATGTTCATATACAACACACCCAGATTATTGATGGCGGACGAATCGTCTCGCTTAACCGAGATCGCCTTTTCGAATAGCTTCCGCGCTTCCTCCGTCTTGCCCTGTTTGGCCAGGAACAAACCCAGACCATTCGCGGCGTCGCCGTTGTTCGGTTCCAATTCGATCAATCGGCGGAAGAGCCTCTCCGCCTCCGGTCCCCGGCCGGACTCTTCCTGGGCTCTCGCTGCGTTCAGCAGGACATACGGGAGATCCGGCGCCAGCGTCAGTGCTTTCTCGTAGCATTGCAGAGCCTCGGGCCAGCGGCCCGCCTGCGCTTCCACGCCACCGAGTTCGTTCCAGCCTTCCGGCAATCGTGGGTCGAGAGCCACGGCCCGTTGCAACACGGTCCGAGCCAACTCCAGCCGTTTGCCTTCCAGGTGAATCCGTCCCACGGCCATCAGGGCCTTCGGGTTGTCCGGCGTGCGCCGCAACATCTCTTCGAGATAGGGCAGAGCCTGTTCGGGATACCCTGCCTGCAGCAGCGCCCCGCCAAACTTGTAGTAGTCGCGCCTCGGGCTGCCCGTGTAAATGCCCGCAAATGGCAATCCCCGCGCCTCGGGCAAGGGCCCACCCAACGACCGCAGATCCGCTTGCAGCACGTCGGCCTCTGGCGCCTCCGCATAGATCTTTCTCACACGGCTTTCGCCGTCGATCAACAGCCATAGCGGTGTCTCCAGCTCCACCCGGTAGTCGAACAGATAGCGCCTCAGAATCGAATAAGCCGCCGCCAGTTCCACAGGCGCCTGACGCAAGTCCAATCGGTCCACCGGACCTGGAATCTCCGGCAGAGTCTCTCCGGCATGCACCACGAGCAACCCCGGCCCGCGCCGCTTCTCCGGCAAAGGCACCGGTTCCCAGAACCAGGTCGAGTGGAGCCGTGCACGGTTGTCTGCCTGCACCGCCGGCCCTTCAGGCCAGGGCGACACCTGGGCCAGCGGCTTTGAGGTGACTTCGGGCCGGCCTTCCACCACTTCGTAAACGAAACCTGCGGCCAGAGCACCCAGTTCCTGGCGTTCTCCTGTCGGCCAGAGAACACTCACCTTCTCGGCGCGCGGACGGTCCGACAAGCCGAAGTGCAGCCTCTTTGTGTGTTGCGACAGATAACCGGAACCGGCCGCGATCCACTTTGCCTGGCCATCCAGCTCCACCCGTGCCCCGATCGCGTCGCGATTCGACTTCGTCCCGCGCAGCGCCAGCACCAGCTTGTTCCGTCCTGCCCCGCAGTTGTTCTGAAACACACGCACCTGCGGTCCACAGCGGCTCTTCAGGATGATGTCAAGGTTTCCGTCTCCATCGATGTCGGTGAACGCGAACGCACGGCTGTCTTCCGCCATGTCGAGCCCGCTCACGCCGGAGAAGTTGTAGTAGCGGCCGCCGCGCCGCGCGAAGAACATGTTGGGCTCCGGAGCCGCCCACGAGTAGTCCTGCCGGATGAGCTGGTTGATCGCGTTCCAACCATTCTCATAGGCCGGCGCCGCGGTCTGCCGCACCGGCGACTTCGCCACCACCTGCCGGTAGAAGTAGCTCATCAGGTCGGTGGATCCGTTGTTGTTCACCATCCCGCAGGCGATGTAGAGCTCAGGCGTTCCATCGTTGTCTACGTCGGTTCCGTCGCACGACCAGGACCAGGGGCACATCTCGATGCCCTGCGAATCGCCAGTGTACTGGAACTTGCCGTCGCCGAGATTGCGGTAGAGCGAGTTGCCCTTCACGTGGTGCTGATAGGAGGCCAGCAGCGCGGGGTCCTTCTGCACGGGCCCAAACGCGAGGTCGTTCACCACCCTCTGTCCGCAGGCGCTCCACATGTTCGACACCAGCAGATCAGGCCGCCCGTCGCCATCGTAATCGAGCCAGGCGGCGCTCATGCCCGGCCCCAGGTCAACGACTCCGGCCTCTTCCGCCACGTCGCGGAAGCGTCCGTTCACGTTTCGGTAGAGGTTCTTCCGGCCAAAATCATTTGTGACGTAGAGGTCGGGCCAGCCGTCGCCGTTGTAGTCGCACCAGGTGGCCGCGAAGCTGAACCGGTTGTTGTTGTGCTCCACGCCGGATGCGGCCGTCACATCTTCAAAGTGGCCGGGCGTCTCGTTCATCCGGTTGCGGAACAGGAAATTCGGCGGACCGTTTTGCGCGTCGTGGTAGGGGACCGGGTAACGGTATTGCGCCTCGCTCTGGTAGTAGACATAGCAGCAGAAGTAGAGATCCAACCGCCCATCGCGATCGAAATCGGCTGCCGCGACACTTGTGAAGGAGCCCTGCGGCTTGGTTGCAAACCGGAACGCCTCCGGCGCATGCCGAAACCGGCCATGCCCGTCGTTCAGAAACAACATCGGCTGGTTGGAACGAACCAACACCAGATCCTGATGCCCACTATTCCGCAAATCAACGAACAACGCACAGGCCGTGTCATCCAGCAGATCAAGCCCGGCACCCGCTGCGATGTCCCGCAGTCGACCCCGCCCATCATTCTTATACAGTCGATTGGGCAGCCCGCCCGGCTGACAGACGTAGATTTCGTCCTGCCCATCGCCGTCGATATCGGCGACGGCCACGCCGTTTTCGCCGTAGACATCCAGGCCGCACGCTGGATCCAGGCGGGCTCGCCAATAAGGCACGCCACGCGCCAACTGCTCGCGAAACGACGGCTCGCCCTCGAATACGTGGCCCGTCACGTCGCGGAACCAGGGTTTCTCGCCCCGCACCAGGATCTCTTCGACCGGCTCCAACCGGGTGACCTCTCCCTCGGTCCACTCCAACTTCCACGTACCCGTACGGTGTTCCAACTGCCCTGCACGTTGCGAGCGAATGTCGAAACGGACCGTGTTTCCAGGCAGCGCGTAGAATCGTGCCAACCGAACTTCACCCAGCGATGCGCGCCAACGGGCCCAGCCCTCGGCGATTCCCTCGTTGGCGCCAAACACGCCGCGCGAAATACCCTCGGCCACGTTCTCAAAAGAACGCGCGGCGGGCGAGGCACCCTTGCATGTCCCGGCCACCGGCAGAGCGCCATCCTGGACCACCGCGTGCAGCCGCGCTTCCAACTCCAGTGCGGCCCGCTCCCCCTTGAACTCGTCCGATCCAGGTTCCACGAAGGCCAGAGCGGGCGCGTACGGGGGAGCCAGACGGAACTTAACAGGATAGGGCGCGAATGCGTGCGCCCGCCCTGTGAACAGGCCGCTAGCAGCCAGACCCGCCAGAAACTCTCTGCGCTTCACAGGGCTCGATCCCTCTTTCCAGCCATCATGTGGTCTAGCATCCCATCCGTCCCCCGGGCAGCCGCATACCCTCTCACGAAAAGGCCCCACCCCGAAGGGTGAGGCCTTTTGTATCGTACACTCGTTCGAACTGTCTTCACTGATCTTCGCGGATCAGAACTGCAGGCGAAGAGCGAACTGGATGTGGCGTTCGGTGCCCGATCCGGTGCTGGTCACCTTGCCGAACGACACGTCCTGACGGTTGTTGTTGGGTACGCTAAATTGCGGCGTGTTGGCCACGTTAGTACCTTCCGCGCGGAACTGGAGCTTGATTCTCTCGGTGAAGGCAAAGTCCTTGAAGAGAGAGAAATCCAGCGTGCGGTTCGCGGGACCTGTATTGCTTTGCAGTCCAAGGTTTCCACCCGTGAGGGAGGCCGGCGCCGCAACGGCCGCCGTATTGAACCACATGTCGGGATTGCGGCCGCCGGATGGTGCGGCTTGAGGATCCTGGCCGGATACCAGGTCGGGCATGCAGGAATTCCAGATGCCCTGGCAACCGTTGGAACGAAGGGTGAAGGGCTGGCCGGTACGCAACGAGAGGATTCCGTTTGCCTGCCAGTTCCCAACTAGCGCATTGGCCACCTTGTTCATGTGGGTGCCCCAGGTCTTACCCTTGCCGAACGGAATCTCATAGGTGAAATTCGACACAAAATTGTGCCGGATGTCCCATGCTGCCGTCGAATAGCTGGTTGAGTAATCGCGAGGATCGAGAATCCCGAAGCCCGTCGAACCGCTGAGGGTCGTGCCGGTGTTGGCCAGCGCGTGGCCATAGGTGTACGACGCCATCATCATCAGGCCGTTCGAATAGCGCTTGTCGAACTTGGCCGTCATGCCGTGATAGTCGCCGAAACCGAACGAAGCTGTTCCAGAGATTCCACCGATCTTCGGTGTCGGGCGCAGCACCGTGCTGCATCCTTGCATCGTCGACGAGGTCGTTCCGATGTTGGCACAGGCGTTCCAGTCAGGCTGGAACAATTGGTGTGCCTGGTGGTTGCCGACATAAGCGACTTCCATCGAGGACTGCCAAGGCAGTTCTCGTTGCACCGCGAAGTTCCACTTATGAACCAGCGAGTTCCGGAAGTTCGTGGCGACGCCGCGGAATGATACCGGAGCGTCGAGAGAGAACACGTTGCTCGGGAAGCCGCCGGCAATGCCGCCCGTGAAAAACGGGTTCGTTTCGAAGATGGCCGAGGTCGGGCGGGCCAAATCGGTGGACTGGTTGAAGGGCACCGACTCACCACGGTTCGGATTGCCGCCCTGATTCTCTTCGCCACCGTAGAAGGCGCCGTAACCCAGGCGGATCACGGTGTTGTCACGCCAGTTGTAGGCAATACCGATGCGTGGGGCAAAGTTGGTCTTGTCCCACGGGATCATGTACTTGTCCACTTCGCCGCGCGACACTCTGACATTGGGGAAGGCCGAAGCGAAGTTAGGCGGTAAAGGCGCATCCTGATCCTTGCCCTTGGGGATGTACAAGGTCAGGTTGTCGTAAACAAAATTCGACTGGCGGGCGAACTTCTCGCCGATGGGCGAAAACAGCTCGTAGCGCATGCCCAGGTTCAAGGTCAACTTCGGAGTGAGCTTCCAGTCGTCCTGGAAGTAGAACGCCCAGGCGACCTTCTCTGAGGAGATGAAGTTGTTCGTCGAGATGCGGCCATTGTTGATGTTGCCCAGCAGGAACGACGCATAGTCGTCACCGGTTAGCGTATTCAACGCGCCCAAGGTACCGGAGGCCGAAGGGTACGCCGTCTCGTTCCGGTTGAAGTTCATTTCGCCGTGCGGATAAGGCACTTGGAAGAACGGGAACTTGATCGGCCGATACTCCGCCCCGAACTTGTACGAATGGTGGCCCTTCATGATCGACACATTCTGGATGAAGTCCCAGACGTTCGAGTATTCCTTCGACGGCAGCCAGTCGTTGGCGCCGATCTGCGAATAGCCGTTCGCAAACTGAATCTGCGGCAGACCGCCGTTCAAAGCCGTCATCGGGTTGTAGCCGCCGATGCCGAACTCCTTGAACAGGTCCTTGTCGGGATTCGCGCCGACACGTGAGGTAACCAGGCGGCTGTAGCCCACGCGCGTTTCGGACACAATCGAGGGAGTCCAGACACGGGTGTAGCTCAACTGTGCGTTACGGCTCAGGTCTTCTTCCGTCACCGCGTTGAACGGGGTGCCGTCGAGAGCACCTGGCAGGAACGGTTCGTTCAGCTTGTTCAGGTTCTGCCAGCTCAACGACCCAAACAACGAGTCTTTGTCGCTCAGACGGTAATCCACGCGACCGTCACCCTGGTCGGTGTGCTGGGTGCCTGCCGTCGAGACGAAATAGTTATTCAGCGGAATGGCGCCAGTCGTGATCGGCTGATTCGAGTCCGGGAACAACGCCATGAGCTTGGCGGCTACCGGGTCAAACCGGCTGGAGGGAATGATGTTGCCCGTGAAGGGTGTACGGATCAACTGCCCATTCACCGTGGCGTTCGAGTTTGGATCGAAAATCTGATTCTTGATGATGTTGTTGCCATTAGCATCGGTGCCGGCCGAGGCGGCGCCTAACAGACTGGAGAAGTCACCTCGCCGCATGGCTGGCGTCGGAATCGAATAGAAACCGCCGTAGCCCAGGTTCTGGATGCTGCCCCCGGAAGAGGTGATGCGGGTGCCCTGGTAGTCGCCGAAGATAAATAGCTTGTTCTTGATGATAGGAGCACCAATCGCCGCACCGTACTGATTCTGTTTGAACGGACCACGCGCCTTGCCGGCCTTGTTGTACTCCCAGCGGTTGGCGTTGATCTTGTCGTTCTGCAGAATTTCAAACAACACACCGTGGATCTCATTGGTGCCCGACTTCAGGTTGACGTTCACCACGCCACCTGCACCGCGGCCATACTCGGCGTTGTAGCCGTTCGTCAGCACGCGCATTTCGCCAATCGCTTCCACGGAAGGTCCGACGACAAAGGCGGTCTGGTTCAGGAAGTCGATCACGTTGACGTTGTTGTCGACACCGTTCAGCAGGAAGTTGTTCTGTCCGTTCGATCGGACGCCGTTGGCCGAAAAACCGCCGCCCACCGCGTCGCGTGCACCGCTTTCGGCGGGCACAACGCCTGGCGACAAACGCGCCAGAAAAGAGAACGTCCGCTGGCCGCCCAGGGGCAGCTCACTGACAGCTCTTCTACCCAGATCCGCACCGAGTGTGGTCGTCTCGGTCTGGAGCAAGGGCGCCTGGGCCGACACTTCCACCGATTCCGAGACATTACCAACTGGGAGCGAAATCGGCACAGCAACACGGTCACCGCCCACCAGAACGACGTTCTGCTGTGCAACACGCCGGAAGCCCGTCGCTTCGGCTGTGACTGTGTAGTTGCCGGGTTTCAAGGCGGGTCTAAGGAACTCGCCCGATGTATTAGTTGTCAGATCGTAGACGAGCCCCGTGGCCTCTTCTTTGATCGTGACCTTGGCATTTGGAATCACCCCACCCTGGGGGTCTGTCACCGTACCTGCAATTGTTCCTAAATCGCGTTGCGCCATCAGGCAGAACGTTAGGAGCAAGCCCACGATGAACAGTCGCGCGACTCTCACTTGGAGCATAGACAACCTCACTTGTTGGCCCCCCTAAGGCCAATTTTTCGAACCCCTGTCACCCAACGGGCGATTGGAATCGCGGAAAAGTCTCTTCTCTCTGGGGTCGGGCTCTGCGGCTCGACCCTCGGGGCCTGGAATGTAAACGCTTCCGTCGACTCGGAGTCTCACTCAGCTTAAGGAGAGTCTCATTCCGAGTCAAGCGCTTTCATAGTCTTTTTGCACTATGGTGACGATTTGGCGACGACCCCGCATCGGGCCCCTCCACTGCCCTCTTCTCGCTGAGGGTTTGCCCGCTGCGAAGATTACTCTCTAACGATAGTGTGGATATACTGTGGACGAATGCTAGCCGTCTTCTTAATGTCGCTCTTGCTATTTCAGCCTGATCCGAAACTAATTCAGGAGCGCGTCCAGGAAGCCCTCGCTGCGCTGCAAAAGAACGAGCCTGCGGCCGCTGAAAAGACTCTTCGATCCATCATTCAACTTCAACCTTCCAGCGCTCCCGTTTGGTTCTTGCTTGCCCAGGCTCAAGCCCGCCAGAACAATAGGAAGGCCGCGCTGGTCTCAGTCGGACAAGCCGCCCGCTTCGCCGGAAGCGACGCATCCATGCTGTACAACCTCGCCCTTTTCAACCTCGAAGCCGGCCAAACGGACGAGGCGGTCATCCTCGGTGAGCGAGCCCTCAAACTGGAGAGTTCTGCCGACGTCCAGGACCTGCTCGGGCGCGCCTACGAAGCCCGGAAGGATTGGAACAAGGCTGTCGCTCACTTTGCCGAGGCGAGGAAACTAGCCCCCTACAGCGAGCAAGCCATCTTTCGCCTGGCCCAAGCCCAGATGCAGTCCCAGAGCTTTCCCCAAGCCATTGCCACCCTCGAGGAAGGCCGCAAGGTCTTCGACAAGAGCCCTCAGATCGAACTCGCACTGGGGGTTGCCTATTACGGCCAGCGCCGGTTCGCCGACGCCGTTGATCGCTTCCTCCGGGTCATGCAACTGGCGCCCGACATCCCCCAACCCTATTACTTCATGGGCCGCGTCCTCGAGCACGCCGCGGGACGCATCCCCGAGGTCATCCAGCGCGCTTCCCTTTTCGAGAAAACCCACCCGGAGAACCCCCTGGGCTATGTCCTACACGCGCGCGCGTTATTAATACGCCCAGACGCGGACGATCCTGCTGCTGACGCGATCTTCGCACAGTCTCTTCTTCAGAAATCACTATCGATCAAAAACGATCAGGCTGATGGTCACTTATTGCTCGGCATGGTCTTCGAGCGGCAAAAGAACTATGCCGAAGCGGCCAAAGAGTTCCAGCATAGCGTTGTCCTAAATCCCAAAGACCCTGCGCCTCATTTTCGCCTCGCTCGCGTCTACGAACGCCTCGGACGGAAGGAAGACGCCGTCCGGGAACGCGCCCTCCACGAGAAGCTCAGCGAGGAAAGCGGTGCCACTCCGCCAACGGACATGAAAGGGCTTGCAAGATGAGCGGCCCCTGGTATCATCAATGAGAATTGCCAACTCAGGGTGACCTTGAGCTGGCAACGAGGGTCTGAACCACGATGTCCACGCTCTTTCTGTACCTTCTGCTGGCCCAACCAGACAACGCCGCCCGCGAAGAACGAATCCGCCAACTGACCGCCGAGATCGCCGAGTCCGGACGCGTTCTCCTGGAAGCCCGGCCCTCCGATCGGCTGGCCGATCCCCGCAAGTCCATCGCGCCGGGCGCTCCGCCCATGATCCGGTTCCGCTACTTCGCCGGGGCCGATCGCCATCGCTTCGGCAAACTCGATCTCATGTTGGACGATGCAGGCCACTAGAACTCCGGCAGGCCCTCTGATGCGATTCCTACTTCCAATAATCTTCGCCCTGTCCGCCGGCGCCCAGACCGACCCGCTGCTCAGCGGCCTGGAAGCCTACCGCAAAGGTGACTTGCCCGCCGCCGAACGCAACCTGCGCATCGCCGCCAAGAGCCCCGATCCGCGGGCGTCCGCCTTCCTCGCCTTGACGCTCGCCGCGACGGGCCGCTGTGACGAGGCCGTGCCGGCGCTCAAACAGGCCTATAAGGGAACAAACGCCGAGATCGCCCGATTGGCGGGCCTTGCCTTCGTCCAGTGCCGGCTCACGTCCGGCCCGGTCGAGGAGGCCGCGGCGGTGATCAACGAGCTCAAGGCGAAGCATCCCGCCGACGCCGACGTGCTGTACCAGTCGGCTCGCCTGTACATGCGCGCTTGGAACGACACAATCTATCTGCTCTATCAGAAGGCTCCGTCTTCGTTCCGCGTGAACCAGCTCTCCGGGGAAGTTCTCGAAACCCAGGGCCAGTTTACTGAAGCTGCCGCGGAGTACCGCAAGGCCATTGCAAAGAACCCACGCGCCTTGAACCTCCACTTCCGCCTGGGCCGCGCCTTGCTCATGAGCGCTCACTCACCCGATGTCCTGGATGCCGCCATGCGGGAGTTCCAGGCGGAGCTCGCCCTCAATCCCTCGGACTCGGTCGTGCTCTATCAGATCGCCCAGATTCTTCAGAACCAACAGAAGCCCCAGGAGGCGGCCGCCAAGCTCCAGCAGGCTCTCGCACTGAACCCTGAGTTCCCCGAGGCGCTGATTGCTCTCGGCAAAGTTCGGGTCGACGAAAAGAAGAACGATGAGGCAATCACACTGCTGCAGCGCGCCGTCAAACTCAGCCCGGGCAGTGAATCGGCACACTACAGCCTGATGATGGCCTATCGCAACGCCGGCAGGATGGCCGAGGCACGGCGCGAAAAGGCCGAACTCGATCGCATCCAGAAGGCGCCGGAGGGCGAGTTCACCGACTTCCTGAAGAAGCTGGGCGAGAAGCCGCCGGGCCAATGAGAGCGATCCTCCTTCTTCTGGCCGCGACATTAGCGCCCGCACCTCCGCCGGACACTCCACTGCCGGAGTTCCGTGACGTCGCCGAGGCCGCCGGTCTCACCCATGTGTTCCCCAATGGCGGCATGCAGACGAAGGAGTTCATCATCGAGACCACCGGCAGCGGCGTGGCCTTCCTCGACTACGACAACGACGGGCTCGCGGACGCGCTCGTCATCAGCGGCGACGGCGCGCTCAGCCGCCTCTATCACAACGACGGCGCGGGCAAATTCTCCGACGCCACGGAAAAGATGGGGTTGACGCGCAAGGGCTGGGGCCAGGGCGCCTGCGCCGGTGACTACGATAACGACGGTTACACGGACCTCTTCGTCACCTACTGGGGCCAGAACGCGCTTTATCACAACGAGAGCGGCAAACAGTTTCGTGACGTAACCAAAGAAGCCGGCCTCCTCCAGGACCGTGTCCGCTACAACGTCGGCTGCGCGTTCTTCGACTACGACCGCGACGGCCGGCTCGACCTGTTCGTCGCGAACTACCTCAAGTTCAGCTTCGAGGAGACACCCAAACCCGGCGCCAATCCTTATTGCTGGTATCTCGGCCTGCCCGTCAACTGCGGTCCGCGTGGCCTGCCCTTCGATCGCAATATTCTGTATCACGCGAATGCCGGCGGCACCTTCACCGACGTCTCCCGGAAGAGCGGAGTCTATGACGCCGCCCAGAACTATGCCCTGTCCGTGGTGACCGCCGACTTCGATGGCGATGGCTGGCCGGACATCTTCGTCGCCTGCGACCAGACGCCTTCCCTGCTCTACATCAACCAGCACGATGGCACGTTCTCCGAAGAGGCCGTCCTGCGAGGCGCCGCCTTCGACGACAACGGGAAGCCCATGTCCGGCATGGGCGCCGTCCCGGCCGACTACGATCATTCCGGCTGGCTCAGCATCTTCCGTTCCAACTTCTCCGACGAGCGCGAGACCCTCTATCGCAATCGCGGACAGGGCGAGTTCGAAGACATCACGATCTCCTCGGGCCTTGCTCACAACACCCGCTTCGTCGGCTGGGGACCTGCGTTTTTCGACTTCGACAATGACGGCTGGAAAGACCTGCTGCTGGTCAACGGCCACGTCTTCCCGGAGATCGACCGCAAACAGACCGACATCCGCTTCCGTGAACGCCGTATCCTCTACAGGAACACGCGCAACGGCAAGTTCGACGACATCTCCGAGAAGTCCGGCGATGGCATCACCGCCCGCCACTCCTCCCGCGGTGTCGCCGTCGCCGACATCGACAACGATGGCGCGCCGGAGATCCTCATCAACAACCAGGGCGAGCGGCCGTCACTGCTGAAGCTATCCGCCCGGCCGGCCGGCAACTGGCTGACGGTCAAACTCACCGGCGTCAAATCCAACCGCAGCGCCATCGGCGCCCGCATCCGTGTCACCGCCGCCAACGTCACTCAACTCGATGAAGTCCGCAGCGGCGGTGGCTACATCTCCCAAAGCGATCTACGTCTGCACTTCGGCCTCGGCTCGGCCGCGCGCGCCGACCTGGAGATCCGTTGGCCCTCCGGCAAAGTCCAGAAGGCCGCAGTGGAGCAGGTGAACAGAATCGTCTCCATCGAGGAGGCACCTTAGGCGTCGTCACGCAATAACCATGGCAGGTCGCGACTAAACAACGCGCTGCCGCGACCGTGAGGGAGTCAACCATGGCCCTTCGGGCCGAAGCCGCTACGAACCCCGACCGTCAGGGAGGGGTCTCCGCCGTTGCGAACCGCGCACGTCAGTAAGCGGGCGCTCGTCGCGCGAACGTCTTCAACGGAGTCCCCGCATGGCCCTCCAGGCCGCGAAAGTGGATGAAAGTCCCCGTCGGCCAGCCCATACGGTAAGGCGGACCCTCGGTCCGCGGTCGACCCCTTGGTCGACCACTCGGAGGCGAATCGTCGTGCACCGGCTTGACTTTCAATGGGGGGTCCCCGCCGTTGCGAACCGCGCACGTCAGTAAGCGGGCACCCGTCGCGCGAACGTCTTCAACGGAGTCCCCGCATGGCCCTCCAGGCCGCGAAAGTGGATGAAAGTCCCCGTCGGCCAGCCCATACGGTAAGGCGGACCCTCGGTCCGCGGTCGACCCCTTGGTCGACCACTCGGAGGCGAATCGTCGTGCACCGGCCTGACTTTCAATGGGGGGTCCCCGCCGTTGCGAACCGCGCACGTCAGTAAGCGGGCACCCGTCGCGCGAACGTCTTCAACGGAGTCCCCGCATGGCCCTCCAGGCCGCGAAAGTGGATGAAAGTCCCCGTCGGCCAGCCCATACGGTAAGGCGGACCCTCGGTCCGCGGTCGACCCCTTGGTCGACCACTCGGAGGCGAATCGTCGTGCACCGGCTTGACTTTCAATGGGGGGTCCCCGCCGTTGCGAACCGCGCACGTCAGTAAGCGGGCACCCGTCGCGCGAACGTCTTCAACGGAGTCCCCGCATGGCCCTCCAGGCCGCGAAAGTGGATGAAAGTCCCCGTCGGCCAGCCCATACGGTAAGGCGGACCCTCGGTCCGCGGTCGACCCCTTGGTCGACCACTCGGAGGCGAATCGTCGTGCACCGGCTTGACTTTCAATGGGGGGTCCCCGCCGTTGCGAACCGCGCACGTCAGTAAGCGGGCACCCGTCGCGCGAACGTCTTCAACGGAGTCCCCGCATGGCCCTCCAGGCCGCGAAAGTGGATGAAAGTCCCCGTCGGCCAGCCCATACGGTAAGGCGGACCCTCGGTCCGCGGTCGACCCCTTGGTCGACCACTCGGAGGCGAATCGTCGTGCACCGGCTTGACTTTCAATGGGGGGTCCCCGCCGTTGCGAACCGCGCACGTCAGTAAGCGGGCACCCGTCGCGCGAGCGTCCTCAATGGAGGAGTGGAATGGTTATTCTCTAACGAGCCCTTAGCGGCCCTGTTGTCACGCCTCGGCCGGAACGGTAAGCTGAGGATTACCTAGGGGCCATCCCAGCCGGTAGCCCACCGGCATCGGGGCATCAGACCGAACTTCATACAATGACTCAGAACGAAATCATCCAGGCTCTTGCCAGCGCTACCTCCATCGCGAAGTCGAAGATCACCAACCCGGCCGTCCTGAACGAGGCCTACGACTATTCGAAGCCCAGTTCCTTCTCGCGGGGACTCCGCCTCGAATTCGGCAACGTGGTGGTACTGCTCATCTCGGGCACCGCCAGCATCGATGAGCACGGCCGCACCGTGCATGTGGGCGACTTCCGCGCGCAGCTCCAGCGGACCTATCACAACATCACCGGGCTCCTCGCCAGTGAAGGCGCCACCTGGAAGGACATCGTCAAGACCACCTGCTACCTGCGCGACATCGAGCGCGACTATGAGGTCTTCAACGAAGAGCGCACGCGCTTCTTCCAGGAACAAGACCTCGACCCGCTGCCCGCCTCCGTCGGAATCCAGGCCATCCTGTGCCGTCCGGACCTCCTGATCGAGATCGAAGCGATGGCCGTGTTTCTGAAGCCGGCCTAACCAGCTCGGCACCAATCCCACCCAGACGTCAGGGCGCTATATGATTCCTGCAAGGAATTATCAGGACTCATGCGCCCAACCAGCCTCATCCTTGTCATGTTCGTGCTGTGGACCGCGGCCGCCCAAACTGTGACCTCGCCCAACGGCGCCCTCGCCATTCAGTTTCAAACCGTCACGCGGCCTCAACAGGCCAATGGGAGCCCGCAGGCGCCGTGGCAGCCCGCACCCCAAGGCCAGCTCGTCTACTCCGCCACTTTCGGCGGTAAGACATTGATCGAGGCCTCCGCCCTCCGCCTGGAACTGAAAGACCAGCCCACCCTCGGCGCCGCCGTCCGCATCACCGGCTCCGCCACCTCCGCCATCGACGAGACCTACAAGCTGATCCACGGCAAAACCAGCTCCGCCCGCAACCACTGCAATGCCATCCGCCTCACCCTCGAGGAGCCCGCCGCCCCCAACCGCAAATTCACCATCGAAGCCCGCGCCTACGACGACGCCATCGCCTTCCGCTACGACGTCCCCGCCCAGCCCGGCCTCTCCGAATACGTCCTCACCCGGGAAGCCACCGAGTTCCGCCTCGCCAAGGACCCCACCACCTACGCCCTGGTCCTGCCCAACTACCGCTCCATGTACGAGAGCGAATTCATTAAACTCCCCGCCAGCGCCTTCTCCAACCAGGGCGGCGTCAAGAGCTCCTCCCTCATCGGACTCCCCCTGCTCATGGAAGTCCCCGGAGTCGCCTGGGCCGCCATCGCCGAAGCCGACATGCGCGGCAACGCCGCCATGTACCTGGAGAACCCCTCTGGCAGTTGGGCCGGCCACTACTTCGAAGCCCGCATCGCCCCCCAGGTCGAGGACCCGTCCATCGCCGTCCGCGCCGCGCTCCCCCACGCCACCCCCTGGCGCATCGTCATGGCCGCCGCCGACCCCGGCCGCCTGGTGGAATCCAACATCCTCACCAACCTGAACCCACCCTCCGCCATCGCCGACACCTCCTGGATCCGCCCCGGCAAAGCCTCCTGGGATTGGTGGAACGGCAGCCAGGGCCCCGACGGCAAATCCGCCTTCACCACGGCGACGATGAAATACTACGTCGACTTCTCCGCCCAATCCGGCTTCCCCTACATGCTGGTCGACGCCGGCTGGAGCACCCGCGACGACATCATGAAGATGAACGGCCGAGTCGACATCCCCGAGCTCATCCGCTACGCCGCCCCGAAGAACGTCAAAATCTGGATCTGGCTCCACTACAGCGGCGTGGTGCAGCACATGGAGGAGGCCTTCGCCCTCTACGAAAAATGGGGCGTCGCCGGAATGAAGATCGACTTCATCGAGCGCGACGACCAGGCCGGCATCGACTTCTACTATAAAGCGGCCGAAACCGCCGCCCGCCATCACCTGATGGTCGACTTCCACGGCTGCACCAAACCCACCGGCATGGACCGCACCTGGCCCAACGTCATGGGCTACGAAGCCGTCTTAGGCATGGAGCAATCCAAAGCCGGAGCCCGCGACAACCCGGACAACCACGTGATGCTGCCGTTCACGAGAATGCTGGGCGGCATGATGGACTACACCCCCGGCGGCTTCAACAACGCGACCAAGGAGGAGTTCGTCCCGAGAGGCCACGCCCCGATAGTCATGGGCACCCGAGCCCACCACCTGGCCATGTACGCCATCTACGACGCCCCGATTCAAATGGTGGCCGACGCCCCCACGGCGTATAAGGACCAACCCTCCTTCCAATTCATCAAAGACGTCCCCGGAGCCTGGGACGAAAGCCGAGTCCTGGCCGGAATCCCTGGAGAGTACATAGTGATGGCCCGCCGCCACGGCAACGACTGGTACGTAGGCGCAATGACGAACTGGCAGCCCCGCGAGATCAACGTTCCGCTGACGTTCCTGGGCCAAGGCCCATACACCGCCCAGACGTACGCGGACGCCCCGGACTCCGGGACACACCCGAAGGACATCACGATCCAAACGAGCCCCGCGACGAAATCAACGACCTGGAAGCTCAAGTTGGCCCAGGGGGGCGGGTTCGCGGCGCACCTCGCCCCGGCGAAACACTGAGGGCTGCCGGGGGTAGATCTTCCATCGTTTGGCCGCGGCCTATCCGGCTCCAATTCGGCGGGCAGGCGCTTATGGACGGCGCAACAACAACTTCGCTTCCTGGACCCAGGGGGGCGGGATTTATCCTGCGCGGGGCTTTAGTCCCGCCTCTTCGAAACGCCGGAAACTGCGAGCTCATTGTTGCGCGAGCCCTTAGGAGCTTGGGCCATCAATGTGGCCACAGGTATCCCGTCGGCGCTTTCGGCCCGCCGGAATTTCGATGTGAATTGGGTTATGTTCTAAGAGTTCTGCAAAAGCAAAGAGGGCCATGGTAAGCCTTTCTGATCCGTATCGCAGCGGAAGGAAGGAAAGGACCAATGACCCGAAAGAAGGATACCGCGAACCGGGTGGACTGGAAAGCGGTGATGGCGGAAGACTCCGATTTCATGAAGGCGCTGGTGCAGAGCGTCGTGCAGCAGGTACTGGATGCCGAGATGGAGGAAACGCTCTGTGCGGCGCGGTCGGAGCGCACCCCGATGCGCACCGGCTATCGCAGCGGCTCCTATGTCCGTGGGCTGGTGACGCGGGTCGGCCGCATTGAGCTGCGCGTGCCGCAGGACCGGCAAGGGCGCTTCCGGACCGAGGTCTTTGAGCGCTATCAGCGCAGCGAAAAGGCGCTGGTCGGGGCGCTGGCCGAGATGTACGTGCAGGGCGTGTCGACGCGCAAGGTGAAGGCGATCACCGAGGAACTATGTGGGCATGAGTTTTCGGCCTCGACGATCAGCCGGATCAACCAGACGATGGACGAGGAACTGGAGAAGTTCGCGACGCGGCCGCTGGAGGAGGACTATCCGTTTCTGATCCTGGACGCGCGCTACGAAAAGGTGCGCGAGGACGGCGTGATCCGGAGCCGGGCGGTGCAGGTGGCGATCGGGGTGAACTGGGACGGGCGGCGCTGCATCCTGGCCGTGGAACTGGCCAACCGGGAGAGCGCGTCGAGCTGGCGCGAGTTTCTGGTGAAGCTGCGGCAGCGGGGGCTGCGCGGAGTGGAACTGGTTGTCAGCGACGATCACGCGGGCCTGAAGCGTGCGATTGCCGAGGTCGTGCCGGAGGCCGCCTGGCAACGGTGCTACGTGCACTTCCTGCGCAATGCGCTGGACCATCTGCCGCGCAAGGCCGACGACGATTGTCTGACCGAGTTGCGCTGGATCTACGACCGCCGCAACCTGGCCGAGGCGCGGCAGGATCTGGCGGCATGGCTGAAGAAGTGGGAATCGCGCTACGCCAGATTGTGCCAGTGGGTGGAGGAGCAGATCGAGGAGACGCTGACGTTTTACCGTCTGCCGCAGGCGCACCACAAGCATCTGAAGTCGACGAACATGCTGGAGCGACTGAACGAGGAGCTCAAACGCCGGACCCTGGTGGTGAGGATCTTCCCGAACGCGGCGAGCTGCCTGCGGCTGGTGCGAGCGCTGGCGGTGGAGATCCACGAGGACTGGGTGGAAGCGACGCGCTATCTGAACATGGAGGAGCTGAAAGAGCACAAGAAGCAGCTACTGCGCGATATACAGCCCGCCGCCTGAAGGCGGCCGGGGGTGACTACAGGGTTGAGTGGAGGCGGGGACTCGCTGCCCCCGCCTCCACACCTCCACCCCCGCTCAACCAGAAGGCTCCATGAAGCTCAGTGCTTTTGCAGAACTTGACAGACACAACTGTGAATTGGCGACCTCTCTCACGTCACATATAGCATTTAAGTCAGATAAAGCATATACTAGCCATAGGAGGATGACCATGCTACGAAAGGACAAGGCTCTAGTGCCGCTGGCGATCTCGGAGACCGACCAGAAACAGGTGCTGGCGCTCTATCAACAGATCCAGCGAAGCCGCGCCAAGCTGGTCGGGCCGGATGGCAAGACGCAAAGCCTGCCGGTCTCCCTCTACGAGTTCCTCGTGAAACTGATCGCGGATCTGTGCGAGGGCCAGTCTGTTGCGATCGTCCAAAACGACGCGCAACTCACCACGGCGGAGGGAGCGCGGGTGCTCGGCGTCTCGCGGCAGTTCCTCATCAAACTCCTGGAGCGCGGCGACATGCCCCACCACATGGTGGGGACGCACCGGCGCATCTACGTCCGCGACCTCCTGTCGTACAAGGCCAAGCGGGACTCCAAACGCCGTCAGGTTTTGGACGAGTTGACGAGCGCGGAAGCCGAAGACGGTCTCTACGATCCGCACTGAGCCCCCACCAGCCAGGCGATGCATGGCGATGAGCACGTCGCGACGGCCGTCCTTGCAAGAATCGGTGATTCAGGTTCTAATCGGTGGTAATGTCAATCGTCGCGAGTATACGGATTCTTATCAGCTTGTTTGCAGGCTTCTGGCTCATCCCGAACCTGTTCGGTCAGCAAAAGACCTATCCGCCGCCAAAACAATCACCGGCACAGATCGCGGATCAAATAATGCTAGTGAACGAATCCGTGCTTAAGCAGCAGTGGACGCACACCCTTGATCCGGTGAACGCGCCCAAGAACGCGATCCTCCTCAACCCGGGGCAGTGCGTTCGCATCGGGGTAGTCGCGACCGGTGACAACCGCGACGAATACCTAAAGCACACGAACTTATCATTCAGCGTCAGATTCGCGGGCCAGACGGTGCCTCATGGTCACGCCCCGCTGGCCTACATCAAAAGGATGAAACCCGAGGGCGGCGACTTCGTGGCAAGGGCACTTGCTGCCGGGGGCGTCAAGGCTCCCGACGCAATTAGGAGCTTGGCGAGCCTGGGAATCTCGGCATCGAACTGGTGCGTTCCGGTTGATGCCCAAGACGGTTCGGCGAGCGTGACAGCAACAATCGAACCGTCGGGCGGAAAGAGGGTCGTGGTTTCGTCGACCGTAGAGGTCGAGACGTTTGCCATGGGAAGCCAGAAGAAATTCAAGGATGTCCAGGCGTTCGGTCAGTTTCTGCAGACCTACTATCAAGAACCACACCCTGCGCGCCTGCTTCCCGCGATTAACTTCATGGTGACGGAGCAATCGCAAACTTCACGGGAAGGGCAGGCCGAGATCGTGGGTGCTTTTCTGAGTGCTGCGCTGAGGACGGATGTTGTGGCAGCGCACAATTTGCTCTCAAGAATCGGTTCCGAACCGCCGCCGACCCGGGCATTTGGGCTGCTTGTGCTTCGCGCCGCCGGTTATGATGTCGACCCTGTCCTTAACGCGCTACCGAAACAGGAACAAGTAAAATCCCAGAGCCTCCCCGCTCTGGAAGATCCGTTCGACCTAACTCCAAGTCAAGCCCTGTTTCATCATCTCGACATGCTTTGGGGTGTGTTCGGGGCTACCGGCCAGTACGAACCGGTAAAGACGATCGCCAGTGCTTTAGCTTGGCGTTCGGACTACGAGGCATTCGCCGAGATGAGGAACGGCCCAGATCGCCCTCCGGCGATCACCCCTTCAATCGTTCGCGGCGTCGTATATACCGCGGCGGGCTGGTCCCTCCGGTCATTCCAAATGAACGACGGCCTCGCCGCGGACTATATCGAGTATATGCTCGCATCAGAGGAGACTCCTCCGGCGATCAAATCGGAGTTGCGCAACTTGTCGACCAATCCGGCGTTCAAACGGCCGGGCGGCCAGTAGCAACCACGACGTCAGTTCCCCAAAAGGCGCGTGCGCCAACGGTTCTCGCCGTTGCTAAGAATTGGCGACGACTGCCAGATTTCGCCAGGCTGTGGTGGGGCGATGCGGCCGTGCCCTCATGTACACAGACCGGGTAGTGTCAACAAGGGTTGGTGGCGTTCGATCCTGGGCTAGCCTATTTGCCAACAGGCATCGGCCTCGTTCTGCGGGAAATACACCTTGAGCGACGTGAGGAACATGAACCGCGAACTCTCGCCCTCCGAGGGGCAACTCATTCGTTGGATGCTTGAACATGGGACATCAAGGGCGCGAGCGTTCCTGATGCAACTCGAAAACGCAAAGGCAACCTCATGGCGTTGTCCTTGCGGCTGCGCAAGCATCAATTTTGCTATAGATGACATGCCCGAGCCATCGGGCGAACTTAGTATCATCGCGGATTTCCTCTTTGGCAACGACGACGATCTGAGCGGCGTTTTCGTTTTCGAAAAGAACGGTGCGCTCGCCGGTGTTGAAGTCTACGGCCTCGCGGGCGAAGCGCCCAGGACTCTGCCCTTGCCCGAGTCGTTGAGGCCATTTCCAAAGCAAGGCGAGTAGTTTCCCTAAAAGTGGGATCCCGTTCAGGCTGACGGAGGCACTGGCTCAATCGCGTGTGCCATCGTCAGCGGATCGGGTATCAACGGCAAGTCCGTCTAGCCGAGCTAACTCAGTCAGCCTCGGAGCCCGGGACCGGACCACAAAAACGGTAGGGCGAGAGCGCCAAGGCCGTGTCCTCTACTCAGAAATAGCTACTGTAAGCGGTGACCTGCCAACTCCCTTTCCTCCTTTCAATCTGGACCATTCCTTCGCCGGTGAGGTGATACCCAGGATTCGATGTTCCATACTTCGTCAATTTGAAGTAGAGCCGAACGGACTCGCCGGCATCCTCTCGGTTTACCAACCGCCAATCGGATATCCGGTGACTCGGCAATGCGTACTCGCAGAGGTGCACGTTCGCGCTACATCGGTTGGCCTTCAGTCCATCGAGGAAATTACCGGCGACACGCTCAGGCTGACGGTCCCGCAATGGGTTGCGAATCACAACGCCCGTAACCTTCTCGTGATAGTCACCGCAGGCGCAGCCCCATTCGCCGAATAACTGGACCAGCACGGGGCGGCGCGAGATCATGACTGCGCCAACAACGGCGAGACCGAGTCCAGCCCAAGCGCCGGCCCACTCCCAAGCCGGAGTCGCTGGTAGTTGCATCGTGGTGCGTTTACGGCCCGCGCCGACTTCTCCACTGATGGTACGCAGCCTGAATCTCTTTGCCAACCTGATTGCGCGCGCTATCGACCACCAAGTGGCGCCGTTGATCAAGAACATCACCGGAACCTCCAAGACGGACATGAACGCGAGTGTCATCCCACTCCGCCAAAAGATGCGCTCGACGGTGAGGGCGGCCAGAATGTTCCCAGGCAGCAGCCCAATGAAGGCGATAGTCCAACGCAGCCGAGAGAACGGGCTCAAAGAGCCACATACGATCCCGAGTAGTTGCCAAACGGAGAAAAGGAACCATGCGCGGCGGCTCACAGCATCAGAATACCGCTCGGCGCAGTCCCGGACACGTTGATGGATGGTCGCCGCAAAACGTGGGTCCCGTTCCCTCGGGACCAAATCGGTCCGGTCGGGAAGGGTGTCAGCCTGACCCGTCCCGCCCACAAATGGTTGCAAGTAAGCCATTTATTCGTCAGGCTCGCTCCACGGTCAATAGTCGACCGCGGCTGTGTGAATCCCGTCCGCGCGTCATCCACTGGGCGCAACCGGCCCTGAATCAACACCTTGCGGACACGTCGATCACTACACTGTCGGCTCAAAGCATACCCACGAGTACTTATTCCACGCCGCCAAATCGCCGCTGGGACGGGTCACCTCAGCGCACACCGGCAAACCAGTTCTGCCAGCTCTGACCCGGCGCCAACCGTCACCACAAGAGCTCCGCATACACCTGGTTCCATCAGTTCGACCACGCGCCGGAGCACAGGTCTTCCAGGCATGTCCGCGTGCCAGCCAACCCGAGGGGAAGGGATGCGGCACTCTCCCAAAGAACGGGGTCCCGCCTACGCCGACGGTGATCGGCATCACCTTGGAATGGTGATCGGCATAAGTTCGGAATCGTGATCGGTTTGAGATCGGAACGCTGATCGGCATCGCTTGGAATCTGCATCTCATCTCGCAGAATGAAAACCCCTCAGCCTGACCCGTCCCACCGCGGTTTCGCCCGCTATACGCCATGCGAGCCAGAACTCTTGTGCGAGATCACACAACTCTTCCGACCCACGGACCACAAAGACATCACCCGGCCGGCCCCGCAATCGCCCAACGCCCGCCCAAACACCGCCAACTGCGCGAGACCACCCAATTCGTACCAGCTGACATGAGAGAGACGAGGCGAAATCGCCGCTGGGACGGGCGCGACGGTCCCGCAGGCGCACAAAGACCAGAAGTGCCTGGGCTTTGTGGCGCAGCACCCGGACCGGCTGTGGGTGGAGCTTCTGCCCGCCTGCGCGCCGGAACTCAATCCGGTCGAGTACATCTGGGCGTATTGGAAGCAGCGCACTCTTCCGAAAATCAACCCGAAAGACAATCGGTCATGGGACGCGGCGGCCCGCAAGGCCCGGAAGCGGATGCGCCGCCCTCCTCGCCGGATCACTGCCCTCCGGCAACAGGACGAACGATCCTTCTAGCAGCTCTATAGGACGCGAACGTCAATACAACACTCGCACGGGGTGGAAAGCTCGCGCAGGACCGCTGCATCCCGGCGCGGCTCGATACGACAAAGAACGCGGATCTAGGAGATGAGCGGCGGGCGCCAAATTCGATTTCAGGCAACGCCCCAGTAAGTTGCGAATCTTCCCCACAGCCCGTTCAGCGGTCTGAGGGGAACATCGGCCAGCCCGGCGGCATGGAACGTGAGCGGCTTGGAGGCGTCCGGCTTGATCCAGTCCTCCAGTCTCTTCCCCGAAGCGCGCAACTCCGGCACGTTCATTGGACTCTCCCTCAACTCAGGCCATTGCCGGTTGACAACGAGCTTCTCAGTGAGACCCTGGGCGCCGAGATCGCCGGCGAGTACGATCGGACCGTAGAGAAACGCCTGCACCCGCGAATCGTCCGGGAACGGCTCCGCGGTCAATTGCATGGGCAAGTCAAGCTCCACACGATCACCGTGTTTCCAGGCGCGCGTGAGACTGAGATAGCTGCCGGCGCCGGGTGTCGTCTCGAGCAGACGCCCGTTCACCTTCACGGAGGCTGCTGTGGTCCAGGAGGGAATCCGCAACCGAAGTGTCCAGGAAGCGGCGGGCGCCTTCGTAATTGTGAGTGTTGTGCGCGGCTCCTCGGGAAAACGCGTGTCCTGACGCAGCCCGATGGCCCGGGTACGGTCGTCCAACTCCGAGGCGATGAACAGGTTCACGGCGATGCCGCCGTCATAGCGGAAGTAGATACTGTCGTTGAGCTTGGAATACTCTTCGAACGCGGTGCCCGTACAGCACCAGAACGACTGATTTTCCGAGCACACGCCCTTCCACGCGCCGGGCGCCATGGAAAGGAAGTAGACCGAGTGGCCGGTTTCGGGCTGAATCTGGCCCAGGCGGTGATTGAACAGGTTGCGCTCGTAGTAGTCGAAGTAGCGTGGATCCCCGTCCCAGGCGTACAGTTGGCGCGTCAGCTTCATCATGTTGTAGGCGCAGCAGCACTCCTGATGATGCGAACTGGCGCGCCACTCAGCCGCCATGCTGCCCGGCGCGGTCAGCCAGTGTTCGGCATTGCTGCTGCCGCCGGTTGCATAGCTTCGAGCCGACGCGACGGTGTACCAGAAGAACTCCGCCACCGTGCGGAACCTGGGGTCGGATGTCAGCTCGAAGCGGCGGGCCGCGCCGATCACCTGCGGAATATGCGTATTGGTGTGGAGCCCGCGCAGCGCGTCCACGTGCTGCGCCAGCGGAGTAAGGAATTCCTTCTTGTGGAACCGGTCGCCGGCTTTCGCCCAGCGCAGGTCGCCGGTGGCGGCGGCGAGGTTGTAGAACACCTCGCTCATTCCTCCAAACTCCTCTTTCAGGATTTCCTGCATGTGCGCCTCAGACTTCGAGGCGCTCCATTCGTCGGCCCAGGCGCCCATCCCGCTGGCCACTTCGAGAGCCTGCCGGTTGCCTGCGTGCACATACATGTCCAGCAGCCCGGCCATGATCTTGTGGTAGGTGTAAAAAGGCGCCCAGACCTGCGTCCGCTGGTCGAGCCGGTCGAAGAAACTGACAGGAAACGCGCTCAGGTAGCCGCCGCGACCAAGACTCTTCTGGCACCGCGCCAGCGCTTCCACCATCTCATCGCCGCGGGCTTTGAGATCCTGGTCCCCAGCCGACCCGGTCCGCAAGGCACACGCGGAGAGATAGTGGCCCGTGGTGTGTCCGCGGAGTTCCATCTTTGGGGCCTCCCATCCGCCGAGTGGCTTGGCCGAACTGGCGAGGCCGGCGTTCAGCCGGAATGTGTGCAGAAGGCGGTCCGGTGACAGACGCAACAGGAAGGCTCGGTTGTGATCGGCCGCCTCCTGGCAGGGGCCGGCCAGAAGACGCACTTGAGGCAATGGGTACGGTGTGGCCCGGGGCTCGGCCTCATTCCGGGTGAACACAAGAGTCTCTCCGAACAGCGGCTTCTCCTCAACTCGGGGCAGCCGGTTCGGTGGCGGCGGCACCGGCTTCGGCGCCGCCGGGGCGAGGGCCTCCTGGGCGATCAACACGGGCGAGCCCGCAACGGCCGCCGAGAACAGCCGCCTGGTCCATTGGGTGTTCCCGTCCATCTGATTCTCCTGGACGCGACTGCCAATCTACCTAGTTTGCGAAGCCGATCTTCACTCCGGTGGCCGGCGATGCCGGGAGATTCGCCGGGGTCTTGATCACCAGGGCGTCGTCTTCCAGTCTCCACTCCAACTTCGAGCTGTTGCCCAGTAAGTGCACCGACGCCACTGCCTTCTGCGCCAGTTTCGCGTTCCGTCCTAGCGAAGTAAGGCGCATTTCCGATCCCGGCTTGCCGAGGCAGAACGCATACAGCGCCCGGCCATCTTTGGACCGGGTGAAGCGGAAATCCTCGGGCGTGTACGCCTTGTCCGGAACGTCTCGCAAGCCGCCGAACCGCCCTTTCTCCTGCGCTTTGGTGCTGGGCCCCTCGCCGAAGACCACCCATGGCCGGGTACTGTAGATTCCTTCGCCGTTGACCGAGATCCAGCCGGCGATCTCGTCCAGCGTTCGGATCATGTCGGGCTCCAGGTCCCCCTCGGGTGTTTGGACCACGTTGATCAGCAGGTTGCCGTTCTTGCTCACGATGTCGGTGAGCATCTGGATGATCTCGCCCGACGTTTTGTATTTCTGGCCGGTCCGGTAATACCAGTCGCCGATCGAGGTGTCCGTCTGCCAGGGCTCCGCCCCTATCCCTTCCGTCACGCCGCGCTCGATGTCGCGCGCCCACATGCCCGCCGACTCCTGCTTGCAGGTATAGACCGCTTCCAGTTGCCCGTGATGCCGAGCGACGTCCTGGTTGTAGAAATGAGCGATCAGGCTGCGGCCCACGTCGCCGAACGGCATCGCGCTGTCGGAATACAAAAGATCTGGCTGATAGTTATCGACCAATTCCTTGATGCGGTCGAACCACTCGCGCTGCCACACCGGATTCTTGGTCAGCCATCCGGTGTCGTCCGGCGCGGCCTTGCCGTGGTAGAGCTCTTCGTAGCGCGGGTCGTTGCCGTCATAGGGAACGCCCGCCATGGGGCCCGTCTTGTCGGCGCTGTGCGCCGCCTGAAACCAGGTGTAGCTGGCGCCGAGGTGTTCTGAGACGCCGAACCGCAGCCCCTGGTCTTTCGCCGCCTTCTGCCAGAGCCCCACCACGTCTTTCTTCGGCCCCATCCGCACGGAGTTCCAGCTATGGAGCCGCGAGTTCCAGAGGAAGAAGTTATCGTGATGCGTTCCCATGCTGACAAAGTATTTGGCGCCGGCCTTCTTATAGAGCGCCATCAGCTTTTCCGGATCCCACTTCTCAGCCTTCCAGAGCGGAATGATGTCCTTGTAGCCGAACTTGGACGGGTGCCCGTAGTGCTCGACGTGATACTTGTTATCGGGGTCCTGCATGGGGGTTCCGTCGCGCCGCTTGCTGTCGTGGATGTATAGCCTTTTCGCATACCAGTCGCCCTGACGCGGCACGGCCTGCGGCCCCCAATGAGACCAGATTCCGAACTTCGCATCACGGAACCATTCGGGATACTCGTATCGCTTGAGCGAATCGTCGCTCGGCTGGAACTTCCCTTTCGCTATCGGGAGGTTGGCAATGGGCGATACGGGAGCCTCCGTTTGGGCTCGGCCTGAAACAACGACGGCCGACGCCAACACCGTCAGAAGAATCGGGATCTTTGCGGCTCTTCCAGACATGTGGATGGTCCTTTCTTCTCGGCGCGCGGTCCCCGTGCGCGAAAGTGCTTACAGCGCTTATAGTACCTCGTCGAACCCACAATTCCACCACACGATCGCCGGCCCACCGGCCTCCATGCGCAAGAGCCGCCACCCGCATGGACTGGCAGAACGGGAGACGACAGGAACCTTGATAGTCCGCATCCGCAACGGCTGCGTCGCCGTCATCGTGCTCCAATTGGCGGCAACGTGGGGGACGGAGGCTGGACCACCTGATATATAGTTCAGGAGCACACAGCGGAGAGCGCGCATGAAGAGACGCCAGTTCTTAGTGAATTCGACTGCTGTCCTCGCCGGACCCTCGTCCTTAGCCACGTCGAACCTTGAAGTTCAGGGAACCGTCGCTGCAACGGCCGACCCAAGAGTTGCCGTTCTGCTGGTCGACACCGAAAGGATAATCGGTTCCATCGACGAACGGATCTATGGCCACTTCCTCGAGCACATCAACCACTCGGTCGTCGACGGCCTGTACGCCGAACAGATCCGGGGTTGTGGCTTTGAGGGGAAGGACTTTGAAACCTACTGGGAGCCATTCTCGGAGCGCGGCGGTGTCGAGAATGCCGACGTCGACTTTCGAAACGGGAAGAAGAGCGTTCGACTGAGGTGCGAGGGCGGCCGGGCCGGAATCAGGCAAGGCCGCGTCTACGTAGCCGCCGGGCAGGAGTATGACGGCTCGCTCTGGGTGAAGAAGGAAGCTGGTTCCCCGCGGCTCATACTGCGCGTCATCGGCTCGAATGGGGCGCCGATTGCCTCCGTACCGCTCGCTTCGGCGGGCTCTGGCTGGGAGGAGATCCCCTATTCCTTCTCCAGTGCCGTAAGAGACACGCAGGCCTCGGTAGAGTTGGCAGCGGAAGGTACGGGAAGGCTGCTGATCGACTACTTCTCGATGATGCGCGCCGACGCCAGACGCGATGGCATGTTGCGCCCGGACCTGCTGCAGGCTCTCCGCGATCTCGCCCCGCCCTTCATCCGGTGGCCGGGCGGGTCCTTTGCCTCCACCTACAAATGGAAGGACGGCATCGGCCCGCACGTCTCGCGCCGCTACACTCCCAACACTTTCTGGGGCGGCTACTCGGACTACTACGGGTTCGGGACGGACGAGTTCATGGGACTCTGCCGCAAGCTGGGCAGCGAGCCGCTGATCGTGCTGCCAGCCCCCGGGGTGAACCCTGAGCAGGTTCAGTATGCGATGGACTGGGTCCGCTACCTCAACGATCCATCCGCGACCGAATGGGGCAAGGTGCGGGCCTCCAACGGGCACCCCGAGCCCTACGGGGTCCGGTACTTCCAGATCGACAATGAGCCCATGAACAACGGCTTCACGCCGGATGCCTACGCTGAGATCGTCAACCTCTATGGCGGCAGGTTGCGACAGATCGCGCCCGGTGCGCGAATCGTCGCCTGCGGGCAGAAGCGGTCGAACGATATGAACTGGAGCCAGAGGATCATCGATCTCGCCGGAAAGAACTTTGACATCCTCGGCGTTCACAACTACGAGTACGAGCCGCGGGGATTCGAGACGGGGCTGCGGCGCATTGGCCATTCACTTTCGACGCTACGTGACTATATCCGCGCATCGGCGCACCCGCGGATCGAAATCGGCGTTCTCGAGTGGAATCTATCGCGCACCTATGATTGGCGGGCCGGGCTCCACGCCGCGGGCAGCCTCATCCTGTACGAGCAGCTCAGCCCGGCTGTAAGTATGAGTTGCCCGGCCCTGCTCATGCGAAACACGACCGACGACCCCACCTGGACGTCGTTCATCTACCATGACCACGTCTCCTGGTTTCCTGGCTCGGCGTATCCGGTGGAAAAGCTCTTTCGCGCGCACTACGCGGAACGGCATCTGGCCTCCACCAGCGGCACCTTCCGCGACATTCCGAACCGGAAACAGTTCTTTGACGAAATCGCGACCATGAAGCCCGAAGACTGGCGGCCCGGTTCTGTGGACGCCATCGCGGCCAAGAGCGCTGACGGCCGCCGGATCGTGATCAAGGCCGTGAACTACGAAGGGCAGCGGAATCTCCTGTATGTTCGACTGCAGGGCAACGGCGTCCCTGTGCAGGCGGCCGCCACCCTTCATACGATGAGTGCGGGGCTCATGGATACTGCGTCGCTCGAACGGCCCGATGCAATTACCGCGGTCAGCCGGAAGCTCACATACGCCCGGGAATTCACGGTGGAACTGGAGCCCTACACGGTCGCTGTGGTCGAGATCCCTGCAGTCTGACACGCGGGGAGCGGCAACACGGTAGTGGTTGTCCGGCCGGTTATGGGTTGTGACGCGGCATCCTTCGCCTCCACCAGTCGCGCTATTTGAGTTGTCCCTCCGGCGGCGGTGTCGGCCGCCGGTTCGATTCGCCGCGCAGCCACCCAGACTGGCCGCTGATGAGTACCGACGGAAAGTTCACCAGGCAGTGCGCCAGGTACTGGTGCGGATCCACGTCGTGGCAGCGGCCAGTGTCCGGCATGTTCACCAATATCGCCATGGTGCGGCCTCGGCTGCCGGGGGCGGAGGCGACTGTCCCGCCCACAGCCGCGCTGGGATCGACACCACCCGTCGGATCCCCCACACACCGACTACACGGACGCGACAGACGCTGCGGGCCATCAATCGAATCCGGCGCGGCGACAGCCTGGGCGTATCGAAAACGGCGACGTCATAGCCCCACTTGAGCCGGTCAGGGCACTCCAGGAGCAGAGCTGCTCCGAAAGACTGACCGGCCAGAAGAACTCCGCCAGCGCAGAACGCGACCCTACCAATGCCCGGCCCAATCCGGAGCGGCGATCCGTGTGGGCTTTGTGGGATTCAGATCCAGAAGGACCCGCTGGACAAACGCCCCGTCGGGCGTCAGGGCCCTAGTCAGGATCTGCCCGCCGGCCGCGAAAACCAGGCGCCCCTGCTGATCCCAGTCCACCCAACTGGCGCCATCCAGGGTTACCGGCAGCGGCCGTCCGTCAAAAAGCGTGAACTCCTCGGAGTAGGCAAGCCCGTGAATGGACCGCGTCAGCCGAAGGCGCCCGGCCCCGCCCGGCCGCTGCTTCGTCCGAATCTCCGGCTGCGTGGTCCGAAACATCCGGGAAGGACCACGGTTCTCAATCTTCCATTCCTGTTCGAGACGCCAGCCATCCCGCTCCAGGCGTTCAGAAAACAGAGGGTCGTCCTCGCCGCAGACATCCTTCTTGAGCAGGACCCGCAGCCGCCCGGCAGGTGCGCCGGATGCGGCGCGGCACGGTCTCGCGGGTGATTCAGCACAACCGTCTGGTTGTCCAGGAAAGCCCCGCCACCATGCCAGCAATCATTCTTCGACCAGAAAGCCAATGCGGTCAGATACGGCGGTCTGCTGATCGCGGTCCAGGAGTAGCCCACTTCCCGGTCGTGGAGCGTCTTCGCATTGAACTTACTGGCGAAGTAGATCAGCAGCGAACCATCGGGACTCAAATCCGCGCGGCGCTCATAGATCCGCCCATGGAACCACTGCCCCGGTTCAAAGACGTCGGTATCGGTGCGCCAAGTAAGGACCTGAACCCACCGCGACGGCCCCCGTCGAAACACCACCGCCACCGGAGCCGCTCGGGCAGAGAGAAGAAACACCCGCGCCGGAATCGACGCTCGCAGCCCCGTTCGCGGGACCAAAGTACTCTCCATCGCCCATCTTCAGTGTATGCGCATCGGGTCCTCTCGCTGCAAACCGCCACAGCCCGACACCCGTCACATCGCCGGCTCGCTCAACAGACGCCACCGGAGCCAGCACTGAGGCCCGACCGGGAGCAGACTCACGCAGAGGACCCGCTGGCCAGATGGAGGAGCATTCAGTAGTAGGGTTCCAGATGTCACCGATGCAGTCCGGCGCCACCGCCGCGGAGCGGGGCTCCCGCTGCCCATACCGGCCTGCAGTTGATCGTCCGGCCAGTTGGCGAGGTACTCGTAGCGCAGGCCGGCTACAGGAGCACGCACGAGGTAGTCCGAAACCGTGGCCGGCCCGAGATGCAGCGGGCCGTAATCTCGAATTGCCTGAGTCGCAGGTCTGCCAACCGCCGGACGGCCTTCGCCTTATTCATGGACGTCTTCTTCTGCGGCAACCGAACCTCCTGAAGAAGGAATCGGCAAACCGCGGTTTCGATTCTCCAGCGCCGCCCGATCCGCCCTGCGAAAGCTGCTCCGAGCCTATCCGAAGAAGATCGGTGGCAGATCGGAACGGCGATCCGAATGAGTTCGGAATCGCGATCGGATTGAGATCGGAACGCTGATCAGCATCGCTCGGAATCCGGAAATACAAGATCTTGTTCGGTAGCGCCGGCCGCAGAACACGAACAAATGTCCGGCCAACGGGTCGACGCCGATTACGTGAGCGGCGTGGACTCTCAGCCCGTCGAAGCCGCGCCGCATGTCGCAGGGGCGGTGTGGAGATAGACGCGCAGCGCGGCGGGGAGGCTGATCATAAGTTGGGCCGCAACGCATCGATCACCAGTCGCAGAATCCCTTTTTCCACGCAGGGCCGGATATGGAGGCGCAACCCTCGGTGGTTTCCAATTCAAGGGCAGGGTCCTCGTCGCCGGCATGCACCGAGAGGTCCTGCCCCAAAAGCACGAACTGTCCCGGCGCGCGTTCCTCTTGATCGTCACCAGCCAGCACACGGCGCCAGTAGGAGAACTGAGCGACATCGAGGTCGCGTGCCAAGCAGAGCTCAGTCGGCCCTGGTCACTTCTGCGAGATTCCTCGATGAACGCTTGCCACCGCGAGCATCGTGCTTTCTGTTTGGCACGTCGAAGTTCAACGCTGCTCATCCCCTCAGTGTTGAAGAACCCTCAGTAACTCGCAAGACGGGCCCACTGGACGCGTCGTATCACCACCAAGAAACACCTGGAACGAGAAGAAGCACCGGTGCCAGCGGAGTTTCGGAAGGTGTTGTGGTCGGCCTCACGTTCTCGCGGTTGCTGGCACCGTGTCGATAGACAGGCTCCGCAGCGTCCAGGTCAACAAACCGCTGCATGGGCGGTTCAATGCAGTACGAGGTGCCGAGCCAAGCCAGGCCCAACTCTCCCCGAAGATGACCAACGGCACATCAGCTACTGACGGGCGTGTCGCTAGTATGTGATCTGTCCGCATGAGTTCACACGTGATCTGTCCGTTCGAGCAGAGCGGCGGGCGAGTCTTGGAAGGTGGAAGCCCCCAAGGATTGCCCGGCCGCGGAAGTGGAGCGGATGATGAAGCTACAAGAAGTGCTGCTGAAGGCCATGGCGAAGAAGATCACATGGTGGAGCGCGGCGGAGATCATCGGAGTGAGCGACCGAACGATGCGACGCTGGCGGGAGAGGCTGGAAGAGCACGGCTATTCGGGCTTGGCCGACCGGCGGAAAGGCAGGCCGAGTGACAAGAGGGTGCCCTTGGCGATGGCGGAGGAGGTGTTGCGGCTGTACCAGGAAACCTACTATGACCTGAACATGCGGCACTTTCACGAGAAGCTGCGCGAGCAACACGGCATCCAGCTGAGCTACACGTGGGTGCAGAAGGCGCTGCAGGGTGCGGGCTTGGTGGCCAAGCGGGGTAGGCGGGCCAAGCATCGGCGGAGACGGGAGCCTCGACCGCTGCCGGGGATGCTGCTGCACATCGACGGGAGCAAGCACCAGTGGTTCAGCGATGAGCGATGGTATGACCTGATCGTGATCCTGGATGATGCGACGAAGGAGATCTACTACGCACAGTTGGTGGAGGAGGAATCGACGCGGACGGTGATGGCGGGCCTGCGGCATGTGATTGAGTCGAAGGGTCTGTTCTGTGCGTTGTACAGCGACCGGGGCAGCCACTTTTTCGTGACGCCGAAAGCGGGCGGGAAGGTTGATAAGGGCCGTCTGACGCAGGTTGGGCGAGCGATGAAGGAGTTGGGCGTGCAGATGATCGCGGCCTACTCGCCACAAGCGCGAGGCCGGTCAGAGCGGAGCTTCGGGACCTGGCAGGGCCGACTGCCACAGGAGTTGCGGCTGGCGGGGATCACCACCGCGGAAAGGGCCAATGAGTTCTTGGCCGAACGTTACATTGGCGAGTTCAACGAGAAGTTCACGGTTGAGGCGAAGGAGACAGGGACGGCGTTTCGGAAGACGACGCGCGCCGATCTGAACTGGGTGTTCACGGTGCAGACTGAGCGCGTGGTAGATCGGGATAACACGGTGGCGATCGGCGACCAGAGCTGGCAACTGGAGAAGAGCCGTTTCCGCCACTCCCTGGCGAAGAGCACAGTGACCATTCACGAGCACCTGGATGGAACGGTGTCGATCCGATTTGGACCGCATGTGGTAGGCCGCTACACAGCCGAGGGCGCACGATTGCGGGACACTCGACAATCACGAAAGGAAGACTGTGGAAAAGGCGGGCCCGAGGAAGCCGAGGAAAACCGCGAGGCGGTTTCCCACGGCTCCCACCGTCCCTTGGAAATCCCGCCGAGCCGGGATTCCCACTTTCCCACCGCCCCGACGACGACGAGAAAGGTACGTCCGAAGACCCGGAAGCCGCCTTCGGCGAGCAGAAAAGGATCATCGGGTGCGGTCAACTGATGCGGACAGATCGTGTGTGAATAAAAGCGGACAGATTGACTTACTACCGACAGAGAAATGTTCAAGAAAAGTATTAAGTCATTTGCCCACGGGAGTGGATCTGCGAGCGAACCGGCGACCGCCCCCAAGTTGGGACATTTATTAGCGTGTGCAGCGTAGCGGCGACTCCTGGACGCTGTCCCGGGCAACCTGACTGCAGTATTGATCCCGAGCGTCACCTAGATTTGCGCCCCCGATACACAATCTCTCGCAACATCACGCCGTGCCATTCGTATTGACATCGAACACCTCCGCAGGAACCGTCTTGGAACCCAGCCATCCCCAACGACGCCCGCTTCGCCGCTGCCTCTTACCCTCACACCCTCTCTGCAGTCATCTTTCCCCGACCGCCGCCTCCCGCTGTGCGCCGCCAGCCGGTGCTAAATTAGTCACTACGTTCAATGGCCGAGGACCCATCGATCGAAATCACAAGCCTGCTGAAGGCCATCCGCGACGGCCAACCCACGGCGGCCGACCGCCTCTACGCCCAGGTCTACGTGCAGTTGCGCCAGATGGCCCGCCGCCACATGCGCGGCGAACGCAGAGATCACTCCCTCCAGCCCAGTGACCTAATCCACGAGGCCTTCCTCCGCCTCGTCCAGGACTGCGAGCGCGACCTCAACGGCCGGCGCCACTTCTTTGCCCTCGCCTCGACCATCATGCGCCGCATCCTCGTCGACCATGCCCGCGCCAAACGCGCCGCCCGCCGCGACTTCAACGCCGCCATCGCCGGCGCCCTCGACCACAACACCCCCGACCAGACGATCCAGATCGACCAGGCCCTCGAACGCCTCGCCAGAATCAACGACCGCCAGGCCCGCGTCGTCGAAATGCGCTTCTTCGGCGGCCTCACCGAGGACGAAATCGCCGAAGTCCTCGGCATCACCACTCGCACCGTAAAGCGCGACTGGTTCATGGCCCGAGCCTGGCTCTTCGGCGAACTCGGCGGCCAACCACCCAACAACACCTGAACCCCGACCACGGGCAGAGGCGCGCAAGATGACCTCGTTAGCAGGACAACGGCCCGTTTCCGAACCTGGTTAACTCGTCCCGCCTGCATCCTCGGGGCATTCCGTTTTCGCTTGAGACGCTTTTGTTCCGCAGCATTCGCAGCCCGCTTGTGGCGTCTGCGGTACTCCCGGAAGCCCACCTTCCGGATCGATGCCGTTGGCATTCGCCAGGTAGCTACATGTGAATTCCGTATCCCAATGCGGGTACACCTTGTTGGTGAGCAGCACTTTCTTAACCTGGAGCCGTTGGTTCAGTCGTTCGGAAGTGCAGTGGCACGCGATCGCACCGTAAGTTTCGACGAGCGCGTCGTCGGCCCCATCTTTGCACGTGATAACCTTGACGTCTCTTCCCGACCGGCCGCATTGCGGGCCGAAGAATTCGCCATTGGAAGACTTCGCTATCGCTTGGGCGACCATCTGACATGCGTTTTTGTCACCGACGAAAAGGTGTGTTAGCTCTTCGCAGCGTGCAGAACGATCGTCCGGAACGGGGCGAGGCTCCTTCTTCTTCCGCGCCAAGAGGGCATACCCACGTTCCTTCAACGATTCCTCATCATCTTTGAGAACTTTCGCATCCACAATATCGGTCATCAAGGCGCCAACAGTCCCGTCGGACGCTGCGGGCGAAGCAGGGGAGTTGCTCACTTGCTCTGTCCTTTCATTTATGATTACTGCCTCTTACTTTCACTAAGCGGACTCCAGCAGAAAAACGGGACATCCCGAGGCCAACACCTTGTCATTTTTCCTTTGATCCGTCGCTCACGAGCCGAGCACCACAACGAACCCCCATCCAGTCCGGCGTCGTCCGCCGTTGACTCTCTGCTACTCTTGACGGGTGGAAAACCCACGCCCGCCGTCCCACAGCCGCCGGACGATTCTTCTCCCCAACGGCCAGCCCATCTCCATCGCTGAGGACGGCGCCTACTTCGACGACGCCGCGACGCCACTCCCGCCAGCAGAACAACCAAACCCCTTTGCCGCCTACCAGGAACTCGCCGGCGCACGCCTCGCCCCCGCCGGCATCGAACTGATCCCCATCGCAGCCGCCACCGACTTTCTGGAGTTGGTCCTGGGCCAACAGCACGTGACATGCGCCGCCGGAGCAGGCCTCCGCGTCGTGGTCACCGACGACTACCTGCGCCCCGAGGTCGCCGCCTCCGTCGCCGCCCATCCACGCTGCCTGCTGGCGAAACCGGTCGGCAAGACCCTCTGGCTCGGCCCGTTCTTTCACGAGTCCTCGCACGTCTGCTACGCCTGCCTCCACTGGTGGCTCACCCTCAATCGCTACCCCCAGAACTCCACGTTGTTGGCAAACGCACCGTATGCGCCCGACCACTCGGTGGCCCAAACTCCCTCCACAGAAGTGATGGCCGCCGGCTGGATCGCCACGTCCGCAACCCTGCTGGCGGCCGGTTTGACCATCCCCGATCTCACCGACGGCATACTCCACTTCGACACCGTCACCCAGCGAATCACCCGCAGCGCCGTCGTCCCCAACGGCTCCTGTCCCCACTGCGCACCGCACACCTCACCCGCGCCGCTCGCCTCCCTCGAAGGCCGCTACACCGGCATCGTCCGCCAACAGGCGTCGGGAAGCCTCCTCGGCGCCCACGTCGCCATTGGCCGTTGCCTCCTCTCCTATCCCCGTCACCCGCACATCGGCGTCATCGAGCCGCAACAGGTCGGAGGAAAGGGGACGACACCCGAAGAGGCCCGCAACTCTCTGGTCGGAGAAGCCCTGGAGCGCTACTCGCTCGTCTACCAGGGCACCGAGCCCCTCGTGAGAGCCGCCGGATGCGACATCGACGCCATCCCTCTCAACCACCTGCTCTGTTGCGCCAGCGACCAAACCACCGGCCTGCCCGAGGCGGACGACGAACGTCCCGGCCTCTACGACGAACATGTGCCCAGGCTGTGGGCCGAGGTTCGGCCGCTCGCCGGCGGACCAACCCTCTATGCGCCGGCCGACTACTGCTATTTCTGGCCGCTCACCCTCGGAGACGGGCCCGTCTGCATCGCGGACTCCAACGGCTGCGCCTGTGGACCCGACCAGGCGTCCGCCCTCCTATCGGGGCTGCTCGAATTGATCGAACGCGACGCCGTCGCCATCTGGTGGTACAACCGCATCCCACGGCCTGCGCTCCAGGTCGAATCGGTCTCGGACCCGCACCTCCGTCGCATGGTCGCCCAGGCCCGCCGTGAGGGTTGGAGCGCCTCCATCCTCGACATCACCACGGAGTTTGGCGTCTCCGTATACGTCGCCTCCCTACGGCATCAACAGGACGGACGCGTCGCCCTGGGCTCCGCCGCCGACCCGGATCCGGCAGTCGCCGCGGCGAAAGCCCTGGCCGAGGCGGCCTTGGTCGAATTCTGGGCGATGCGGCCCGGCCCAACGTCGTCATTGAGCCGTTGGCTCGCCTCGATCACTCCGGAACGCTACCCGCAAGCGGTGCCGAACGGCGAGATCCCCTTGCCACCCCCTCCTCCGGACCAGTCCACCGCCGGTCATCTCGACCGTTGCCTGCGGCGCCTGCAGAGCGCCGGCATCGCGGCGTATTACCTCGACCTGACGCGGCCCGAGACGTCATGGCCCGTCGTGCGCGTCCTCGCGCCGGGCTTGCGGCCCCTCGCGCCCCACTTCGGACCCGGCCGCCTGTTCGATGCCCCAGTCCGGCTCGGCTGGCGCGAACAGCCCCTCCGGCGGGAGGACCTCGAAGTGACACCCTTCCGTCTATAACAGCCTCAGCCGGGTAGCCCCAGCCGCCTGGCGAATCGGACGAACTCCTCGGTGTGGCGCAGTCGCGCAAAGTAGATATAGGTCGGCGCGTAAAGGACGGAGCTGTCTTCGCGGTTGAACCCTTCGTTCAGGATCTCAATGGCCTTGTGATCCTGCCCCGTCACCAGACACACCACGGCAAATTGCACCGCCTCCACTTCGCCTCGGTCCCATTTCTGCCCCACCTGCACGGCGAGACGGCGGGCAAGCTCCATGCGGCCGCGGGCCGCCGCAAGCGTCACGCGCAGTTGAACCGCGGCCCCTCCCGCTCCAAGCCGTTCTGCTTCCTGGATCTCGCCCTCCGCCTCGTCGAGCTTCCCCGAGAATTCGAGCGCCCGAGCCAACGTCAGCCGGCAAAGCGGTTTGTCGAAGAACAGGCGGACGAGCTCTCGCGACGCCGCTTCGAAATCACCCAGTCGTCCCGCGCGTAGGTATTCGGTCGCCAACTGGTAGTTCAGCGCAAGGTCGTCCGGGTGCGCGTCGAGTCCCCGCTGCAGCAGCTCAAGGGCCTCCCGATACCGAGCCAGACGCCCTAGATGAGCCGCGTACCAGGCTGTTAGCCGAGGGTCGTCCGGACTCAATCGCATCGCCTTCACGAAATACGGTTCCGCCTCCAGCCAGTGCCGCACATTCATAGACAGGTTCCGGGCATACACGCCCAGAACACGCCCATTCCGCGGATCCAGCTCGACGGCTCGCCGGCCTGCCTCGGTGGCCTTTCGAAGCATTTCACGAGTGTCTGCAAATCCGAATCCGTTCAGCGAGCTGTACGCATCGGCAAGGCCCGCCCACGCAGGGGCGTAATCGGGAAATGCACGCGTCACCGACGAGTACTCCTGCACAGCCGATTCGAAACTCTGCCGGTTGCGGTCCCGCAGAAACATCGCCCCCAGTTGCATGCTCCGACGGGCCGCCAGCGAAAGCCCGTCCCCTTGCTCCAGACGGCTCCACACCAGATACCCCGCCGGCACGCCCACCGCTGCGGCGGCCCCCGCCACAAACCACCGCCGCGAGAGCGCGCGTCGCTCCCCGTTGAGCAGCGCCATCACTTCCAGCGCCGAGCCGGGCCGGTCCTCCGGCTTGCGCTCCAGACACGCCGCGATCGCCCGGTCCCACGGCTTGCTCACCGTTCGATCGAAACGGCGCACCGAAGGAGCATCGTGCTCCAGCCGCGCCATGGCGATGTCCAGCGGGGAGTCACCCTCGAATGGCACACGTCTCGTCCGCAGCTCGAACAGGATCACGCCCACGGCATGCAGGTCCGAGGCAACGCTCCCTTTCGCGCCCCGAAGTTGCTCCGGCGCCATATAGGCCGGAGTCCCCGCCGCCCAACCCGATTGAAGGACGGTCAGCGTGTCCTGGCCCCCCAGAGGCTTCATTCGCGCCATGCCGAAGTCCGTGACGACAACGCGGTGGCCGCCGTCCGGCTCAGGGTCCAGCATCACATTGCTCGACTTGAGGTCGCAGTGAATCACGCCACGAGAATGCAGTTCCGCCACCCCGGCCAGAAGCTGCTCCGCCATTCCGTACGCTTCGCTCTCGGTCGGGACGCGCTCGCGAAGATACTCGGCGAGAGTCGGCCCACAAATCCACTCCATGCTCAGAAATATGATCTCCGCCCCATTCAACGTGGCGCGGTGCAAATCATACAATCGACAGAGGTTCCGGTGCGCCACCGCTCGCGCCGCCCGAATCTCCTCTTTCGACCGATCGATGAAATCCGGCCGAGCCATCGAACTCGGCCGGATCGTCTTGATCGCCACACGGCGGCCGAGATCCTGATCGAGCGCCAGATACACCTCGCCAAAGCCCCCGGCCCCGAGAAACTGCTCAATGAGGAATCGCTCCGCCAGCAACAGCCCGGAGCTCAACACCCGCTGTGGCAACTCGTCGTCAGGAAGATCCGCCGGCCGCAACAGGAACTCCCCCGCGGCATCGTGACATTGCAGCAGCCTCTCGAGCTCGACCGCAGTCTCCGGCGATGCCTGCCGGATCGAATGCAGACGCAGCTCACGCTCCGAAACAGGTGCCTCGATAATGTCAAACAACATATCGGCGAGATCGGAATGTAGCAAAAGAGGAGAGGGCTCGGCGCTCACGATATGCGAATACAATACCAGGAGAAGGTTATTTCGGCCAGACGAAACCGCCTCCGGAAGGTAACACGCGCCCGCAAATGGCCCGCCTCTCCTGTGGCCCCCATCCGGTCCACGGCACCCGCTCCGGCTCAGCCACACCTTTTGTGTCCTCCTCCCTGGCACACGCCGAATCCACCATGATCGAAATCACGCCCGGCTATAGGACCCACCACCAACTCGCGGCGACGTGAGCGGGTTCCTCGTCCGGGCCGCCGTGCGTCGCCAGGATCGCGCCAGCCGGCCTCGGAGGTGCGCCGCCATGACGGCAAGAAACGCGTTGCTCGGGATGGAGGCAGACTCCGCCGTGGTGATCCGCATCACTTCGGAACGGTGATCGGCATAAGTTCGGAATCGTGATCGGTTTGAGATCGGAATACTGATCGGTATCACTCGGAACCGGCGACGTAGCTCGGTGCCGCCGCTTCACTGGACCTCACATCGCTCCAACCCTCAAGAAGTCCTTGATTTTACAGGCAACGGCCCCATCCCGATGGCCGCCGGTACGCTGCCTCGCTTATCTCCGGTGCCACCCCTCCCCCACGCAGCAATTCTTCATGTCGGGCCTATTTTCGCGTGGGCGAATAAAAGGCGGTCACAACACTGTAAAAAAATAGTCTATTCAATTATTTTCAACGAGATGCGACATTCGTCCCGGAGGGTTTCTTGGTGGACCACCGCTATCATTTTTCAGGAGGCTAGTTTATGAGGAAGCACGATACATCCGAGGCAATGGTCGCTACCGCTGTCGCCGGCAACAACCACCAGGCGGCCGAAGGCGCCGATCGAGCCCGGCGCCCGCTCTCTGCCTGCCGCCTGGCCGCCAATCGCGCCAACGCCCGGAAGTCCACCGGGCCCCGCACCGAAGCCGGCAAACGAGCCTCCTCCCAGAACGCCCGCAAAACCCTTCCCTGCCCGTTCACGTTCCAATTGCAGCCACATTTCGCCGACCAGTGTCTGCACGACGCCCTCCGCCGCACCGCCTCCTGTCCCGACGACAGAGCCCGCCTGCTCCTCATCAACCGCTGCATGCTGCAGGCCCACGAACTCCGCTGGCACGCCCTCGAACGCACCCTCTTCGACACCGCCTGCGCCGAGACCGATGGCAGCACCGACCAGGCAGCCCTCTGGCTCGCTCAGCAGACCGCCGCCGCCAAAGGGCTCCTGGCCTACCACCGCTGGATCGCCTGTCGTGTCAATCGGGTCGAACGCTGTCTGGCCGGACTCGCCGCGCAGTCCGCCCACATCGAAGAAGCAATCGAAGAAGAAGCACCCAAAACCATGGCCGCCGGAGCGGGTGGATCGAGCGAATGGCCCACGCTCGCCCATCTGGCTCCGTCCGATCTCGGTCCCGAAAGCACGCTGCCCATCACCTACAACGACAGCGGTTGGAGCTACGGCCCCCTCTCCGGAGCATTTTCCATCCGCGTCGGAGCACCGCAGCCCCCACGGCCGCCGCAGCCGCCCAAACCGCCAACAGTGGGACCGGTCCGAGGCCGTTACCGCCTCTATCTCCGCTGCCCCGCGACACCAGAACCACTAAACGAAGCCAAGAGGCTCCAATCGGTGGTAGCTCCGCATCCTCCTGCCGAGGCCCGCTGCACCGAACGAAGCCAAGCCCTCAACTCGTCAGCACCCGAGAAACCCGTCGCCCAACCACGTCGCGCCGAAGATCAATTCGAAGATCAAAAGGACCATGCGCCCCATCCGCTAGTGCTCCGGGAGCAGGATGCTCTCACCGTCAGCGGCAGCATGCCCGCGGCAACTCCCGGAAGAACCCAAATCTCCAACCTGCCGCAACAACCAGAACTACTCCACCACCATTCCCCCCGGCATCGCCGGGGGCCCATCCCAACAACGGTAACGCCCAAGCCAACCCCAACTCAATCCCAGCCAAATCTGTCTTCAAAAGACAGCCACCCAAGCCAACCGCCCGTCCCCACGGACGAAAACACGGTCGCGCCCAGTGGCAGTATTCCCGAAAGAACCCAAATCTCCGACCCGTCGCAACAACCAGAACTACTCCACCACCATTCCCCCCGGCATCGCCGGGGGCCCATCCCAACAACGGTAACGCCCGAGCCAACCCCAACTCAATCCCAGCCAAACCTCTCTTCAAAGGATAGTCACGCGCGCCAGCACGCAGCCCGTTCCGCCCGCAATCCCTGGAAACGAAGCCAAACCGCCGCCCCAGCGCCGGAAGGCAGCGTCCTCTCGCCAATGCAGTCGTCGGTCACCCACCTCGGCATCACGCAGCCAATCGAACCCAGTCGTCCGACAGAACCCCCATCGCCTTCGGAGACCGCTCACAGCCCACCTGGCCCTTCCACCTGACCGAATATAGGCCATCCAACCAAACGAACCCATTCGTCCGGGCGTCCGCGCCAAAAGCTCTTTGAAAATCCAACTTCCCCTCACCCGCCAAAGCAAAACGGGGGCCAGCCGAAGCCGCCCCCGTTCATCCGCCCTGATTTCGAACCCGATCAGTCTCCGAAGTACCCTTGCGCCAGCTCCGGCTTCATCTCCAGAGCCTGACGCCAGCACGACCGCGCCTCTTCGGCCCGGCCCTGCAGCTTCAGCGCATGGCCGAGATTCAGCAGTGCCTCGGGGAAATTCGGTCTCAGCCCAAGCGCTTCGCGATACAACGAAACCGCGTCGTCCACATGGCCCTGCTTCTGCAGCAGGAGGCCTGTGTTGTAGAACAACTCCGGAGTACGCTCACCCAAGTCGATCAGCTTGCCCTGCAGGTCCAGCGCCTTGGGATGATCCTGCCGCTCGATGGCCAGCGCAGCCAGTCCACGCATCGCCTCCACGCTGTCGGCTTTGACGGCCAGCGCCGCTTCGAAGCTCTGGATCGCCTTGTCGTTCTCGCCGATCTGCTTGTAGCCAAGGCCAAGGTTGATCAGCGCCTCCAGCCAGTCTTTGCGCTTCGCGATGCACCGCTCAAACGCCTGGATCGCGCTCATCGCGTCGCCCCGCGTCAGTTGCAGGTAGCCCAGCCGGAACCACGCGTCATCCCATTCCGGATTCTTCTGGAGCAGCCGCCCGTACATCTCCTCGGCTTCCGCCGTCTGGCCTTGCTCTTCGAGCAGGCCGGCCAGATTCGAAAGCACCTCGGGTGTGTCCGACTTCAGCCGCAACGCAACCTCGTACGACTCCCGCGCGCCCTTCGGATTACCCAGGTTCTGGCGCACCACGCCCATGTTCGCCCAGGTCTGCGGATGCTCCGGCTTCAGGCGCCCGGCCTCGACATAGGCCTTCTCCGCCTGGTCGTGCTTGCTCAGCTTCTGATAGGCCACGCCCAGGTTGTACCAGCGCTCGAAGTGCTCGGGCGTCAGTTCCACAAGCTTCGCGCAGTACTTCGAGGCGGCTTCATAGTCCTCGGCCGCGAACGCGCACCACGCCAGCCCTTCCAGCGCCGCCTGCGAGAACGGCCGCAAAGTGAGCAACTTCTCGCTCATATCGCGCACCAGCGACGTGTCGCCCTTGCGCATGCCGATGTGCACGATGTTCGCCATCGGCTCCTCGGCGTTCGGATTCGCTTCGATGATCTGGCGGTACAGCTCCAGGGATTCGTCGTACCGGCCCAGCAGTTCCAACGCCACGGCCTTGCCGAATAACGGAGTCTCTTCCGTCGGTGTCTTGCCCAGGCAGGCGTCGAAGCACTCCAGCGCCTTCTCGGCGCTCCGCGTGTGCAGCAGGCAGATCCCCAGCCCCAACCGTGCGTCCATGCGCGTCGGATCGCTCGACAACGCGCGCTGGAAGTTGCTCGCCGCTTCATTCCAACGGCCCAACTTCTCCTGGCTCACCGCCAGGTTGAAGTACGCCGAAGTGGAGTTCGGATCCAGGCTGATCAGCGACTCGTAGCTCTTCACGGCCTCTTCATAGAGCTCGAGCTCAAACTGGATGTGTCCCTTGGCGGAATAGACTTCGCGAGGCGGGTCACCAGACTCCACGGCCCGGTCCAACTCACGCAAGGCTTCCTTACCCTTACCTTCGAGGTGCAGTGCCACGGCTCTCGCCAGCGCGGTTCCGCCGTCGATCGTCGCCTGAAAATCTTTGTTCTTATTGGAGTCCCGCATAGAATCCGCCTTTTCGCGCTTTCCGCTCATTCCGTCTTCCTCCCCTCGGCTTGGACGTTGTATGGCGCCAGAAACGCACACAATCGCCCCAGGACGTCATACTGGTGGGTCACTTCCACCCATCGGAGATAACTCTTGTCGCCCTTCGGACTGAAAAACCCAACCCCGCCGCCTTCCAGCCGCGTGTCGGAAAAGTTGTCAACCACCTGACTCTGGATGTAGGTCGTGAACGAATCACCGCGGACCTCCATCTTCACCAGGTACAGCGTGTCACTGTGCACCGGGAACGGTAGCGGCAACGTCTTGGCGCCGGCTTCCTTCCCGTCAATCACCGCATACCGCACCACGCTGGCCTGCGGAAGCGGACCGGTTCTCGTTATGACAATCCGCATGGCGTAGTAATTCCTGTTGTCCCTCGCGCGGAACACCCAGTTCAGGCTTCGCCGCTCGATCTGCCCCAGGAACTGAATCGTGTAGTCCCTCATATTGACAGTCGGCGAGTACAACGCCAGTTGCCCGGGTTCCAGGAAGGAGGCTTCGCCATACTTCCAGGTCTTGGCCCAGCCTTCAGCGCCCTGCCAGGAGCCTAAACCGCCGCGGAAATCGTCGTAGAGCTTGATGGCCGCCCGGTCCAGAATCACTTTCTGAATCGAGTTCAGCTCACTGCCGATTACCGAGGGCGACTTGCTTGCGACACTCCGCCCTGCTTCAGTCTTCGGCGGTGAGGCCTTAAAGCTGTAGACCACGAGCCCTAGAATCAATGGCAACGCCAGCGCCACCCACTTCAGATCGGAGGGCGCATGGGCCCAGAAACGCCGTCCCGGCAGCTTCTGAGTGTCGAAACGCAGCAGTCCGCTCGGCTTCTTCAACTGACGTTCGGCTTGAGAACGGCGGGGACCCGAGCCATCGGCGTGATCGACCACCAGCCGCGAACCCGGCCGCATTGGATCACGAGCCAGGGCATCCACCCATACGCCGAGGTCATCCGCGCTGCTCGCATGCGTCACGCAGCCGGCTCCGGTTTCACCTCGTCCGGCATACAACCGCAGTTGGTCGCACATCGGAAGGTCCCGCTCCACGGACTGCTCCACGGGCAGGTCCGCTTCGGCTTGCTGCGCCTCATCGGCGGTCCAACTGCCGGTCAGCTGTTCCGCTTGCGCCGCCACCGGCGACTCAGTCATCAGCGGCGTAGACTCGACGGCCGGCTCAGTGGTCACTTCGGACGTTGCAGGCGGAAGCGCGTCCGGCTCGATCTCATACGACGGAACGGCATCGCCGGGGTCCGTCAGTTGTTCCGCTTCGACGGCTGCCTGCAATACCGCCATGGCCGGGACCGGCTCGGCGGCGGGCTCCTCGTCAGTTGTCAGAGCCTCCACGGCGGCGTTCAGCGCGGCCAGTTCGAGCTCGTGGGCCTCGCTCTGCTGCGCGGCGACGGGGCTTTCAGTCGGCTCTGGCTCTACCCTGGGTGAATGTGTGGCCAGCGCGGCCTCCAACGCGGCCAACGGCTCGTCCGGCACGTCGCAGCTCGTAACCTGCGTTGCAGGTGGCTCATCCGCCAATCCGCTCAGCGCCGCGGCATCATCGATCAGCGGCCGCACCACTCGCGTGACGATGATCTCCTCGTCCTCATACGGGAAGGACTCGGCTTCCATCTCTGGCGGGATGACCACCGGTTCCGGAACTTCCGGCCACAAATGGCCCGCGGGCACGCAAGGTGCGCACGCCACATCAAGGATCTCGACGGCCAGACTGTCCCACACCACCGGCTTCGGCGCATCCTGCGCACCGGAAACCACCAGGGCGCATTGCTCCTCACGGAGAATCAGGCCGGTCCGGATCTGCCGGCCTGGACCGCCGGGCTTTCCAGGTACCGCGCTCCCACCGAGCGGTTCCACGTTCGACGCCGCTGGGCCCAAGCCCACTGCCGCGGCCATCGCTTTGACCTTCAACCGCGCGGATCGTCGGCTCTCAGGCATTCCGGCCAGTGCCGGCTTCGCCTGCGATTTGGGCGACGCCGGTCCCGCTTCGGCGACAAGGGCAGACGTCTCCATGTTCGAAATGACAGCACTCAGCGCCAACACCTGTGGTGCCGCCATCGGTTCCATCGCGGACTCGTCGCGCAGCACGGCCACGGCCATGCGGCCGGCGTTCCGTGGAGTGTTTGACGCCCAACCAGCGCTCCACGCATCGGCTTCCAGCGGCAAGTTCAAAACTGGTTCGGCGATCGTGATCTCAGGGCCGGATCCGGCCACTGGCATCGCCAGGGGAAGCAGCGTCTCCGCCAGCGGCAACGGAGTGGCTTCCTCTTCGGCCATGCGTCCTGTTCCACTCGTCGCGGTTAGCTTGCTATGCCGCTCCATGTGGGGCTGCAGCGGCGAAGGCGCAGAGACGGTGGAGAGCCGGGAAAGCTCCGGTACCGGATACGCTAGCGGCATCAACGCGTCGGCAAACCGCGGGGGCTCCGGTTCCACCACTGCCGGCCGGTCAGGGGCAACGGTTCCAAACAGCAGCGCGGGGATGCGGCAAACGCCTTCCACATTGAGCGCGATCACTGCCGGCGCCCTCTGCTGGGCGACGCCGGTCGGACAGACTGCCAGGCGCAGCGGGCACTGCTCCGCGGCTCCGAGTGCAAAACACGGTGGGACCGGGTTCGCGTCAATCGGAAGATGGATGCCTAGACGGAAGAGCGGATTCAGAACCGTCGGCTGCCATTGCCGGGCAATCGGCGACGACCCAACGGTCAGCCGTACGGCCAGGGCCTCGTCAAACCCCTGTTGCCACACACCCAATGCCACCCGTGGGATAGAACTGCTCTGCTGGGGATCAAACGGCGCGTTGTTGGGAACGGATACGACTCTCCGTCCAACCGCCTTGAACCACTCCGCAATGGGCCGCGCTTCAGGAACTTGCGGTTCGCCCTCCGCTGCCGCCTTCGGCCGGACTACCGGTTTCGGAGAGGGCTTCGCCTTCGGAGGCTGCGTAATTCGATTCTGCGATTCAATCAGACGCGCCAGAGCCAGGTCGCTCTGCTGCTGTTGAAAGACCTGCCGGTGTTCAGCCGAGCAGAACTCTCCGTCCGAGAATTTCCGCAGCAGCGAAAGCCGCCTGCCGCAGTGCAGACAACGCATGCGTCGAACCGTGTCCTTCCATCCCAATCATCGGCACGGTTCAGAGAGGAGACTATGCGCGAGACCACCTAGATTACGGGTAAGTAGCCTAAGGTTTGAGGAGAGTACTACGCGGTTCCACCTAACTGGTCTCTCTCAATCGGGATACCGGCGGATTTCCACATCGCTCTGTTTCAGCCGGTCCTCGCTCAGCCGGACGCCCAGCCCGGCCCCCGTGGGCAACGGCAGCCAGCCGTCCCGCGGCAACAGCTCTTCGTCCATAAGGCCTTTGTATTCGTCGAGATAGTGGCGCCGGACCGTCTCGCAGATACGCAGGTTCGGCACGGCCGCCGCGAAATGGGCGCTCGCCCAATGCAGCACCGGCCCCCCACAGTTGTGCGGAGCCACCGGCAGATACTGCGACTCAGCCAGCACCGCGATCTTCCGGCCCTGTGTAAAGCCGCCGCACCAGGCCAAATCGGGCATCACCACCCGCGCCGCCCTCAGTTCGAGCAGTTCCCGGAACTGCCATATCGTCATCAGACGCTCGCTCAGGCACAGGGGCAGGCTCGTGGCTAAGGCCAATTCCCGATACGCCGCCATGTTGTCCTGCGGCAGCATCTCCTCCAGCCACATGGGTTTCAGCGGCTCCAGCGCCTGGGCGATCTGAATGGCGCAAGGCAAATTCCAGAACCCGTGGAACTCCATGGCCACTTCCATGCTGTCGCCCAACTCGGCCCGGATCGCTTCGAACCCCGCCAGGCCGCGCCTCATCTGCTCCGCCGTGATCCAGTGCCCGCCGGTCTCGCGGGCAATCGGGTCGAACGGCCAGATCTTCATGGCGTGGATGCCCATCTCCGCCAGCGATCGCGCCAGTTCAACCGGCTGCGTCAGAAAGTCGTAGTGGTCGTAACAGGTGTTGTAGATCCGGATTCGGTCCCGGCACGGGCCGCCGAGCATCTTGTAGATAGGCTGCCCGGCCGCCTGCCCGGCCAAGTCCCACAAGGCGATGTCGATCGCGCTCATCGCACGCATCTCCGCGCCGGCCCAGCCACTGTAGGCGACCTCCAGAAACAGGTCGGCCCAGATCTTTTCGATGGAAAGGGGGTCCCGCCCAATCAGCCGGGGCGCGAGCCGGTCCAGGACGACGGCTTGTTCGCTGGCGGGGTGGGGATAGGTCTCGCCCAACCCGATCAATCCTTCATCTGTATGGATTCGAACCCACAGCCAGCCGATGGGGCCTGCGTGCACGGTCAAACCGCGACGCAGGCGCACCGTTTCGACTGATGTGATCTTCATCCGTGGAGGATCGAGAGGCTAAGCGTGTCCACCGGGGCGGCCCTGCGAGGTTACAGGGGTTCGGGGAACTTCAGATTGGATTTCGAGAGCGCGCGTCCTAACATTTCTGCCGCCTCGGGCTCTTTCATAGCCCTCGACGTCGCCAGTTCGGTCACCAGCATGATCCTTGCTCGGTCGAGCATCTTCTTTTCACGGAAAGAGAGCGGTTTCGCGGACTGAAGCCGCACTAGGCACTTCAGCACCTCCGCCACCTCAAGGAGACTGCCGCTCTGCATCTTGGCGGAGTTTTCCTTGAATCGGTCTTTCCAGTCGTGACAACTCTTGCTGTCGCCAGTTGCCAGATAGTTCAGGACTTTGGTGATCTCACCGTTCTTGGTCACCTTCCGCAAGCCGACCACGTCGACATGCGAGAACGGAACCATAACGGTAAGACTGTTATAGGAGAGACGGAGGAGATAAAACTTCTCGGATTGAATACCGAAGGAGCGAGAACTGATGTTCTCGATTGTGCCTACTCCATGGTTCGGGTAGACCACCTTCTCACCGACTTGAAAGGTCATGCACGGACCTCGCTGCCACTATCCTGAGGTTGTAGATAAATCTACATTACGGTAGAACCCAACTGTAAACTGCCCGTACCTGAATGTCAATGGGAAAGAGTGGCAAAGCCCTCATTCGCTGGCATTTACCCAGGTTAATCCCATCTGGCATGACAGCTACCAACGTTACATTTCGGACTCGAACATCTGCTGAATACAAAGATACCACACCCTGCAAGTGTTACCTTCACCGTGACTTTGTAAGGGGTTACGGGACACGCTCGCTTTACCCCATGGACTTGCGGACAAAGTCAAGATTGCGCCTCATATCGTTAGCGATCACTTTCGACGGCGAACTCGTCTCCAGGTTCGCAAACCCCGTGAAGCCCAGGGCCATGATTCGTTTCATAACCTCGGGGAAGTTAATGCTTCCCTCCCCCAGGTACCCCTTGTCCTTCAGGTGGAACTGACAGATCCGCGAGGCCCCCAGCCAGGGGATCTCCTTCAGCACGTCAAAGCCCCCGTTTGTGGAATTCCCCACATCATAGTAGACTTTGAGATGCTTGCTGGCCACACGGTCCAGAATCCGCACGTTGTCCTCGGCCGAAATCGTATCTTCCAGTCCGAGCAGGATGCCCGCCTTCTCCGCTTCCTTGGCGTACTCCTTCAGAACGTCGCCTACATACTCCTGCTCCGCCCTGGTCTCCAGTGCACCCTTGCCGAAAAACGGCAGCAGCACCACTCGCGCGTTGAGCTTCTTCGTGATGGGGATCGAGTCACCCACCCACTTCTGCCCCTGCTTGTCGTTCTTGAGATAGTTGACGTGCAGAATGTCCAGGCAGGTCCCGGCCAGGGCGATCTTCTGCTCCTTGGCGGCCGCCACATACTTGGCGATCAGCTCGGCATTGTCCAGTGGCAGCTTCCCGTCCACCGGCTTCCGCCCCAGACTCACCTCGACGCCCTCGAACCCTAACTGCGCCGCCGTGGCCACCGCTCCAACCTCACCCGCCATCCTCAGATTCCAGTCCGTGACGCCGATTCGGAGCTTGCTTTTGGCACCACTCAGAACAGACCCGCCGGCAAGGGCGGAGGTGGCCAGAAACTGGCGGCGGTTTAGCATGCAGTACGCACCTTTCGATAGCGTTGGGCCAAACAGAAGCTTAGCCCACTACAACACCGGGCGCAATGCCCGCCAATCGACGCTTTTCGAGCCTTGGTACTAGTCGTTGGTCGCCTGCGAACGCCGCGTTCTGCAGCTCCACACTCTGCACTTTCGTGGCGGCGGTCAGTGCCAGATCCACCCATTCCATCTTCAGCAGCCCACCTTCAAGTTTCGAAACAGGCGTGGAATCGGGAAACTCGCCGGCCCCGTCGGCCAACTCCAGCGCGAACGCCGCATACGCTGCAGGCAGTCCGCTCCACCGCACGCGCTTCGGCGCATCGGCCGGCTTCAGATCCAAAGTAGCGGTCACGCTCTGCGTCGTCTTGGACATCTTCAATTCGGGCCGATGCGCGCCCCAACGCGCGTCCAGAATCCGGAAGCGGAGCTGCAGATTCTTCGACTTTACAAAAAGCGTGTTCTCCACCAGCTCGGTCGTGAACGCGTCCAGGCCCTCGATGTCGAACTCGACAAACATCCGCCCACAGTCGAACTCGCCGTTCTGAATAGGATCCAGCGAGATGTGCTTATCCCCGCCCGGGTTCCGGAAGTTGATCATCCCCAACACACGCGGGCCTCGCTGCGCGCTGAAGAACAGCGCCGACGAGAAATCGTAGCCGTCCTTCACCACCCGCAGCTGGATCGTGCGTGCTGGACGCGAATCGTCGCCGAAGAATCCGATCAGCGGCCGCCGCTGCACCCAGAAATCCCCCCGGTTCACAGTCCCCAGGGAGAAGTCCTTCGAAAAGTAGGTTGTGCCCGCGGTCTCAGGCTTAGCCAGAAACAACTCCCGCTGCTCCCGATCCGGCTCCGCCTTCAGAAATCGCTCCGTCAGATCCGGCGGGCACCGGTAGTCGTGAATCGCCGTATCCCCATCGTCGCTCCGGTTCTGCGGCGTCACCAGCTTCAGCCGTCCGCCCAGTGCCTTCTCCAGCCACGCCGGATACCCGATGTCGTTCCGGTAGCACCGGCTCATCGGACCCGCGAACTGCTTCCGACCCGCGTCCCAATGCGACGCCATATGCAGCCACAACCGGCGCTCCAGCATACTCGCCCGCCGCTTCGCCTCCAGATCCCGGACAAACATCCGGATCCGGGTTAGCGCCGTGAGACTCACCAGCGCGTACGTCGGCGAGTTGTACTCGGCAAAACTGCCCGTCTCATCAATCGCCTGGCACAGCCGCACCATGCGGTCCGTCGCGTACGTCCGCAGTTCCTCGTCGCCCAGCAACTCCGCCGCGGCCTGGGTCACGAACGTGCCCTTCATCGCGATGTTCGTATACGACATCGATACGTTCCGCCGCTTCACCGAATGTGCCGCATGCCGGATTGACGCCCGCACCCGAGCCCGCAGTTCATCGCCCAGCTTGGCTCCATTCCGGAACTCAATCACCAGCAGCAGCGAGCCATTGAAGTCCGCCCAATTCCAATCCGCCGGCGACATCTTGTCCGGCGGCTCTTCCATATACCAGCCCCAGATGCCATACCACTTCGACTCGGGATCCACCACCTGCAGGTTGAGAACGCGGTCCAGAATCTCTTTTGCCCGCTCCACCCGAGCCTTCGCCCCCTCCTCCAGCAGAAACAGCGCGTACGACAGCGAGTCGCGTGTGGGATGCGCCCGGCAGTCGCGCATCTTCGTGTGGTAGCGGTACTCCGGCCCGAGGATGACCGAGATCATCTTGTGTTCGGAGTCGTACTTTTCGTCGGCGATTTGGACAGTCTTGCGGATTAGCTCGCGGTCCCAACTGGCGGGCCAGCCGGCTTCGGACTGAGCGCGGCCGCAGGCGGAGAGCAGAGCAGGGGTGAGGGCAAATTCCCGGCGATTCATGGTGCCGTCACCAGTGTATGTGTTTGGGAGCCCTCCGGCAGAAGTGCGTCCCACAAGCGGCGGAGCTCAACGCAACCGCCGTTCGTCGCAACAGACGGGAGAGCGGACGCCGTCGTCCGCAGTTGGCCCCTTGGCCGGCTCTCCGCTGTACGGAGCCTACCGGTCCCGATCCGCCACCAGATCCGTAGCCGCAAACAGCGCCGTCCGCGCCGGCGACTCGTGGAACGTCTGCAGCAGAGTCCGCGCCTTAGCCGTGAACTCATGAGCTCGCACTCGAGCCCGTTCCACCCCATGATGCCGATCGAGAATTGCGCGGATCTCCTCGAAAGGAACCTTCTCGTAGTTCCCTTCCTTCAGCACAATGGCCACCTTGGCCCGATCCGCCAGACTCGCATCCTGCAGGGCATAGATCAGCGGCAAGGTCACCTTGCCTTCCCTCAGATCGTTGCCCACCGGCTTGCCGAGTATCGACTCGCGCGACGTGAAGTCCAGAATGTCGTCCACCAGTTGGAACGCCATCCCCAAATTCCAGCCGAAGTCGCCCAGCACCGTCTGCTCCGATTCCGAAGCCCCAGCCGCGATGGCGCCGAGCTTGGTGCAGGCCGAAAACAGCGTGGCCGTCTTGCGGTCCATCAGCTCCATCGAATCCGCTTCCGTGATGTCGATCCGGCCGATCCGCTCCAGTTGCAGCAACTCGCCGTCCACCATCTGCTGCGTCAGCGTGATCAGCAGGTCCAGCACTTCAAAACTGCGCATCCGCAAGGCAATCTGGAACGCCTGCATGTACAGCCAATCGCCGGCGAGGACCGAAGTATGGTTCCCCCACAGAACATTTGCTGAGGGTTTGCCGCGCCGCGTCTTCGCGTCGTCGATGATGTCATCGTGCACGAGCGTGGCGGTGTGGATCAACTCCACAACGGCTGCCAGGCGGATGGCCTCGGGCGACGGCTCGCGGAACAACCGGCACGAAACCAGCAACATGATCGGCCGAAGTCGTTTCCCGCCATTGCCTTGCAGATACTGCGCAATCTGCGAGACCGCTTCCACCGAGGCTACCGACTCCAGGCGAAACTCCTGCTCCACCTTCTCGAGATCTTTCGAGACGAGGCTTAGAATTTCACGCGTGGTGAGTGCGAGACCCAGCTTGCCGGTTGCCATCGACTGACTCAAGTTTATCCGTTGCGGCGGCCCACCTGCAAACACAGACGCCGCCAATTCTCCGTTGTTTGTTCCGCCAGGGTCTCAAAAGACACACCGCGCAGCTCCGCAACCCGTTTCGCCGTCTCCACGACATACGCCGGCTCGTTCCGTTTCCCCCGGTAGGGGATCGGCGCCAGATAGGGCGCATCCGTCTCCACCAGAATCCGGTCCGCCGGCACCATCCGCGCCGCCTCATGGATCTCCGTCGCCTTCGGGAACGTCACGATCCCCGAAAAACTCACGTGGAAGCCCAGGTCCAACGCCTGCTGCGCCTCCGCCGGACCACCCGAAAAACAGTGGAAGATCCCACCCAGCTCCACGGCCCAATGCTCGCGGATCAGCGTCACCGTATCCGCCCAGGCCTCCCGGGTATGAATAATGATCGGCTGCCCGGCCGCCCGCGCAATCTCCATCTGCCGCACAAACACCCGTTGCTGCACATCCCTTGGCGAGAAATCGTAGTGGTAGTCGAGCCCAATCTCCCCTACCGCGACACACTTCGGATGCGCGGTCAGCGCGATCAGCGCCGGCCACGTCTCCTCCGTCACCTTCGCGGCTTCATGCGGATGCACCCCGACCGTCGCGTAGATAAACGGATACGCCTCCGCCAGCCGGATGCCCGCCTCCAGATCCGGCGGACCGTCGCCCGTCCCAATCGCCAACATCAGCTCGACCCCTGCCGCCCGCGCACGCTCAATCACAGCGGAGCGGTCCTCCGCGAACCGCTCGCCGTCCAGATGGCAGTGGCTGTCAATCAGGCTCGTCATTACTTCAGGCGCGCGCCCACCGGCACGGACTCCAGGAACGCCGCCAGCACCGGCGACCCGTCTTCCAGCGAAGCGGCCACAATCATGCCATTCGACTCAATGCCCCGCAGCTTCCGCGGAGCCAGGTTCGCCACAATGACCACCTTCCGCCCCACCAACTGCTCCGGCTCGTACGCCTTCGCAATGCCGGCCACGATGGTCCGCGGCTTCTCTTCCGCCACATCCAGCGTCAGGTGCAGCAGCTTATCCGCGCCCTTCACCTTCTCGGCGGTCAGCACCTGCGCCACCCGCAGATCCACCTTCACGAAGTCGTCAATCGTGATCACCGGAGCCAGTGGCGGCACACCCGCCGGCGGCGTCCAACCCGTGGCAGGCGCAGCTTCCACAGCGGCAGCGGGTTCAGCCGCGGCCGGAGCGGCAACCGGCGTAGCCGCAGGCGCGGCCGCCTCCGCCGCCGGAGCGTCCGTCTTCCCTAACAGAACATTGATGCGATCAGCTTCCATATCGTCGATTTCCTGAATTCTGTCGATGGCGGTCTTTGCGTCGATGCGCGGGAAAATTCCCTCCGCCGGCTGGATCTTCTGCCCGGCCGGCAGATCGCCCCATGCCAGCGTCGTCGGATTCGTCGTCGCCAGCTCCGTCGTCATCCCCAACTGGCTCCACAGCTTCTGCGTCGCATCCGGCATCACCGGATGCACCAGCACACAGATGAACCGCAGCGCCTCGGCCACGTTATACAAGGTGGCCGCCAGCAGCGCCCGGCTCTCCGGATCCTGCTTCTTCGCCAGCACCCACGGAGCCCGCTCCACAATGTGCTTATCCAACCGGCTGATCATCGACCACAGATTCTCCAGCGCCCGGTTGAACTCAAAGCGGTTGAACGACTCCAGATACTGGTCGCGCGTCTGCTCCGCCAGGGTATTGAACTCGGCATCGCCGGCGCTCGCCGGAATCTCGCTGTTGAAATACTGCCGGATCATCGTCAGCGTCCGGCTCGCCAGATTGCCTAACCCATTCGCCAGGTCCGCGTTGATCCGCGTAATCAGCACGTCGTAGCTGAAGTTCCCGTCCTGCCCGAACGGAATCTCGCGCAGCAGGAAATACCGCAGCGGATCGGGCCCAATCACTTGCCGCAGCGGCTCCGGCCGCACCACATTCCCTCGCGACTTCGACATCTTGATCGAGTCCTTCAGGATCCACCCATGCGCCAGGATCTTCTTCGGCAGCGGCAGGTCGGCCGCCATCAGGAACGCCGGCCAGTAGATCGCGTGGAACCGCAGGATGTCCTTGCCGATCAGGTGCAGGTCCGCCGGCCACCCGCCTTCGTCCTTCACCGCCGACAGGTAGCTGATCAGGGCATCGAACCACACATAGAAAACGTGGTTCCCGTCCACCGGCACGGGAATGCCCCAGGCGATGTTCGTCCGCGTGATCGACAGATCCCGCAGCCCGCCCTTCACAAACGCCACAATCTCGTTCCGCCGGTAATCCGGCTCCACCCAGTCGGGCTGATCCTCATACAGCTTCAGCAGCCGGTCCTGGAACGCCGACAGCTTGAAGAAGTAGTTCTCCTCCGTCACCGTCTCCGTCGGACGCCCGCAATCCGGACACGGGTCGCCCGGCTGCGCATCGTTCACGTACAGTTCGTCGTTGACGCAGTACTGCCCCGTGTACGTGCTCGGATAGATGTAGCCGTTCGCCCGGCACCGCTCAAACAGCCACTGCACCGTCTTCTGGTGTTGCGGATCCGACGTGCGGATGAACCGGTAAGGGATCTCGAACTTGTCCCACTGCGCCTTGAACTCGTTCGACAGCTCCGTCGAAAAGTCGAACGGGGACAGACCCTTCTTCCGGGCCGCCCGCTCCACGTTCTGGCTGTGCTCGTCGCTGCCCGTCACCAGCAGCGTCTCTTTCCCGAGCATCCCCTGGTAACGGCGGATCGTGTCCGCCGCCATGGTGGCATAGGTCGTGCCCAGGTGGGGCGCCGAATTCACGTAATAGATGGGCGTAGTGAGATAGTATTTCCCGGACATGCGCTAATTCCTGTAAGCCGCGATCGCGGCCGCGTAAATCGTCTTCAACGGCTGCCCCGTAGCCTGGGCCAGCTCGCGGCAATCGTCAAACTCGGGCGAAGCCGTACCGTTTCCGGCGACCTTCACCCGCACCTTCCCGAACGGCGTCTCCACCTCGACCAGCGTGCGCGGTTCCACCCGCCGCTCCGCCTGCGTAATCCTCAACCCAAAGGTCGACGTCTCTTCCAGAATCAGGGCAGCCAGCCGCTCCTGGTCCGCCGGCAGCGCCAACACCTGCATCAGCGTCCCCGGCCGCTGCTTCTTCATGAACACCGGCTGCAGCGTCACATCCAGCGCGCCGGCGCAGAACAGCCGGTCCATCGCGTAGCCCAGCACCTCCGGCGACGAGTCGTCGATATTCGCCTCAATCACCGAAATCACCGTAGCCTCGCTGGCGTTGTGATTCGACCCGATCAGGATCCGCACCACATTCGCCATCCCCGGGAAATCCTTCGTCCCCGCGCCGAACCCGCCGCGCTCGATCGTCATCGGCGGCATCGGCCCGAAGCTCTTGCCCAACGCCGAAACAATCGCCGCGCCCGTGGGCGTCGTCAGCTCCGTCTCCGGGCCCCGCGCATACGCCGGCTTCCCGCGCAGCAACAGCGCCGTCGCCGGTGTCGGCACCGGCATCACCCCGTGATCCGCCGTAATCGTCCCGCTTCCCGTATTGATGGCCGAGCAGTGCACCGACTCCACCCCGAGCAGGTGGAACCCCAGGCACGCCCCCACGATGTCGCAAATGGAATCCACCGCGCCCACCTCGTGGAAGTGGACCTTCTCGATCGGCGTCCCATGGACCTGCGCTTCCGCCTCGCCCAGCACCTGGAACACCTGGATCGCGTTGGCCTTCACCGCATCCGGCAGCATGGCCGCCTCAATCATCTTCACGATATGCGGCAGGTGCCGGTGCTTCTTCTGGTCCTCGAACTCGATATCGAACTTGGTGGCCGCGATCCCCTGCCGCTTGGTCTTCTCGAAGCGGAACCTGGCCGCCGTGCCGAGCGAGTCGAGCCCGGCGAACAGCGCGGCCGTGTCGGCCCCGGCATCGATCAGCGCGCCGACCGTCATATCGCCGGCGATCCCGGCAAAGGCATCAATGTAGGCAAGTCTCATGGTTACTCTTTGGAAGCCGAATCGATCAGCAGCGGCAGCAATTCGCCGGAAGGTCCCCGCAGCGAAATCGCAGCCGCGCCGCTGAGCGGCGTCTCCTCCGTATTGATCTCAATCACCCGCGCCCCGCGGCTCAAGGCCAGCGGAGCCAGGCTCGCAGCCGGATACACCACCGAACTGGTTCCGGCGACCACCAGCAGTTCGCACTCCGAAACAGCGGCCTCGGCCTGCGCCCAGGTCGCGGTCGGCAGCGACTCCCCGAACCACACCACCCCGGGCCGCAGCAGCCCGCCGCAAGAGCAATGCGGAGGAATCTCCGGCAGCGGCACCCGCAGATCCGTAGTAATCCGGTTGCAAGCCAGGCACAGGACCCACCAGATATCCCCATGGATCTTGAGCACTCGCTGGCTCCCGGCCCGGTTATGGAGCCCGTCAACGTTCTGGGTGACGAGCGTCAACCCGGGCTTCTGGTTCTCGAGTTCGGCCAAAGCGTAGTGCCCCAGGTTCGGCCGGCAAGCGGCGATCGTCTCCCGGCGCCAGTTGTACCAAGTCCAGACGAGAGCCGGATCCCGATGAAAGGCCTCGGCCGTAGCGAGCTCCTCAGCCCGAAAGTTCCGCCAAAGCCCCTCCGAGGACCGAAAGGTGGGAACCCCGCTCTCGGCGGAAATCCCAGCCCCGGTCAGCACAGCAACGCGAGAGGCCGAGCGCAGCCAATCCCGAGCGGTCTGCAACTGAGAAGTCTGGATCAACTCCCATTATCGCCCGATGGGGTGGGGCGGCGCCGGGTACGACGACAGCGAGGCATGCAACTGGCAAAGTGTCTTCGACAGTTCAATGAAGTGCACTCGCAAGTAGCCAGTCAGGTGCTAATCGGAAGGGCCGTCGGTGTCTGCGGCCGGAAGAATCAACTGAAGCTCTTCTCCGTCCAGGATTCGGTACTCCGCTCGCTTACCGGAAAGCGCCTCCGTTCGTTCCAGGATGATCCGGACACCCTCTCCGCGCTTGTCCATCATGGTCCCCCGATCGGACTGCAACTCCGGCAAGTTCCCAGGCAGGGGGCATCGGGCCAGCAGGCTGGTCAACACTTCATTCCGGGCCGATTGACGCAAGGTCAGACTTTCGACCGTCATCGTGTTAGCAAGCGCGCCCGGGGAAAACAACTCCAGCCGATCAGAATACATCCTAAGCCGGATCTTCGAGCCATAGATGGCGTAATCCCTGTGCGCTACCGCATTCACAAGAGCTTCGAAGACCGCCGCCAGATCGTACTGCGGTACGTCTCTGCGCCCAACATCCTTCCTCGCGCCGACGCGCATATTCCGCATGACGAATCGGAGCGCCTCCCCAACTTGGCGGTCCAGAGGCCCAACAATGTCCGCCGCGTCCAACTGGTAGCCACTCGCCTCTGCCGCGGGCGTGGAGCTGTCGCCTCGGTAAGCCACCGCCTGGATGAATGCGTTTGGCAGGTATTTCCGCGGATCCTGGGATGCCATGAGAACCCCGGACACAGTTGGTCTCCAAGTCCCATCTTCATCCTGACGGGCGAGCCCAAGTTTATTGAGGAACACCTCTCGGGCATCCATAGCTGACGACCGCGTAGCAAACCTAGCCCAGAGATCCTCATCCAACTCGTCGAGCGCGCCGCTGGGAACGACTTGCTCATCGAAACGGATGATCCGTGATTGACTCCGCTGTTGGAAAAGCCGCGCCAAGTATTCAGGCGACATCTCCCGCTTGCTGCTGCCAATTCGATGGAAGTATCTGCCGCGGCTTTGATGAACGAATAGACTTCTTGGCACATCCACCTTAACTACAGGTAGATCAACACCGAGTGGAGAGGTCAACTGGAGCCGCTCAATTGTTGGAGCAATAGGCGGCCGGATGGAGTCGTTGCACACCTCTCGGGCTAGAGCCTCCACTCGATCCAACTGTTCCAAAGGGATTCCCAGCACCTCGCGCGACATGTCGTCGACGCCGAGTACACAAACACCACCCCGCGAGTTGGCGAAAGCAGCAAGTTCATCGGCCAGATCGTCACGTGATGGCGCAACGACGCGATCGCCCGCGAGTCGTACCTCTTTCAACTCCAGAAACGAGTCCTCACCCAGCCGGATCTTTTCGATCAGTTCCGTTCTTGAATCAAACATCTGTGCCCGGCCCTCCGATCCGGCGATATCGCCGCTTAAATGCTTCGCGGCCGCCTTCCATCACACGACAAACCTCCTCGCGAATGTCGTCTTGCTGCAGCGAGCCAGCTAGTACGAGTCGACACTGGCCACTCCGAAAGTCAAGCACATGCACCATCTCAGCGTCTCCATTCACGACGATGTTCGGATTGTGGGTGACCACGATAAGCTGCCTTTCCAGCTTCTTGTCGCGGATCTGTTGAACCACCAGTTCGTAGATCAGATGGTTGTCCAAGTCGTCTTCAGGCTGATCCAGTACCAGCGGCTCTTCCCCGTGAAGCAATAGAAACGCAAGCATCGCCGCGGCGCGCTGCCCAGCCGATGCCTGTTGAATGGGCTTAAAATCTCTCCCGTCTCCCTTCTGGCTGTACTCCACCAGCAGAGAGTCCTCTGGGGACCACAGCAATAACCGGTCAAGGAATTCGGGCGTTCGCGAGACCTCCCGTTGGATGAAGTTGCTGAAATGCCTGCTGAACCCGCCTCGGCCGGAGGCTGCCTGCTCGAGCCTCTCACCAAAGGAGAAGAGGCACCTTTTGGCAAAGGTTTGTGCACCATCCCAATCCTCCGGCGGATTTCGAAGCAACTCCGCCACCAGCCCCTTCTTTGGCTGATCGTCTTCCAAATGGAGGATGTCCTCTTCGAACCGGTCATCAAGAACCCCCAGCACTTCTCGAAGTTCCCGTTCGATCGCACTCGGATTCCGTCCAAAGGGTTGCAGTTCAATCCTGACGTAGCGATTCTGTGCCAGAGTTGCCTGAAGGAACGCCTTCCGCTGGGTACTAATTTCTCTGCGCGCTTGGCGCACCAAAGTCAGTGCCGCGCTTGAGGCTTCCTCCAACCTCTCGCGTTCTTTCTGGATAGAGTCGAGCCTCTCTATCTCCTGTTCGAGGTTCTGACGGATCTGAACGAGTATGCCGTATTGGCCGGGATCGGATACTCCCTGCCCCTTCAATAGTTGGCTCAGTTCTTCGTACCGCGTTCTAGCTTCGACGCTCTTCAGGAACCATTCAGTCGACGCCAAAGCAATCCGTTCATTTGCCACCACGTCACTGAGTCGAACTGAACCTTCTCGTGCGACTCTCGCCGCTTCACTGATCGCGCCGTGCAGCCTTTCCACAACACCCAACGCCTCCGCATCCAGCACCGCATTCGGGTCGAAAAGTCCTGGTGGCACACTCTCACCCACCAGAAGTTCCGCCTGTTGCCCCAGCGCCTGCGCTGCGTGACTTGCGGCCTCCAATTGCCGGTCGACCTCTCGACTCTGTCTGGCTCGGAGCTGATACTCCTTCAGGATTTCGGCATGTTGCTGCCCCTCAAAGCTCACCAGCTTCCGCTGGACGTCAGCGAGGCGGCCCAGCAGATCCTCTCGTCCGCGCAACTTCCCGTCCAGTTCGCGAATCCGCGCCCTGAGACTCAGAAAACTGTGCTCGGCCTCCTCCTTTGCCTGGATGGTGGGTTGAACCTGCGCAGCCTCGGTGATCAACTGCAGCAAAGCCCGTTGGTTCTCACCCGCCAGCGCGGCAATCTGCCCCTGGCTAAATATCCGGATCTGGAACCGACCGTGGCTCACGGCTTGGCTCCCTCCGGGCACCCACTCACCACCCTCCAATTCCTCGACAGCATGTCCGCTGCCGTCCTGATTCCAAATAAGCCGTTCTTCGATCCCATTGCGAACCAACGAGACTTTGATTTTGGTCCGCTTGGTTGCCTGATAATCCAACGCACCGGATTCGTCATTCCGGCTGACTGGGACTCGAATGAACTGCTCGAAGGTCCTTCTCGCCCCGTCTTCCTCGGGCAGCCGCTTTAACTCCGCTTCCCGGCGATACGCAAGCCGAAGCGCATGGACAATTGTCGATTTTCCTGTGCCGCGGCCGCCCACTAGGGCGTTGAACCAGGGGCTCAGCGTAAGCTTCTCGCTCTTGCCTCGTCCCATGTAACGCGCGTCCGCGATCTCGATGGATGTCACAAATTGTGAGGGGAGGTCCAGCGGAGAGAAGGCGTCCGCATCGTCACTCCTTCTGATGGAAAACTTCTCTCCATCCATCAAAGCCAGCCGGAGCCCTTCCAGCGACGGGTTCGCCATCTTCACCCAGGTGAAGCGAGAGCCGGGGCAGTGAGTCCCTCGAAAACTGTGACAATCGCTGCCGATCACTTCGGTCCAATCGCACCGCTCATCGGCATATATTTGTGGCTTCGAGGCTGAGCGGTCGACGATCTCGATGGCAGCTATCGTCTTGCTCCGGAGTACGGCCCTGAGCGTGTTCGGGTCCAAGAGAGCTCTTCTGCTTGCGGGGTCTGCCAGCCTTAACAACCCCTTCTCTCGATCGGCGTGAGCTGGAATCGCCAATCCGTCAACAACCCTAACGGCATCGAGCACATCAGCGAGCGACCGGCCGGTGACTCCGTCACTGTCGCCCTTGCTGCCCTGGTAATCCACCTTTCCAAGCAACATGTCGATGTCCGCCGCCGACTTGTCCTTGTCCAGAACAACCAGCAGATGCACACCACCGTTCACCGAAAGCTCCACGCCCGGGAAGAGGTGCAGGGCTCGGAATCCATCGGAATTCTCCCTCGCCAACACGTCGTAGGCTTCTTTCAATCGGTCAACCCACTCACCAGTGTTGTGATCAGTGATCGCGACGCAATCCACCTCTGCCTGCATGAACTTGAGCAACCACTGTCGCGGTGTCACCTCCCCTGCGGAGCCTTCGAGGCCCTGCCACTTCGAGCACTTCGAAGCAGGTGTGTGCGTGTGGAAATCAAACTTCCACCATCTAGCCCCGGGGTACTTCCACTCAGCCTGCTTCATTGCTCAGGTCCTATCCTCGTCTCCTGCACTTCGCGAGATCGGCTTGATCTTAACTGACTGATTCGGCTCTCCACCTCCATAGAATCCGGCGGTGGAGTTAGCCAATGCAATGTTTGCCTCCACAATCGGACTTCGGCCGACTGCCGTGCAACGCCAGTATCGCGCATCGCGCTGAGTCGCGACAGAGGTAGCCAGAGAGGATACTGATTCCAGTTTCAAGCTTGTTGGCCTGAAATGGGAGTTCTAGGCGAGAGAGCCAGGATCAACCCCGCCATCTGCTTCCCAACCTCCTCAACCACCCCGGACATCGGCACCGCGGTCAACCAGAGCCTCACTCTCCGCCCCCGATTCGGAAGCTCCGACTGGTGAAACAGCCGTCCCCGCCGCGCCAGCGAGGCCCAGGTTGTCATCGAACACGGGTACACCAGACAACAGACAACCTCCCGAGCACTCACCAGATTGGCGTAGGCCAGCACCTGCAACACGTCCGTTCGGTGCTCTTCCCGCAACTCCTCGGACTGGCCCCGCCAGTCGCCCACCTGCATCTCCTCCCAATGCCGCTTGTACTTGGCATCGACGATGATCGCCGTGTCCTCAGTCTCCAGGATTAGATCCGGCACCAGTGATCGCTGCGAACCCACATAAGGTGGATCCCAGGCAATCGGAGCCACCGTCTCCCTCTTGCGGCCAGTCCGGAGCACGCCCCCGGTTCGCTGGGCCACCGAACGGACAATCGTCTCCACCCATGCCTCGAAGAACCGCTCCATCGGCATGGTCCACGGAATGCCCTCCAGATCACTGCTTCCGGCCAGTCCCCGTTCATCGATCGTCCAATCGACTGCCTGTAGCCCCTCCAGAAAGGCGCCCGCCCGCAACGGTCGCCGCAACCAGTTCTGGACTTCGCCGACACCCGGCCGCCGGCCCGCCACGTCTCGAACCCGCTGCAGCAGTGCCTCCGCGAAAGCAATCAACCGGTGCACAAACGCCCCTTGCCCCGATTGCGTCTCCAAAGAGCGAAGCTGCTTCTCTATGGCGAACCGGATGGCGCCCTTCAGCAAGCGGTCATCTCGGAGATCAGGAAAGGTGCATGGGACAGACAGGAAACGCCCCCGTGGCATCTCACGCGTCACGTACTCGGTCCATTCGATCCGGCCCCTCGGGCTCGACCGCGTCTCCTTCGTCACCTCAAACCGGCGTTCCAGTTTGTCCAGCAGCGCCTTGAACCGGGTCAGCACCATATACGAAAGGACCCAAAGGGGCACCCGTCGCTCTGACCGCTTCAGCAGCGGCAGCTTCAATGGAGTTGGGCTGATCAGCCACCCCATCTCCGCCAACATCGGCCCAATGCCTGCCCAGGGAAACCGGGGCTGGACCACCAAACCAAAGTCATTCTTCGAGGTCAGCGGAGATCGCAACGGAACGGCCCCCACCGCGCTATGCGATTCGATGTTGAGCAGGACATCGGAGCCGTCGAAGTCCCTCTGCACATCCACCTGCAGCAATTGGAAGATCGGCAGATTCTGACGGATGAACAACTCCGAAAGTCGCGCCGCCTGCGCCTGTGGATCGGCTGAGTTCTTGCTCCCAAACAGCTCGATGGCCGACTTGGTCACCCGGCTATGGTCCTGCAACTCGAGGCAGATATCGCGTGTCGGCTTGACACCGTTCAGCGGTGAGACGTCAGCCCGCCGGGGTCGACGCGAACCCGCGCGCACGGCCGCCGCTACAGGCTTTCCAGCCACTGCATGTACCCCCGAATCGACTCGGCGAACCCACTCACGTAACCCTGCGCCAGGTACTCATCAAGCAACGGGGCGAGGCTGGTTCGCAAACTAACGCGCGCTTGTGCCTCATCCCTATCAAGGAAATACGAATGACCGGGCACGAGCGCCAACGCCTCATCCGGAGCATGCTCCACAAAGATGGAAACCAGATCCTTGTACGCGCGCTGTGTGAGGGCACAACCATGCTCCTCGACGACGGCCAGGCTCGGCCACAGCGCAAGGAACGCAAATCGTCGGCGCACCGCGACATCCAGGATGGCGATACTCCGATCGGAGCTGTTCATCGTACCCAGAACATGCAGGTTCTCCGGCAGGTGCAGCCGCCCGTGAAAAGGCGCGCCAAAATCGTACGGCAGATCAATCTCGCGCCGCGATTCCTGCTTCGACTCGAACAGATAGATCGCTTCTCCCAGAATCTTCCCCAGATCCGCACGGTTGATCTCATCGATATGTAGCAGATAGGGCGCGTTCTTCGCGGCAGCCTGCCCGGCGGCTTCGATCAAGAAGCCGGGCTTCGGCGCGAATCGGAATCCCAGCCCGGCGCCCCCGTCCTCGACCCAATGGACCGGAGCCAAGCCTCCGATGAAGTTCTCGTAGGTGGTGCCAGGATGAAACTGAATGGAGCGTCCAAACCCCGCATAGCGTCCCTCCAGAATCTGCCGGGCCATACGCGTCTTGCCCGTTCCCGGCGGACCCTGCAAAACCACGAACCGGCGGTTGTTCAACAGGTCAACCACTTGGTTCTCATCCGTCTTCGGCATCAACTGCGAGAACCATCCTGACTGGATCCCATCCGATTCGGCTTCGAACTCCTTCATCGGGGAGTGGCCCCGCTCTTCAAACATCAGATCGAGCAGAGCGGCGACAGCAGAGGTGGTCGCTTGACGATCCGAGGAGGGCTTGTACAGCGTGTACAGTACTCGCCCATACCGCCCGAAGACGCGACTGTAGCTGGACCAACCCTGCCGGATCGACTCCGGCACATCGATGTCCACCCGAGTGGGATCCTGCTTGGCCCAGGCCACCTGGCTGCCGCCGCCAAACTCGTGATTCAACCACTTGGCAATCGCATTGAGCTTCCGAGCGTGCCCAGGCCGCCCCAGAATCGCCTCATCGGGAGCCAATCCCTGAGTCCCGATCACCAGGCCAACCAGGCAAGGTCCCTCTTCAGCCGGAAAGATGACGAAGCTCATTCCTCCATAGGCGCCAGAGTCGGCGTTCGAAGGATGGATGTACGCCGCATAGGGAACATTGGTGTCATTCCCTTTCATCTCCGGAGCTCGCAAGGCCACCGAATCCTTGGCCTTCTTCGGGTATCGGCGCCCGAACAACTCCGCCAGCGCAGTTTCGTTCCGAGCCTTCCAGGAGTCCAAAGTTCCGGAATGAATGATTTCAATGAGCGAATCAAGAGGGTTGGGATTCATGGGGATAATGACGGCTTCGTCCTCGGGTCAAATAGGAACTATACAGCTTTGCGCAGAGGCAGTATCGAGATCCAAGGCCGCGCAGAGTCCATAGGTTCGTGGACCTGCACCCAAGGCCTTCCTGGGCTGAGATTGACCCCATGGCTGGGGGATGATCCTGACGACAGAGAGGATCTCCGCGTCGACAAAATACTGACCCCAATCCTTGACTCTCCCAACAACGAGTGAGAAACGGCTGGCTGACCTAGCCCCAAATACCAGAGTCCAAGGAGTTACCGTACACAACTTGTAAGCATTCCTTACAAGTTGAAGCAGCAGCTCGCCCTTCGCGCGAGGCTATCACTACAACTGGAGTCTCACGCTGGGTCGAAGTATGCCCATTGCTGTATTAACGTGACTTCATTTACAGCATTTCGAAATAAATCGTATCCTCTGTTTCAATCGCTTACAGCTATCATCTCCTTTTCTTCGCTTTTGCTCAATATACACTCCGAAGCGAAAGGAGGCAGCTATGCCCGTACACGTTTCGACTCGGAGAGAGGCCTCCACTGCGGCCCTCCGACACATTGCGCGCTCCGCCGAGGCCACCCTCCGGTGGCCCCTGGGGTCGAGCGGCACCAACCACATTCGAGCCACGCCAGAGGACCGCGCCGACTTCCACAATCTCCTCTCCGTCCTCACCAGACAGTTCCACCCCAGTAGCCCCTTTGAACGCAGGTTCGTCCAAAGCCTCGCCATTGAACTCTTCTGCGGACTCCGTCGGCGTGGCCTCGCCCACCTCCCCCTCCATGCCGGCTTCCAACAGGACCGGCACGGCGTTTCAGCCGAGAACGCCCGCACCACTCCCAAAACCCGAGAGGACCTCTCTTCGGTCGCCCTCTGCAGTAAACAGGACCAACTCCGCGCAGCTGAGCAAACACAAAAGGTGGAAACGAAGCCATTGGGTGCGTCGGCCCCCGCCACTCAAACCCAAGCCGGGCTCGATCTACAAACGTCATGGCCCAAACGAAGCCAACCGTGTCCCGATGAAACCAGCCCCCTCGGCCTCATCGAAAACAGGCCCGCCCGAAGCATGGCCATGGAACTCTTCCACCGCCTACGCAAGAGCACCCACAAAGCTGCGTCGAATCCTGACGGAGCAAACCCACTTGAATCCTCGCCGACCCCGGCGCAGTGCCACCTCAATTCGACACAGCCGGCCCCGAGCAACCCCAACGCCATTGCAGTTTTTGAGGGAACAAACCCATTCTTGTCCTCGCCGCCATGCCTGGCCCATCCCGTGGAATCCACAAGTGCCGCCCGCTGCACCCTCAAAGCTGCATCGAATTCTGAGGGAACAAACCCATTCGAGTCGTCGTCGGCCGCGACGCTACGGCTCCTCCATTCGGCGCTCGCAGCCACACACAGGCCCAAAGCCATCGCAGTTTTTGAGGGAACAAACCCATTCCCGTCCGCACCACCACGCCTGCCCCAAGTGATGACGCTGGGACGTTCGGCCGGCTCCCGCTCTCGCTCGGCGGCCCCGCCGATCCTCGGGCAAGGGAGGACCCGGGTCTTCGGACGCACATCAGCCTCCCCGCGCGCCTTTGGGCTGGCGTTCGGACCGGCCGGTCGCAGACCCGGCCCCTTAGCCCCGGAACCGGAAGTACACCACTTGTGTTGTCGGGATCGCCGCCCCGCCTTGCGATCGCGCCGGGCGGAATGTCCAGGAGTGAGCGGCCGTGGCCGCCCTGCTCGCCAGATAACGGTAGAGCCCGTCGCCATCGCCTTGGGACGCCGCACTTGTCACGTGGCCCTTCGCGTCAATCGTGACCTGCACCGGCACCGTGATCGTCTCCTGGATTCGGGCCCGAATGCCTTCCGGGATCGTGGGCTGGACTTCGCGGATCACCTCCGCCGGAGCCGACGGCGGCGGAGCATCCGCCGGATTGGCCGAGCCATCGCCGGCGGCCTCCTTGGAGGACTGCGCGGGCGGCACCGGTTTCGCGGACACCACCCGATCGTTCGCGGTCACGCTGTTCCCTGGCTTCTCCCCGGCGGGCGTCGCGGCGTGCTTCGAGGCCGCACTGTCAGGTTTTGGCGGAGTCTGCTGCGCCCCGGTCAGGGCGGCCGGTGCGGCGCTTCGGCTGCTGCCCGCCGACGACACCACCCGCACCGATTCGACAGCGCTCGCCAGACCCGTGCTGTACAACTGCAGCCGGAAAAGGACGTTTCCGCTCGCGGTCGGATAAAAGACGCGGCCCTGGGCCAGCGCCTTGGCGTCCAGTTCCATCTGGTGGGTGGCGCCGGCCTCCGCTTCGTTGGACTCCACAATCTCCAGCACGGCCCGGTTGGCTTCGCTCAACGCTGGGGCCTGGCGGTCCCAGGTGATCTCCATCCCGGCCGGACCCGGCTTGGCGTCCAGGCCCAGTTGCGACCAGCGGGCACGCTGCTGCGCGTCCCACCACTGGTAGCCTAGGCCGCCGCCCACCAGCAGCACCAGCAGCGCGGCCAGCAACTGCCACAGGCGGTGCTTCCGCGTCTCCGCCGGATGTTCGTCGATCAGCCAGTGCTGCTGCGGCTTCGGACCTTCGTCCGCAACGGGTGGCGGCTCGTCCAGACCGAGTTGCGTCGGCCCGCCGCCGTTCTCCCGCCTCTGGCGGCGGCGCTCCACCATGCGCCAAGCCTGCTCGGACGCCGGGGACTCTTCCCCCGCGCCGCGGATCGGCGGTGGGAGAACCGGCTCGGACCTCGAACCGCTCTCTTCCGTGGACACGGAAGGCCCGCCCGCCGGGGCTGCCGAAGAGGAGGCGGCCGAAGCCGCGGCTCTGGCCGCAAAGTGCCGGGGAGCTGGCTCGGAATCCGCACCGGAACCAGGCGCCGGCTGGGAGACCGCCGGCGCGTGCGCCGGGGGCGCGTGCCTCGCGTAGGCGGACAGCGGTCCAGTGTTGGCTGTTTCGGAACTGGGCCGGGACGGCCGGCCCAACGCCGCTTCCGCTGCGGCGGGCTCCTCCGGCATCGGCGCAGAGGGGTGTGTGTCGCTCGCGGCTCGATGGGCGGGTGCCGGCTCCTCCGTAACTGGTCCGGCCTCGGGCGCTGCTTCGTGGAACGCCTCAGCCACGACCCGCGCCGTGCGCTCGTTGGCTCGGTCTTCCGCCGGGGCGTAGCGCCCAAAAGGCTCGGGCGGCTGCGACGGCAAACGCGGCAGCACTCCGTTGCTGCGGTGGAAGAACCAGGCCACACAATCCAGGATCGAGGAGGGATGAATGGAAAGGAAAATCTGCCGGGGATCGGGAAAGAAGTTCCGCATCAACTGCTGGTCGGCGGCATCCAGCGCCAGTTCACGGCCGGTGCAGCTGCGGAAGCAGCCGACGACGCAGACGGCCGAAGCGTGCGCCGCTGCCCCGTCCGTCGGCGGCGCATCAAATTGGGACAGCGCGAGGGACAGTTTGGTGCGGTCGATATCCGAAAGGATGTACGACGGTCCATAGCGGTACTCGCAGGGGACCGGAACGAAGCTCGTCACCTCGATAGCCAGCGGGGCCGCGGAGAGAATGCGGCCCAGCAGGATGCCGCCCATCTCGGCGCCGCGCTTCGGCAGAATGTGGAAGCCCTCCAGGACGTAGGCGCGCAGGCGTTGGATAAGGACGGCGTCCATCGTGAAAACGGCGCCCGTGTCAGGCACCGTCCAACGGCCGATTGCGTTGGTCGAGCCGGCCCCGTCTTCCTGCCGTCCGGAGTCTTGTTGGCGGTGTTCGGTCACTGCGACTACTCCTTCCGCTCGGATGTTGTGGGCAGTCCATTGGCGCTCCGTGCTCGCCCCACCCGGTCCAGCCCGTGGGTTGCGCCCGGGACGCCGGGTACAACACCAGCCGCAAATGCTGCTCCCAGCTTAACCCGCGCCATGGGGGCGAGCCAATGCCTAAAAGTATGACAGCGAAGGACAAATAACGCCGTTTCTTCGCCGCGTAGTGGAAGAACTCGCGTCATCCGGGGCTGAGTCCTTCCAGCAGCGCTCGTGTCGATTGCGCGGCGAACTCGAGCAAGGCGCGTCGGGTTGGAAACTCGAACTGGCGGCGAAGGGCCAACTCGGTTAGCCCGTGGACATGAGCCCAGGCGATACGCGCGGCGGTGCGCGGATCGGTGCGGGGCAGCAGGCCCGCGCCGTTCAGATCCTCGGTCAGGTTCAGCAGAGCCTGAAACGCAGCCTCGGCCGCGGCCCCGGTGGCGGGATGAACCGCGGGGTCGAGCGCGAGCGAGAACATCACGTGGAACTCGGCCCGGTGGTCGACGCCGAATTCCACATAGGAGACGCCGGCCAGCGAGAGGCGCTCGCGGGGCTCGCGGCTTTGGGCCACGGCGGCCTGGATGCTGGTCGTGAGACGTTGGAAGCCATCTTCGGCGATCGCGGCTAGAAGCTCGTCTTTGTCGCGAAAGTGCCGGTATGGAGCGGCGTGGGAGACACCGGCGCGCCGGGCCGCCTCGCGGAGAGTGAGCCCGTCGGGCCCCTGCGCCCGAATCAGTTCCAGCGAAGCCTGGATCAACGTAGCGCGGAGGTTGCCGTGATGATACGGCTTGGAGTCGGCGTCCATCACGCCAGCATGGCACATTCATGTTGACAGTGACAACATTGATTCATTACGCTAATGTTGACAGTGGAAACATTGGAGGTTGGGGATGGCTCCTTTTCTGGTGTTCGCGGCCGTGACGGCCGTGCTCAGGGGCTTGGGCGCGACAGGCGTAGTCGTATTGGCGAGCTGGGACGTCTGCTTGCGAGGCGGCTTGGCGTCCCTGTTTCTGCTGACCGCCTCGGCGCATTGGGGCCGCCGCCGGCCGGATCTGATTCGGATGGTGCCGACGGTCTTCCCCCGTCCGGATTGGACCGTCACGGTCACGGGGTGGTTGGAACTGCTGGGCGCGGCCGGTCTCCTATGGTCGGCGACGGCGCGAATCGCGGCAGCGTGTCTGGCGGTCCTGCTGGTGGCGGTCTTCCCGGCGAATGTCCGGGCGGCCCGCCGGCATCTGACCATCGGCGGGCAGCCGGCCACGGCGCTGGGTCCGCGTACGCTGATGCAGGTGGTGTACGTGGGTGCGCTCGTCCTGGTGGCGCTGGCAGCGGCTTCCTGAATCCCGCGCCGGTTCTGCGCGAGGGAAGTGGTCTGGTCCAACTGGGCTAAGTGGATGTTGGCGGCGCCAAGCCTCGGCGCGATGATGGAGGCAGGCAGGCGGAGGGGCTCCGCAGGCAGACAAGGAGATGACGATGAAAGAACGAATGAATTATGTGAAGGCCGCTCCGGAGGTATACAAAGCAATGCTCGGGGTGCATCAGCAACTGGAGCAGAGCGGCCTGGACAAGAGGCTGCTGGACTTGGTGTACCTGCGGGCGTCGCAGATCAGCCGCTGCGCCTTCTGTATCGATATGCACTGGAAGGATCTGCGGGCGTTGGGCGTGCCGGAGCAGGACCTCTACATGCTGAACGCCTGGCACGAGTGGCCGGCGTTTACAGCCCGCGAGCGGGCGGCGCTGCAGTGGACGGAGTCCGTAACCTTACTCACCGAAGGCTTCGTACCGGACACCGTGTATGACGCGGCGCGAGCCGAGTTTTCGGAGGCGGAACTGGCGCGATTGACCATGGCCGTGGCGGCTATCAACGGTTGGAACCGGCTGAGCGTGGCCTTCCGCAGAACAGCGGGCGCCTATAAGCCGGCGTCGGCAACGGCCCATGTCTCTGCCTGAAACAGCCGGCCACAAGCACTCCTGAGCGCCGAGGGTAAGGCAGACGCCTCCGTCCGCAGCCGGGCCCCTGGCCGGCTCTCCTTCCTCCCGGCCCCCGCAAGGTGCACCGCTAGCTGGATTCCAGAATCTGGTTGAGCCGGCGGCCCAGGTCCGACTTGCGGTAGGGCTTGTTGAGAATGGCCCAGCGGCCCGAGAGGGGGACCCGGGTGTTCATGGTCTCCAGGGGGTACCCCGAGGTAAGCAGGACGCGTAGCGACGGCTTGATGTCCTGGGCCCGTTCGGCCAGCTCCCAGCCGCTGATTCCTCCGGGCATGACGACATCGGAAAAAAGGACGTCGATCTCACTGCTGCTGGAGTGGAGCTTGGCCAGAGCTTCGCGGCCGTCGGAGGCAACCATCACGCGGAAGCCGAGGCTCTCGAGGCAGCCAACGGCGTAGCCGCGAACGAAGGGATCGTCCTCCACGACAAGGACGGTGCCGGAGCCCCGCGGCAGGTCGGCCTCGGCCTCCGCCAGATCCGTCGCGATGGGCGCCGAGTGGTTCTTGGCGATGGGCAGGTAGAGCTTGATGGTGGTGCCAAGCGCGGGCTCGCTATAGATGGCGACGTGTCCATTGGATTGCTTGATGAATCCGTAGACCATGCTGAGGCCAAGGCCGCTGCCTTTACCCACCTCTTTGGTGGTGAAGAAAGGCTCGAAGACACGCTCTCGGACCTCGGGCGTCATGCCGACGCCGTCGTCGGTGATCTGGACAAGCACGTACATGCCAGGCAACACTTCGGGATGCTCGTCCTGGTAGCGCGGATCGAGAGTGGCGTTGGTGGCTGAAATGGTCAACGTACCGCCATCCGGCATGGCGTCCTGCGCGTTGAGAGCGAGATTGAGGATGGCGGATTCCAGTTGGGCCGCGTCGGCGAAGGCGGGCACGAGTTGGTTGTCGAGGGTGGTGCGGATCTCAATGTCCTCACGCAGGGTGCGGCGGAGGATGACGCGCATGCCTTCAATGAGTTGCCGGCAGTCGATATTGACCGGCTGGAGCGTCTGGCGGCGGCTGAACGCGAGCAGCCGGCGTGTGAGTTCCGCTCCGCGCTCGCCGGCGTTGATGACGGTTTCGCAGAACTGGCGCAGATCGGGCCGGGCGCGAAGCTTGTCGCTGAGCAACTCGGTGTTGCCGATGATGACGGTGAGCAGGTTGTTGAAGTCGTGGGCGATACCGCCGGAGAGCTGGCCGACGGTCTCCATCTTCTGGGCCTGGACGAGCTGCTCTTCGGTGCGTTTGCGTTCGGTGAGGTCGTGGATGATGCCGACGAAGATGGACTCGCCGTGCTGTTCCGCCTCGCCGACGGAGAGGTCCATGGGAAACGTAGAGCCGTCCTTGCGGCGGCCCACGACTTCACGGCCGATGCCGATGATCTTCCGTTCGCCGGTACGCTGGTAGTTCTCCAGGTAGTGGTCGTGCTCCTCTTGAAACGGCGAGGGCATGAGCATCTTGACGTTGTGCCCGATGACCTCGTCGCGGCTGTAGCCGAACAGGCGTTCGCAGGCGGGGTTGAACATCTGGATGTCGCCCTTGACGCCGATAAGAATCACTCCGTCGACGGCGGTGTCGACAACGGCACGCAGGCGGGCGGCGGCTTCGGCGACCTTGCGCTCGTTGCGTTCGCGCTCGGTGAGGTCATGGATGATGCCGACGAAGATGGAGGCGCCATCCTGCACCGCTTCACCGACGGAGAGGTCCATAGGGAAAGTGGAGCCGTCCTTGCGGCGGCCCACCACTTCGCGGCCGATCCCGATGATCTTCCGCTCGCCGGTGCGGTGGTAGTTCTCAAGGTAGCCGTCGTGCTCATCGTGAAACGGAGCGGGCATGAGAATCTTCACATTCTGCCCAATGACTTCCCCGCGAGCATAGCCGAACAGCCGCTCGCAGGCCGGGTTGAACATCAGAATGTCGCCGCGGGCGCCGATCAGGATGACGCCATCGACTGCCGTGTCGACGACCGCACGCAGACGGCTCTCTTCTTTCTGTTCATCGGGAGTCGGCACGGGACATACGCAGTATACTTGACGCAGGGGTAAAGTCAACAGCATGCCCAGCAAATGTCGCTAGTATGTGATCTGTCCGCATGAGTTCACACGTGATCTGTCCGTTCGAGCAGAGCGGCGGGCGAGTCTTGGAAGGTGGAAGCCCCCAAGGATTGCCCGGCCGCGGAAGTGGAGCGGATGATGAAGCTACAAGAAGTGCTGCTGAAGGCCATGGCGAAGAAGATCACATGGTGGAGCGCGGCGGAGATCATCGGAGTGAGCGACCGAACGATGCGACGCTGGCGGGAGAGGCTGGAAGAGCACGGCTATTCGGGCTTGGCCGACCGGCGGAAAGGCAGGCCGAGTGACAAGAGGGTGCCCTTGGCGATGGCGGAGGAGGTGTTGCGGCTGTACCAGGAAACCTACTATGACCTGAACATGCGGCACTTTCACGAGAAGCTGCGCGAGCAACACGGCATCCAGCTGAGCTACACGTGGGTGCAGAAGGCGCTGCAGGGTGCGGGCTTGGTGGCCAAGCGGGGTAGGCGGGCCAAGCATCGGCGGAGACGGGAGCCTCGACCGCTGCCGGGGATGCTGCTGCACATCGACGGGAGCAAGCACCAGTGGTTCAGCGATGAGCGATGGTATGACCTGATCGTGATCCTGGATGATGCGACGAAGGAGATCTACTACGCACAGTTGGTGGAGGAGGAATCGACGCGGACGGTGATGGCGGGCCTGCGGCATGTGATTGAGTCGAAGGGTCTGTTCTGTGCGTTGTACAGCGACCGGGGCAGCCACTTTTTCGTGACGCCGAAAGCGGGCGGGAAGGTTGATAAGGGCCGTCTGACGCAGGTTGGGCGAGCGATGAAGGAGTTGGGCGTGCAGATGATCGCGGCCTACTCGCCACAAGCGCGAGGCCGGTCAGAGCGGAGCTTCGGGACCTGGCAGGGCCGACTGCCACAGGAGTTGCGGCTGGCGGGGATCACCACCGCGGAAAGGGCCAATGAGTTCTTGGCCGAACGTTACATTGGCGAGTTCAACGAGAAGTTCACGGTTGAGGCGAAGGAGACAGGGACGGCGTTTCGGAAGACGACGCGCGCCGATCTGAACTGGGTGTTCACGGTGCAGACTGAGCGCGTGGTAGATCGGGATAACACGGTGGCGATCGGCGACCAGAGCTGGCAACTGGAGAAGAGCCGTTTCCGCCACTCCCTGGCGAAGAGCACAGTGACCATTCACGAGCACCTGGATGGAACGGTGTCGATCCGATTTGGACCGCATGTGGTAGGCCGCTACACAGCCGAGGGCGCACGATTGCGGGACACTCGACAATCACGAAAGGAAGACTGTGGAAAAGGCGGGCCCGAGGAAGCCGAGGAAAACCGCGAGGCGGTTTCCCACGGCTCCCACCGTCCCTTGGAAATCCCGCCGAGCCGGGATTCCCACTTTCCCACCGCCCCGACGACGACGAGAAAGGTACGTCCGAAGACCCGGAAGCCGCCTTCGGCGAGCAGAAAAGGATCATCGGGTGCGGTCAACTGATGCGGACAGATCGTGTGTGAATAAAAGCGGACAGATTGACTTACTACCGACACAGCATGCCCAGCAAAAGGCTGCGGACAGGCCATAATTGAGGGCGATGCTTCCGAAAATTCGTGAGATTCTGCGCGGAATTTGGATTGTTGCCGGCCTGTCGATAACGGCGTGGATGTACGCGGGCTTTCAGACCGTGGATGTGGGCCCGGACGTACTGAGAGGTAGCGATCGAGTGGAAGTCGTTGTCAGCGACAGCGGGCTTGGTTTTCGCGGGCGGTTGGAGGCAAAACGGGTGGGCTTGATCTTCCTGCCCGGCGGACTGGTGGACCCGCTGGCGTATGCGCCGCTGATGAGGGGGATCGCGGAGGCAGGCTACGAGGCGCGTCTGGTTTATTTTCCGCTGCGCTGCGCGTGCACGGAGTCACAGATCGCGCAGGTGTTCCGGAGCGTGCGAGCGACCATCGAGTCCGAACCGGAGACGGCCTGGGTGTTGGGCGGCCACTCGCGCGGGGGCATGCTGACGGCCCGATACGCGCACGAAGTGGGCACCAACGGCCTCTCCGGACTGGTCCTGGTGGGGACGACGCATCCCAGGGACTTCAGCCTGGCGGGACTGACTCTGCCCATCACGAAGGTCTACGCGTCCAACGATGGCGTCGCGCCGTACGCCAAGATGCGGCACAACGCGGAACTCCTGCCGGCCGCAACCAGATGGGTGGGGATTGAGGGCGGCAATCACGTGCAATTCGGCTATTACCGGCATCAGTTCGGTGACGATCGCGCGACAATTTCGCGCGCTGAACAGCAGGCCGCGTTGAAGGCGGCCCTGGTGTCGTTGCTGGCCGGCGTGCGTCGCTAGCGAGTTTACTTGACAGCGCGCGCGGATGCGCCTATCCTCCATCGATAGACGATGGGAACGCCAAAGAAACAATCGGAACTGCTGCCCGGCACCTTGGACCTGCTCATTCTGCGAGCCCTGGTAGCTGGCCCGATGCACGGGTACGGGATCGCCTTTCGCCTGAAGCAGGTGTCAGACGAGGTCCTACAGGTAGGGGAGAGCTCGCTATATCCCGCCCTGCAGCGGCTTCTGCTGAACGGCTGGGTGAAGGCGGAGTGGGGCGCATCGGAGAACAACCGCCGCGCGCGGTTCTACGCGTTGACCGCCTCCGGCCGGAAGCAGCTCACCTCGGAACGCGAGGAGTTTGACCGCATGGTGGAGGCGATCCAGAAGGTTCTGAATATGGCATGAGCATGGACCTGCCAACCCGGTTGGTGCGTGCCTGGAACCGGCTGAAGTTCCGCTGGAGGCGGGAGCGGTTCGAAGCGGAGCTGACTGAGGAACTGGCGTTCCATCTGGAACAGAAACAGGCCGAGAACCTCCGCGCTGGAGCCGGGCCTGAGCAGGCCCTGGTACTGACCCGCCGGCAGATCGGCAACGTCACCAGGGCGAGAGAGGACTGCCGCGATATGTGGAGTTTCCTAAGCTTGGAACAACTGGCGCAGGACCTGCGACACGCGGTCCGGATGTACGGCCGGACACCTGTGTTTACGGCCATCTCGGTGCTGTCTCTCGCCTTGGGCATCGGCGGCAATGCCGCCATGTTCAGTCTGGTGAACACGCTGCTCGTGCGGCCATTGCCTTACGCGCAGCCGGAGCGGCTGGTGCGGATCACCGGAATCTATCCAAGAGCCGCCGTGCCGTACTTCCAGCAGCGGAGCCAGGCGATGGAAGTGGCGTCGGTCAGTGCCGGATCGGAGTTCAACCTGACTGGCACGGGGCAGGCGAAGCGCGTGACGGGGAGCCAGGTGACACCCAACTTTCTGTCCGTGTTGGGCACCTCGGTCGCGATGGGTCGCGACTTTCGTCCGGGGGAAGATGGGCCAGGTCGCGACGGAGTCGTGATCCTCAGCGACACCCTATGGAAAGTCCGGTTCGGCGGGGATCCCTCAGTGCTTGGACGGATCGTGCGGCTCGACGGGCGGAACCGCACTATCATCGGCATCATGCCGGCGCGTTTCCACTACCCTTCGGCCAAGGTCGAGTTGTGGGTACCAATGCGGATGGATGCCACGAACTTCCTGGAGTATTGGGGTACGGAGTTCATGCCGTTGGTGGCACGACTGCGGCCCACTGCGACTCTGGATGCAGCGCAGTCGGAGCTCCGCGGTCTGGTGGGGCAGTTCCGCGGCACGTTCCCCTATGTCATGGCGCGGGATTGGAATGCGGACTCAACTGTGATTCCGCTGCAGCAGGACATCGTCGGCGACGTGCGTGGCAAGCTCCTCATCCTGCTAGCTTCGGTAGGCCTCGTGCTGTTGATCGCCTGTGCCAACGTGGCCAGCCTGCTGCTGGCTCGGGCAACGACACGGCGCAAGGAACTGGCGTTGCGGGCCGCCTTGGGCGCCAGCCGGATGCGCGTGATCCGGCAGTTGTTGACGGAGAGTGTCGGTCTGGCCATGACCGGCGCGGCGCTGGGGATCCTGCTGGGCGCGGGTGCGCTGTCTATCTTCAAGTCATTGCTGCCGCCTTCCCTGCCCGGCCTGGCGCAGGCAGGGATCGACTGGCCGATCATCGCGGCGGTAACCGCACTGGCCTTGGTCACAGGTGTCGCCTCCGGCCTGGCGCCGGCCTTGAGCGCTTCGCAGGTGGACATCACCGAGACGATCAAAACCGGCGGGCAGAGAGCGACATCGGGTGTCTGGACCCGAGTACGAGGGATGATCATTGCGGGTGAGGTCGCGCTCACGCTGGTCTTGCTGGTGAGCGCCGGACTGTTATTGAGAAGCCTGTGGAAGCTCGCGGAGACAGACCTGGGTTTCGACCCGGCACGCATGGTTACCGTGCAGATCAGCCCAAACCAGTCGGCCTGTGCGCAGCGGACAGCGTGCCTGGCACTTTACGACCGCTTGATCCAGCGGGTACGTAGCGTCGGCGGAGTCGAGGACGCCGCGGTGGCGAACTCCGTCCCGCTCGATGGCCAGGTGCCGACAATACCTGGTGACATCGAAGGGCACCCCAAGACGGTGGAGAATCCAGCGCCGATGCTGTGGTTCGGCGCAGTGAGTCCCGGGTACTTCCGGATGATGCATACGCCGCTGCTGGCCGGCCGCCTTCTGTCGGAGTCGGACGGGCCTGACTCGGAGCTGGTCGTTGTCATCCCGGCTTCCACCGCCAAGAGATTCTGGCCGAACGAAAGCGCCATCGGCAAACACCTGCGGCAGGCGGGTGCCCAGAGATGGAGAACGATTGTGGGCGTCGTGGGCGATGTACGGCAGTTCACATTGAGCCAGAGCCTGCCTGCCGGGGTGGCCGGAGCCGTCTACATGCCCTACGCGCAGGCGGACCGCACGGATGGGCAGATACCGGCCGCCATGACACTGCTGGCCAAGGTGGCCGCGAACGACAGCCACATCCAGGCGGAGATTCAGCGGTTAGCGGCCGATCAGGATCCGAATGTGCCAGTGGGTCACATCGCCGCCCTGGAGGATACCGTGTCGGGGTCGATCGCGGATTTTCGCTCGATGATGCAGGTGTTCCTGAGTTTCGCGGGCGCGGCGATCCTGCTGGCGGCGGTGGGCATCTATGGGTTGATGTCCTACTGGGTGAGCCAGCGTGCCTACGAGATCGGCCTGCGCGTTGCGATCGGCGCGACCCGCCGCAACATCGTGTCGATGATCCTGCGGCAGGGGCTGCGCGTCGCTCTGTACGGAGTTTTGGCCGGGCTTGGGCTCGCTTTGCTGTTGACACGTTCGCTACAGGCACTGCTTTACGGCGTAACGGCCACGGACACGTCGACATTCTTGGCGGTCACCGTCCTTGTGCTGAGCGTCGCCGCTCTCGCCACCGTCGTTCCGGCGTGGAGAGCAACGCGGATTGACCCGGTGCGCTCGTTGCGGGCTGAGTAGAGCGGGCATAATAGGGTGGAATGAAAACCAAACGCCCAACTGCTCCGAAATACAATGTTCCGGCGGTGGAGAAGGCACTGGATATCCTCGAGGCGCTGGCAGTGACTTCGACGCCGCAGTCCCTGGCCGATCTGGCGAGGACCTTGAACCGCACCAGCAGCGAACTCTTCCGCATGCTCACGGTACTGGAGCGCCGAGCCTATGTGGTTCGCGACCCGCAGTCGGACGGCTATAGCCTTTCTCTGCGGCTTTACGAGTTGGCCCATACGCACAGCCCGGTAGACCAGTTGCTTCGCGCCGCATCGCAACCCATGAGAGCCCTAGCGGACTCAGTGAGGGAGTCGTGCCACCTGAGCGTCCTGCATCGCGACCAACTTGTGGTGCTCATGCAGATGGAGAGCCCCGAGAAGCTCAGGCTGTCGATTGAGGTGGGGGCGCGCTTTGAGCCTCTGCATGCGACGTCGGGGCGCCTGCTGCTGGCCATGCTGCCGGAGGGTGAACGGGACGCCCTGCTGGAGGCGAGCGCCTCGTTCGAGCGCTTGAGCCGCAAGGAGCAGGAGCGCGTACGGCAGGAGTTGGGTTCGATCCACGAGGCGGGTTATGCCATCGCGTCGAGCGAGACGCGGGCGGGTATGAAGGACATCGCGGTCCCGATCGGCAATCTGGCGATTGGCGTGACCGCGGCCCTCACAATCCCCTGCCTTCTCGGCGGGCGGGACGACAAGGATCTGAATCGGCTGAGGAGCGCTCTACAGCGGTGCGCGGCGCAGATTACCGCGGTGCTGGGTCTGACCGCTCCGGGTCAGGCGACGCCGCGCCACCATTCGTGAGTCCGCCGGCGTAGCGGAGAACCACCAGGTAGCTGGCGATGCCGAGCATCAGAAACGCCGCCACCGTGATGATGGGCACGACATAGCCGCCGCTGGCGGATTTCAGCCATGCAGTGGAAAGCGGGGCTACGATGCCAGGCAGTCCGGCTGCGCAGGCCTGCATGCCGGCCATCTTGCCGGAGAGGCGGGCCGGCACCAGCAACTGCCCCAGGGCCCAATGATTGGCGGTGGCCAGGCCAGCGGCGGAGAGAGCGAAGGCAGGGAAGAACAGAGCGGCTCCGCGATGGGCGGTGAAGACCGCAATCATTTCCGTTGACGCCAGGGCCAGGCCGGCGATAGCGAAGGAGGTCCGCACCCGGAGCGGGTTGCGGCCACGAGCGATGATGCGATCGGCCGCATGTCCCGCCAGTGCGGCGATTACGGCCGTTCCTCCAAAGGCGACCATGGAGTACCAGCCCATGGCGGTGATGTCCATATGGAAGGACTCCACGACGTAGGCCGGCATCCACGTGAGGCAGAAGTAGATGAAGTACTGGTAGCAGAAGCTGGCGATGAGTACGGCGACCACCGCGATGCTGGCCAACGGTGAGGCTCCGACCCCGAACTCCGACTGGCGCGGCAAGGCCGGAGCGGGGGTATCGCGAACGAGCAGCAACCAGGGAACAATCCAGAATACCGGGACGAGGCCCAACAACAAGAACATGCGCGGCCAGCCGTACTGCAGCATCAACCATGCGGACAAAGGTGCGCCGAGAGCAGGACCGAGTTTTGAACCAAGCATGACGATGCCCACCGCCAGCCCCCTGCGAGACTCCGGTATGTTGAGGCGGATCCAGCGCATCATCACGGGCGACAGCACGGATTCGCCGACGCCCAGGAGGACGCGCAAAGCGACAAGACTCACCAGGGACCCTACCGCCGCCGTCGCTGCCGTGGCAGCGCTCCAAAGAAGGAAACCAATCGCGAACGGCCACCGAACGCCGTACCGATCGACGAGCCAACCGGCCGGCATCTGCAGCAGAGCGTAAGCCCAGTAGAACGCCGAGTTGAGGACTCCGCGATCCTGGTCGTCGAGATGAAACGAGCGTAGGAACCCAACCTCAGCGAGGGCCACCGAGAAGTTCATGCGGTCAAAGAACGCCAGCGCCATGGCCAGGGCGAGTAATGCAAGGATGACGCGGTTTCGGACGGCACACGCGTCCTGGGTCTGTGGGTTTGGCGTCACTCCTTCAACACCAGGTAGATCATGACCTTCATCCGCAGCGGCTCACGGGGGAACTCGGCGCGAAACCGCAGCCAGTGTCCGAAGTCACGAAGGGAGAACGTATGGAGTCCGGGTCCTTCCACGGTGATGAGCGCGTGCCCCTCATCGCACCAGAATAGGCCGTCCGGGGAGAGCTGCGCAGCTATACGGACCGGGCCGCTGGTGTCCATCTCCAGGACGCGGACAAAGCAGCGAGCCTCCGAAGCCCAGGCGGCTTCGTAGGGCTCCGTCTCGAAGGCAGCGTCAAATGTGGCGTTTCTCTCGAGAATCGCAGTGAACGACCGGCGTACCATGAGCGGCTACCAGTCCACCGACACGAGGACGGAGTCGAGATAGAGGAAGTTGCGCACGGACTTGTGAGTGCGTACGTCGACACAGAAGTTCAGAAGGTTGTCGAGGGCCCGATAGGGGTGATCGTAGCGCGGCACATCCAGTTCGAGCAGCGGCAGCGTGGCCTGATTCAGTTGCAGCTCGACGTTTCTGCGGAGCCTGGTATCGAAACACCAGCGCAGGTAGTGCCAGTTCAGTTTGGTGGGCACTTCGTTGTAGCAGAGGGGCATCCGTCCACCAGGCACCTCACACCAATCGCGAGGGTCCAGGACGTGGTGATCGAGCACCGGGCCGGTCAACCCGGCGCGCTGCATCTTGGTGGAGGTCTGGACCGACGTCTTGTACATCCAGCACTGCCGCAACTGCCCGGAGGCATCCGTATTCACGTAACGTAGCGCGCAATGATAGCGAGCACCGCGCTCGCCTTCGCAGACATCGTTGCTGAACGTAAAGTCACCGAAGTCCGACTCAGAGGGGTCGGAGTTGCCATCCCAATCGTCATACTCGTCCGGACGGAACGTCTGCTCCGCCTTATAGGTGAAGTAGGTCTCGAACTGCACCAGACCGCGCTTCTGGAAGGTCATCCGCTTGATGGCTTGAGCCATGTGGCCCGGCCTGGGGCGGGTGGCGAGCTTCAGCGCGTAAGTGCCGCTCATTGACCCGTGCGTGCCTGTGTCAAAAAACGTGCAGTTGCTGAGCTGAGGAGGACGCAGATCCGAGACGACGCTGCGCACGTTGTCGAGATTGCCGTCGTGGTTGCCTATCAGTTCGCACCAGCCGTTGATGCCTTCATCGAAGTCGTCCTCGAAGAGAATGCGCGGCAGGGGATTGAACTTGCTGAGACGGGGGTCAGCCCGGAGGATGGACAGCCGAAGCTGCTCGCCCGTGCGCCGATCGGGGTCAGAGGGCATGGGATGAGGGGTTGGACGCATCGGAAGAGTGTCTCCGTACGATCACGCCGTCCGTGGAGGGATCGTGACATTGGCATGTGGACGGCCGGATCACTATCGCCCGCCCTCCCGTTTATACGTCGAGCTGACTTCATTGTCAAATGTTCGTTTATCAGTAAAATATCTGACCGATAGGCCGTCTGGCTTTTGTACCAGGGATTTCCGCTTGACTTCAAAGTGTTTCGTGGGCAAAATTATGTTTCACAACAACGCCGCCTAGTTCGCCCATCGATCGATCGCGGCAGGAAGCCAGGTCCACGATGCTGACCAGAAGAGCATTCACCCTCACCCTAGCGACGGCGGGCGCGGCGGCGGCGCCGTTGAGTGCCGATGTCATCGTCTATGGGGGATCGCCCGCCGGGCTAGCCGCGGCGGCGGCTGTGGTCCGCGACGGTCTTTCGGTGATCGTCATCGAGCCCTCCACGCACATTGGTGGACTCATCACGGGCGGCATCGCGTGCACCGACACCGGCACACCTCAGTTTGTCGGAGGGCTGGCCGCCGAGTTCTTCGACGCAGTTGCGGCAGAGACGCACCGCCTGTATCCGAAACCGACGACGCCGAAGCTGCTGTTTCGAGGGCAGTCCCTCGACTGGCGTGCGCCCCGCAACTGGGACCTGGAACCCAAGGTGGCGCGACAGATCTTCGAGGGATGGGTGAAGAAGGGCGGCTACCGCGTCATCCGCGATCAGCGGGTGGCATCGGTGCGGCTGAACGAGAAACGGATCACGGCGATCCGTCTGACGAACGGAACGGAGTTAGTGGGGAAGGTCTTCGTGGATGCGAGCTATGAGGGCGACCTGATGGCGCGCGCGCATGTGCCGTATACGTGGGGCCGCGAAAGCCAGGCCGAGTATCAAGAGCCGCTGGCCGGGGTTCGCGCTGCCCACTTCACGCGGAACTACAGCGAGGAGTACTACGGCAAGCCGGGTATCGAGTACACGCATCACGGACAGTTTGGCGCGGACATCCCGGGCCGCGACAAGACAGGAAGACTCTTGTGGGGGATTTCGGAGCAGTCCCTGGCGGAAGCCGGTTCAGCCGACCGGCGGATTCAGGCTTTCTGTTTCCGGCTGATTGCCACTCAGCGCGACGACCTGCGCGTTGCCTGGCCGAAGCCCGATCGCTATATACCGGAACGCTACGAACTATTGCTTCGCTACATACAGGCACACCCGGGTATCAGTTTCGCGCGGCTGGTCCATTTCTCCGCGATCCCAAACGGCAAGTTCGATCTCAATGCCAGTGGTCCGTTTTCCATCGACTATGTCGGTGGCAATGTGGACTACCCCGATGGCGACTACCCGGTACGCGACAGGATCTACCGCGACCACGTCGACTACCAGAAGGGGTTCTTGTGGTTCCTGGCTCATGACGAGAGGGTTCCAAAGGAACTGCGCGACGAGGTCAACAGTTGGGGGCTATGCCGGGACGAGTATCCCGACACTGGCCACTGGCCGGTGCAGATCTACATTCGGGAGGCCCGGCGCATGAAGGGTGACTACTTCATGACGGAGCACGACATTCTCAAGAACAAGCGCAAAGACGATTCGATTGGAATGGGATCGTTCGTGCTCGATTCGCATTGGGTGCAGCGCTTTGTGAATGCCCAGGGCCATGTCCGCATTGAGGGGCACCTCGATGAGTCGATCCCGTTGTCGAAGTCGCCGTACGACATTCCCTACCGGAGTATTACGCCGAGAAAAGACGACTGCCGTAATCTGCTGGTGCCGGTGTGTGTATCGGCGACACACGTCGCGATCTGCACGATCCGGATGGAGCCGGTTTACATGATGTTGGGCCACGCGGCCGGGCAAGCGGCGGCGATGGCGGCGCGCACAGGCGCGGCCGTGCAGGATGTGAATGGCTCGGCGTTGACGAGCAAGCTGCGCGGCCAGGGCGCGGTGCTGGGCCCGGGCCAGGCGCGCCCGGTGAACGCCACTCCGGCGATTTGAGTTTTTTGGCAAGAGAAGTCTGACTGTTGGGAGGTCTCCATGCTGAGAGTCCGCACTCTCGCCCTAGCGGCGGTGTTGCTTTTTGTATTCCGCGGATCGTCGAGCGATGCGCAAACGGCGTTGGGCACAATCACGGGCACGGTTACCGACCCGGGCGGCGCCGCGGTTCCGAACGTTGAGATCGATGCGCGGGCCGTGGCAACCGGGCTCAGCTACAAGGGCGTAACCAATGAATCGGGCGTCTATGTTATCCCCAATGTCCCGATTGGCGCCTTTACTGTCTCGGCTTCGGCCAAGGGGTTCAAGCAGGTGCAGCGGACGGGTATCGGTGTGGAGGTGGCGCAGCGACTGCGCGTCGACATCACTCTGGAGCTCGGCAATGTGTCGGAGACCGTGGAGGTGACGGCGGAGATCCCGCGCATCCAGACGGAGGACTCCTCGCTGGGCACGGTGGTGGAGCAGAAACGCATCGCCGACCTGCCGCTGAACGGCCGTCACGTATTCAATCTCGTGAAGGTGGTGGCCGGCGTGGTGCCGAAGTCGAACAGCACGGATGGATTTGCGGAGGTGAACAACCAGACGTTCTCGCAGATGCGCATCAACGGCGGACCGGTGTACGGCAATCAGTTCCTGCTGGACGGGGTCTCCAACACGGCGGCCGTCCATAATGAGATCGCCGTGGTTCCGATGTCGGACGCGGTGGAAGAGTTCCGGGTGGAGACCAACGGGTTGAAGGCGGAGTTTGGACAGACCTCGGGCGGAGTGATCAATGTTGTCACGAAGTCGGGCGGGAACGAGTTCCGAGGGTCGCTGTATGAGTTTCTGCGCAACGACGCGCTGGACGCGAGAAACGCGTTCTCGACGCAACCGGATCCGCGCACCGGCCGCATCAAGCAGGTGCTGCGCTTCAACCAGTACGGAGGGACGGTGGGGGGACCCGTCGTGATCCCGAAGCTGTATAACGGCCGGAACCGCACGTTCTTCTTTGGCGGCTGGGAGCAGTGGCGATGGCGGTCCACCGGGGCACCACAACTGGGTACGGTGGCGACCGCGCAGCAGCGCGGCGGCGACTTCAGCCAGACGTTCGACAGCCGGGGCACGCTGATTCCGGTCTACGATCCCGCCACCACGCTGCCCAACCCGAACGGCAGCGGCTTTGTGCGTTCGATTTTTCCGAACAATATCGTGCCCCAGAACCGCTTCGATGTGTTGTCCGCAAGGGTTCTGCCGTATATGCCGGCGCCGAACGCGACACCTACCGATGCGTTCACGAATGCGAACAACTTCATCTCCCTGGCAAAATCGACCTCGGATCAGACAGTGGTCAGCAGCCGCCTCGACCATCGGATCACCGACACGGACAACCTGTTCTTCCGGTATTCTTTCACCTGGAACACGCTGAGGAGCGCGGGCTGGGGTCTGGGGCCCGCGGATCCGGCGGCACGCAACGATCAGCGAGACAACCACAACGCAGTGTTCGCCTATGTGAAGACGCTGTCACCGTCGATGGTCAACGATCTTCGTTTTGGCATCACACGCCAGTATCTGCCCTTCCTCCATCCGAGCTTCGACCAGGGCTGGCCGGCCAAGCTGGGCTACCCATCGATCATCCCGCAGGACGCCTTCCCGCCGGTGCAGATCTCGGGCCTGCTCACCATCGGCAACCCAAGCTTTTCGGGCGGTCTTCGGGCCCAGAACATCGGCCAGATTGTCGATCAACTGAGTGTGATCCGGGGAACCCACAGCATCAAGGCAGGCGTCGATCTGCGCGACTGGCGCAACAGCTTTGTCAATCGATTCAACCCGTCGGGCAACTTCTCATTCACAGCGGGGCTGACCGGCAATCCACTCTCTCCGGCGGGCACGGGTGTTGGCCTGGCCACCTTCCTGCTGGGCGAAGTGAGCAGCGGCAGTCTGGGTTACCGTCCGTTCTTCCAGGCGCGTGCGATGCCCTTGGCTCTGTATGTGCAGGACGACTGGAAGGTGACGAGACGCCTCACCTTGAATCTGGGGCTGCGGTATGACATCAGCTTCGGCCTCAAGGAGATCCACAACCGGCACTCGAACTTCGACGGATATGCGCTGAATCCCGGGACTCAGATGCAGGGTATGCTGCGCTACAGCGGCGTGGGCGGATACCAGGAGTCGTTCATCAACCAGGACCGGAACAACGTCGGTCCCCGGCTGGGCTTCGCCTGGGATCCGCGCGGTGACGGCAAGACCTCGATCAGGGCGGCCTACGGGCTGATCTACACCAGCATCGAACCCGGCGCCGTGGTGCCGGACAACCAGAACGCCTTGGGGTATTCGGTGGACAATCAGTTTGCCGCTTCGGGATCGCAGGTGCGAGCCCTGAAGTTCTCGGACGGACCTGCGGCACTCATCCAGCCGCTGGGTTCCGCAGGCGGCCCCAGTGCCTTCCGCGGTCAGAGCGTCCGGTCGCAGAGGGAGAGTTCGCCCACCGGATACATGCAGCAGTGGAACTTCGCGATCCAACGTGCTCTGTGGGGCGGCTGGACGGCTCAAGCTGCTTATGTCGGGACGAAGGGCACCAAGCTGTTTGGCGGAAGCTACGATCTGAACCAGTTGGACCCGCAGTATTTCTCGCTGGGCTTGAGCCTGCAGGATCAGGTACCCAATCCGTTCGCCGGCCAGATCAGGACCGGCGCCTTGTCTGGTGCCACAGTGGCGCGGAGCCAGCTATTGCGCCCGTTTCCCGACTACCTGACCGTTTCGACGTGGGCCGATACGGACCTGGCGTCGATCTACCATTCCGCCCAGTTCTCGGCGGAGAAGCGGTTTGCACAGGGCCTGTCACTGCTGGTCAGTTATACCTGGGCTAAGCTCATCTCCGACTGCACAACGATTGGCGGCGGAAACTCGGCCGAAGCCTGCCTGGGCGACTATCGGCTGGGCCGGTTCAACCGGCGACTGGAACGCTCGCTGGATGGGGACGACATCTCTCATCGCTTTGTGGTTTCGGGTGTCTACGAACTGCCGGTGGGGAAGGGCAAGGCACTGCTCACGAATGCAAACCGCGCCATCGAAGGATTGATTGGCGGATGGCAAGTCAACGGAATCGGCACGTTCCAGACAGGGACGCCGCTTTCGGTCCGCGGATCGAACAATTTCACCGGCTCACCGTATCCCGACGTCGTCAGGGATCCGACGCTGCCGTCCGGCGATCGCACGGCGCAGAGGTGGTTCGATACCGATGCGTTCAGAAACCCGGCTGATTTCGTGATCGGCAACGCTCCGCGGACTCTGCCAAAGACCCGCGGCCCGGGCCTGTCCGACATCAGCTTCTCGCTTTTCAAGAACTTCCGGATTGCGGAACGGGCAAAGTTGGAGGTTCGCGGCGAGTTGTTCAATGCCCTGAATCATGTCAACCTGAACAATCCGAACCTGTCGTTCACGCCCGATCGTTCGGGCCGGAACAGCAACGCCAACTTCGGCCGAATTACGGGCGCGCTGGAGGCACGGCGCATGCAGCTTGGGTTGCGGCTGTCCTTCTGAAAGGGCGAAGGGAATTTGCGCACAACCTAGACCTGGATGAGTGCATCTAATCCAGCATGGGTTTGCATCGATCTCTGGAGCTGTCGAACAAAAGCAGTGAGAGAGGTTTGGCTTGGTAGGCGCCGAAGAGGCGTCAGAGCGTCCCAAGTCCAACGCTTCCAGTGTATTGCCGCCGTTTCTGGCGAAACTCGCTCTGTCGGCTTTCTTCTGTTACCTCACCGTCGGCATCCCGCTGCCGGTGCTGTCGCTGTATGTCCACGACACGCTGGGATTCGGCGACTTCGCCGTAGGAACGGTTGTCGGCATTCAGTTCGCGGCAACCGTACTGACTCGCAGGTACGCGGGCAAGAGGTCAGACGTGCATGGCGCACGAGGCGCCGTGCTGCGCGGGCTTTCGATCTCATCGCTGGCTGGCGTGTGTTACCTGGCTTCGGTACTGGTGCCGGCCGGCCCGTGGGTGAAGCTGCTCGTGCTTATTGCCGGGCGCCTGATTCTGGGTGCGGGCGAGAGCCTGTTGGTGACGGGCACGCTCACCTGGGGCATCGCGCTGGCTGGGCAATCGCGCGCCGGACGGGTGATGTCGTGGACGGGCATGGCCGTATACGGGGCGTTGGCCCTGGGTTCGCCTCTGGGTTTGTATCTCCACTCGCACTTCGGGTTCGGCGCCGTGGCGTGTGTTGTGACACTGCTGCCGATGCTGGCTATTGCCGCGGTTCGCAACGTGGAACCGGCTCCGACGAAAGCGGTCAGAGAGGCGGTACCGTTCCGTCAGGTGGTGGTGAGCGTGCTGCGTCCCGGAGGAGTGCTGGCGTTGCAGGGCGTTGGATTCGGGTCTATTGGCGCGTTCATCTCCCTTTACTTTCTCTCCCACCAGTGGTGGGGCGCGGGCCTTGCACTGAGTGCGTTCGGCGGCGCGTTTGTGCTCGTCCGGATGTTGGGTGGCCATCTGCCGGACCGCGTGGGCGGGTATAGGGTGGCATGGGTTTCGCTCACGGTAGAGACGCTGGGGCAGTTGCTGCTGTGGAAGGCGCAGGGGCCGCTGTGGGCACTGGCCGGTGCGGCGGTCACGGGACTCGGCTGCTCGCTGATGTTTCCGGCGCTGGGCACGGAGGTCGTGCGGATCGCCAAGGCGGAGAACCGCGGGTCGGCATTGGGCGCGTTCGCGGCCTTTCAGGATGTTTCCTACGCGATCACGGGTCCGATTATGGGCATCGTGGCGACCCATGCCGGGTACGCCGCGATCTTCCTGGGCGGAGCACTGATGTCCGCGGCGGGTGTATTGCTCGCGTATCCCAGGGAGACCGCGGCGACGGCACCGTTGTCGGCAGTCGAGGAAGTGTCGGGATGAACCGGCGGTCCGGCCTAGGCGGATGCACCGTACTGTTCGAGCAACGCGGTGATCTGCTGATAGCCTTGTTCTCTGGCGTGTTCGACAAGAGACCGGCCATCCGGGAGACGCGCGGCCACATTGGCCCCGTGCGCCAGTAAGGCGGCCACTGCTTCGATCCGCCCCCGTTGCACCATACGGGCCAGGGGAGTGATGGAGTCTTCGGGCTTGGGCGGACGAGAGAGGCACTCCGCGAATGTACGCTCCAAGGCTGCGGAGTCGCGCGCCAGAATGTCAGGTATGCGATCCAGGCGGCCGAAATCGAGGGCGTCGAAGAGACAGATGCCGGGCTGGTCGAGCAGCGCGTCGCGCAGTTGTGTGCGGCCGAAAAATTCCGCTCCACCGATGGCTGTGCCGTCATACCAGGGCTCGCGCAGCGCGATGGATGCGCCGCGCGAGAGCAGGAGGTTGACCAGTTCCGCATCGCCTTTCCAAGCGGCACTGTGGATGGGCGCGTTGTCGTCCAGCCAATTGGGGTCGAAGCCCAGATCCAGCGCCAGAAGGACAGCCGGCTTTCGGCCGGTGTTGACGGCGCGCATCACCATGTCGCGCGGCGCTTGCGCCAGGAGCCCGGGGACACGCTGCAGCAAGGCTCGCGCACCGGGCTCGTCCCCTGCCATGCAGAGCGCTATCAACTGATCGACGTCGCTCATTTCGGCGCGCACGGCTCCTGCTTTCTCCAGCAGTTGCACGATCTCGAGATGGCCGCGCTCCATTGCGTGCTGCCAGGCAGTCTTGCCGCGGAAGGACTCATTGACCCGCGCCGAGTGGGCCAGGAGAAGCTTGACGGTGTCGAGTTGCCCAAGGACGGACGCAAGGCACAGTTCCCGGCCGAGTAACGTGTGAGGACCGGGTTCAGGCGAGTGCGCGGTGCTGGAACGCTTAACAGGCGCATCGGCTGTGAGTCCGTGACGGAGCAGTATCTCAAGGCAGGGGCTCTTGTCGTAGTGGCCGTGATCCAATGCCTCCTCGTCGGCGGGATCGGCACCGTACTGTAGCAGCAATTCAGCAAACTGGCGCAGGCGTGGGTGCGGCGGCTGATTCTCCAAGCCGGTGGATCCGCCGCCGAACAATCCAGTCAGGGCCGTGAAGCGGCGAGGGGTCTGGTCAAGGCGCTGATCCGCATTACCTTTGAGTGTGTATGCATTGGGGTCGGCTCCATGATCGAGGAGGATACGCGCGACTTCCAACGTGGAGTGGGTGGGCTTCAACGGCCGGACGCGCGAGTAGCAGGCGCAGAGGAGGGGGACCCAGCCGTAGGGTCCAGGCTTATTCACAAGGCCGGGGTCCGAGCGAAGTTGAGCTTCGACCGCGGCGGCATTGCCCGCAGCAGAGGCAGCCCAGATTCCGGCATCAACCAACCATGGGTTCCGGCGGAGGAGGGTGTGAGCTCGCGTGTGGAATGAACGGTGGTCGTAATGCGGATCGTCGTAGCAAAGGCAGGCCAGACTGACGAACTCGTGCGGCAGATCCTGATTGGCTAGTTGGGCCCAGGCAGTGAGCTCGCGCCAGGTCTGGTGGCCCAGTTCTCGGGCGATGACGAGTTGGCAGTCAGTGAGCCGTGGCGGGGTGGTGGTGAGCGCCTCGTCGGTCGCAGACGCGTATTGAGGATGGGCCGATCGAATGCGCCGCAAGGCCGCGGCCTCGCCATTCTGCCACGCCTTCTTCAGCGTCTTGGCCTGTTTCCTGAGGTTCTCGATGGAAGGGTTGTTCGGGGTGGACGCAGTGGTCATGACGACCTCCTTTCATGGGCGGTAAGCCCGGTGGCACCCGATGGCTCGCATTTTCGGGTTGAAAGGACAGTCGTTGGTCCGGACGGCGAATTGTGGTTCAGGCGGGCTTAGCCCTTTCCGCGAGCTGGCGGCACCCTGAAGTGCTCTAGAGCCAATGTAGGGGACGACACGGATTGTGTCAAGAGTCGGGCAGTGAAGAGTGGAACGAGACGCCCGGATGTCATACAGTAAGCCGGTGAGAACACTCGACCAAGAGGAGTAGCGGTATGCAGTTGAGCGGGCGGAGTGGAGTCCTGTCAGCGCTGGCGTTCGGGTGGACGCTGTTGGCGAGCTACGGCGCAGTGGGCCAACCGTTGGCGGCTCCTCCGGTGGACAGTTTCACCGGGCATCCAAGGGTGGTGATCCTGAGTGACATCGGGAACGAACCCGATGATCAGATGTCGCTGATTCGCTTTCTGCTCTACTCCAACGAACTGGAGGTGGAGGCGATTGTGGCGACCACCTCGACGTGGCAGAAGACGGTGATCCACCCGGAGACCATGCATTCGCTGGTCAAAGCTTACGGGCAGGTGCGACCGAATCTGCTGCTGCACGCCAGCGGGTGGCCGACAGCGGAGGAACTGGATGCCCGTGTCTATTCCGGGCAGCCTGGATATGGACTGGCGGCCACGGGCCTCGACAAGATGTCGGCCGGGGCGGAAGCGGTCATTCGGGCGGTCGATCGCGACGACGCGCGTCCGTTGTGGGTTTGTCTGTGGGGTGGAGCGAATACGCTGGCGCAGGCGCTGATTCATGTGCGCGCGACGCGTGCTCCCGAGGATGTCGCGAAGTTCGTCGCGAAGCTGCGAGTGTATTCGATTTCAGATCAGGACGACGCGGGTCCCTGGATCCGGCGTGAGTTCCCGGCCCTGTTCTATGTGGTGCAACCTTCTTCGCCAACCAGCGGCGAGTACTACTACGCGACCTGGACGGGCATCAGCGGCGACGTCTATTACCGCAACTGCGCGGGTGCGAATGGGGCGGTGGTCACGAATGAGTGGCTGGACGCGAACATCCGCAGCAAGGGTCCGCTGGGCAAGCTATATCCGAAGTTTGCCTTCATCATGGAGGGCGATACGCCTTCCTTTCTGGGTCTGCTCGACAACGGGCTGAATGCGTATCGAAAGCCGGACTGGGGCGGCTGGGGAGGGCGTTATATCTACAGGCAGCCCTATGGCGAGACGCATCCGATCTGGACACAGGGCGGCGACCTGTTCTCGCGCGTGACTTCGCAGGACACGGTGATGGGTATCGACGGCAAAGAGCGTGTGTCGGATCAGGCGACGATCTGGCGCTGGCGCGAGGCGTATCAGAACGACTTCGCCGCCAGGATGGATTGGACCAGAACCGACTTCGCGCACGCCAATCACAACCCAACGCTGGTGGTGAATGGGCAAGCAGGGACGGCTCCGGTCGTGATGGGCGCGGTGGTTGGTGAACCCGTGCAGCTAGACGCAGGCGGCAGCAAGGATCCCGATGGGCAGACACTGCACTTCACATGGTTTCATTACGCCGAGGCGGGTGGCACTGGAACGAATCTGGCAGCAGTTACCATCGCCGGCGCGGATACAGCGAAGGCCACGGTGACGGCGACCGCAGCATGCCGGCCGCAGTGGCTGGGCGGCGCCCGCTGCCGCGGAACGGGCGTGGCTCACCTGATCCTGGCTGTCACGGATGAGGGATCACCGAAGCTGACGTCCTACCGCCGGGTGATTCTGACGGTGCGCCCGCCGGGCCGTTGAAGGCCTGCGTGCTAGAATCCAAAGAATTCCGCTAGCCCACACCGCCTCGTCAGCGTTCGCCGAATCCAAGGAGCGCCCATGGTCACGCGTCGCAAGCTCTTCCAAAACTCAAGCATGATGGCACTGAGTGCGCTGGGCTCGGGAGCCGCGCGCCCTACGCTGCCCGACAAGGCGAACTTCCGGGTGCAGGAGTTCGAGACCTGTCTCAACGCGGGCCGCTGGCATCCACTGAGCAATGGCGCGCGAAAGGCGGCCGATCTCTACCAGGAGTACAAGCAACGTGGAATCTGGGATCGGGGCAGCTTGGGGTCGCCCAGCAATCCGAATGCACACGGTGGCTCCCAGGCGGAAACGAAGCAGCTGTTCGCGAAGCTGATCGGGGCCTCGGTCGATGAGATCGCTTTCGTGCAGAGCACGACGGCCGGCGAGAACCTTGTTGTGCAGGCGCTGGGCCTGCCGGCCGATGGCGTAAATATCGTTACGGACGGTTTGCACTTCGAGGGATCACTGTACCTCTACGATGCGCTGCGGCAGAAGGGCATGGATGTACGCGTCGTCAAGCCACGCAACTGGCGCCTTGAGATGGCGGACCTGGAACGGGCCATCGATAAGCAGACGCGGCTTGTCGCGATTTCGCTTGTCTCCTATATCAATGGGTTTGAACACGACCTGAGACGGGTGTGTGAAGTGGCACACGCGAAGGGCGCGTTGGTGTATGCCGATATCGTGCAAGCCGCGGGCGCCATGCCCTTCGATGTAGGGGCGAGCGGTGTGGACTTCTGCGCGACCGCCAGCTACAAGTGGCTGATGGGCGATTTCGGCCTGGGCTTCCTGTACGCGAGCAAAGGAGTCTTGGGCCGGCGGCTGAGGCGTCCGGTGCACAGCTACCGTCAGCTTCGCAGTTTCTCCAATCACATGTTTCCCTATGACAGCCCCGCGCCCTCGCCTGTGACCTGGGCACAACACGAGACGGCAGCCGGTTACTTTGAGCAGGGTACGCTGGCTAATAGCGTCTCGGAGACCCTGGCCTATTCGCTGCAGTATCTCGAGACGCTCGGCGTGGAGACCATCCACAAGCACAGCCAATCCATGATCCAGCAGATGAGACGGGAGGTCCCGCGACTGGGGCACGCGCTCATCACTCCAGAAGAGTCGAGGGGCCCCCTGGTGGCGTTCCAACTGAAGGATCCAATGGCGATCGAGGCGAAGCTGAAGAAGGCGAAGGTGGACGTGACGATCTCAGATCACCGAATGCGCGTTTCGCCATCGGTTTACAACGATCAAGCCGATATTGACCGGCTGCTGCAGGCACTGTCGAGCTGAGCCGGCGAGGCCTGCCTATTCGCCACTTGTATACAGCGCCCATGCGCTGGCCAAGTCCTGGACGACGTGGCCCAACGACTTGTAGACCGTGATCTCGTCCGATGAGCGGCGTCCTTCCATCTCGCCACACAACACCTGTCCAATCTCGGCGACGATGTGACTGTCGTCGATGAGTCCGGCCCGTTTGGCGCTCAAGAACTCGGCGCCCTGCTGCACGACGCCTTCGCGGCTGTCGGCTATGAAACGCGAGTGGACGACCAGTTGGTTGTCGACTTCGACGGGCCCGGCGTGGCTGGAGCCGACCACATTTAGGTGAGTGCCCGGCCGCACCCACTCTCCCCTGAGGATGGGTTCCTCTGCCGATGTGACTGTGCAAATGATATCGGCATCGGCCACCGCTTCCCGCACAGTCAGTGCGTTGGTGATTGGAAGATCGAGTTCCACTTGTAGCTTCTCAGCAAGCGCCTGAGCGCGTTCCGGTGAACGGCCCCAGATGAGGATGTGCTCCAGATCGCGCACCTTGGCGATGGCCCGGGCGTGCGTGGCGGCCTGTTCGCCGGAGCCGAGGATCGTCAGGCGGTGAGCGTCCTTTCGCGCAAGGGCGTCTGTCGCGACGGCGCTAGCCGCGGCGGTGCGGATGGCGGTGAGTTCGCCGGCATGGACGACGCAGACTGGAGCTCCGGTGACTGGATCGAAGAGCACGACAACGCCCTGGTGCGACTGCCGGCCGAGGTCGGCGTTGCCGTGGAAGACGCTGATCAACTTGGCTCCGAACGGGGCGTTGGCGCCGAGGGCGCCGGGCATGATGCCGAACAGCCGGCCTTGAGATAGGGTGAGGATGGACCGCAGATGCTGGATGGTCTCACCGCGGGAGAACGCCATCATCGCGTCGCGGACGATGGGGATGCAGAGGTCGTAGGTAAGACGGCGGGCAACTTCCTCGCGATCAATGAATCGCATCAGGCGGATCCTTGTTCTGTGGCCATAGCCTGATCGCGGTTGGTGACCAGGTCGCTTCAAGTTAGCACGACGCGCTGAGCGGGAAGGTGCGGCACGGCAGGATAGCAACCAGGAGGGCTTGCCGAGGAACGCGTTTTCGAATTAGATGGAGTGTCATGAGTTTCCTTGTGTCCAGGCATGCCTTGCGCGTGATCCTGATGCCGATGCTGGCCGCGCTGCTGCCGGCCCAACCGCAGCCACTCGCGCGGCCCGGCGTTACGTTCCCCATATTCCAGTTCCCCACTGACCAGATTCCGCGCGTGGACGGCAACACGGAAGATTGGGCGATGGTCCCGGAGAGCTACATGATCGGCACCGACCAGTTGATGGATACGGTGCATGGACGCGGGACGAACATCGATCGCAAGGATCTGGATGTACGCGTGAAAGTCGGCTGGGTGAAGGGAATCAACCGGCTGTACTTCCTCTACGAGGCGTATGACAACTACTGGGATTTCTCGCGGAACGACCTGCACAACGACCTGTTCGAGGTGGTGGTGGACGGGGATTTGTCGGGCGGGCCGCTGATTGCGCAGATGCATCCCAACAAGGATATTCCTCGGTGGGATGCACACTTCTCGATGCATGGCGTACATGCGCAGAACTATCACATCTTCACTCCTGCAGTGGGCAAGGACTGGGCTCTGGCGTGGGGTTGCCAGCCGTGGATCAAGGACCTGCCGTATATGAACGCGGCGTACCAGTACAACTTCAAGCCGGGCGAGTCGGGGCGGTTGACCCTGGAGTTCTGGATCACTCCCTTCGACTACGCGAGCTGCGACGGCCCCTCGCATTCTGTGGAGTCGAAGCTCTGGGAGAACAAGATCATCGGGCTGTCGTGGTCGATTTTGGACTATGACGACGTCAATGCGAAGACGCATGTCGGATTCTGGAACCTGTCGCACAAGCAGACCATGTATGGAAACGCGTCGGAACTGGTGTCGTTCCGACTGATGCCGCTGGAGCCGAATCTGCGGAAGAAGCTCGATGCGCAGTGGTCGTTCGTGGTGGCGGACATGGACCGGCGTCTGATCGCATTCACCGACCGGACGGTGGGGCAGGTGACTTCGTGGAAGTGGGGTTTCGGCGATGGCACGGAGTCGACGGAACAACATCCGATTCATGCGTACAAGGACGCCGGACAGTACATTGTCACGCTATATGTGGAAGGGCCGGCGGGCAAGTCGCGCAGAGCCAAGATATGGGACGTGACGGTGAAATAGATTCGCCGTAGGAACAGCGGCCGCCTTTGGGTGTCCCTGCACGGTGAGACCGTTCGCGGCCGCATCCTCCACGTGGTCAAAAACCGCGGCCGGGCGAGGCGGCGCACATTATGCGCATAGAGGGTGCAGGCGGAGAAGACACCAGTCGCACAGTGTTCACCTACGACCTTCGGGACGTCGCGGACCGCACCTTCTTCCGCCGATCCTCCGCCTGGGAACGTCACGTGGACATCGTCAAAGCTGATGTTCTCCAGGCAGACGCCGACCCCGCTGAGTCAGATGCAGTTCTTGATCTCGCGGGGCACTCTCTTGGAGGGCACTCATCGCGCGTCCTCGTGACAGGCTATTACGGCGGACCATCGTGGGTGGCTGCCATAACGCTATTTCTTCGCCTGCTGACACGCGCAATGGGCGACTGCTCAAAGATATTGCCGCCCTGCAACTGTCCGGCGTTACAATGGCGCAATCATGCTGGGCAAGGTTGCGGTACTTGGCGGCGGTGTCGCCGGACTTAGCGCTGCGCACGAGTTAGCCGAGCGCGGCTTTCAGGTGCACGTGTACGAACGAAAGGCGGTTCTTGGCGGCAAGGCCCGGTCCATTCCCGTGCTCGGCTCGGGGGCCGGTGGTCGGGCTGATCTGCCCGGCGAGCACGGCTTTCGCTTCTTCCCCGGTTTCTATCAGCATGTGACCGACACGATGGCGCGGATTCCCTTCGGTTCCGGCGGTAATTGTCACGACAACCTGGTGGTGGCGACACGCATTCTGCTCGCCCGCGCCGGCCTCTCGGAGATCACCTGGGTCGCCCGCAATCCGCGCACGCTCGACGACTTGCGGGTCTTCCTGATCGAGCTTCTCACTCCACTTGGCGTCCCACTGGATGAGGTCGTGTTCTTCGTGAGCCGGTTGATCGTCCTCGCCACGAGTTGTCCGCAGCGCCGGCTGGCCGAGTACGAAAGGATCCGCTGGTGGGACTTCATACAGGCGCCACGGATGTCGACGGTTTACCAGTCGTACCTGGCCCAGGGCATGACCCGCTCGCTGGTGGCCATGCGCGCCGAGGAGAGCAGCACGCGCACGGTCGGCTATATTCTGCTGCAGCTCTTCTACGGCCTGATCAGCCCTGACCGCGTTTTCGACCGCCTGCTGGCTGGGCCCACCAACGATGTGTGGATTCACCCTTGGACCAGCTATCTGGAGGGCCTCGGGGTCGTTTTCCATCGCGGCGCGCGGGTCTCGGGCATTTCGACGCATGCGGGGCGCGTCACGGGCGTCACCCTGGAGGACTCGTCCCAGGTGACGGCTGACTATTACATTGCCGCACTGCCCGTGGAGGTCATGGCCACCCTGCTCACTGACGAACTAAAAGCGGCAGCACCGTCGCTAGCTGGGATTGGCAATCTCAAGACGCGCTGGATGAACGGCATCCAGTTCTATCTGTCGAAGGACCAACCGCTGGCCCACGGCCACGTCATCTACCTGGATTCACCGTGGGCTTTGACTTCCATTTCACAGAGGCAGTTCTGGACGGGCATCGACCTTGCGCAGTACGGAGACGGCGCGGTGCAGGGCATTCTGTCGGTGGACATCTCCGACTGGGAAGCGCCCGGCACCCTGACTGGCAAGCCTGCGCGCGCGTGCAGCGCCGAGGAGATCAAGAGCGAAGTCTGGCACCAGTTGAAGCAGCACCTGAACGATGGCGGGGAGACCACCATCGACGATGGTCAACTGCTGGGGTGGTTCCTCGACCCGGACATCGAGTTCCCCAATCCCGGAGAAGCAACCAATGCCGAACCACTGCTCATCAACACAGCCGGGTCGCTGCAATACCGGCCGGAAGCTCAGGTCGAACTTGAGAACTTCTTTGTGGCTTCGGACTACGTGCGGACCTACACTGATCTGGCCTGCATGGAGGCCGCCAATGAAGCGGCGCGCCGGGCGGTGAATTGTCTGCTGGCCGCGTCTGGCTCGACCGCCGCGCCGGCCGCTCTCTGGCCGCTTGAGGAACCCGGGTTCCTCAAGCCTTTCCAGGAGATCGATCGCATCCGCTTTGCTCTTGGCCGGCCGCACTCCCTCACGCTGCTCGACCGGCACTAACCGGGTGGTCTAGAGCCGTTCCAGAAGACCGGTGAGAAAGCGATAGAAGGGCTCGACTGAGGAGATCTTCAGCCGCTCACTGGGACTGTGGACGTCCACAATGTGCGGGCCGAACGAGATCATCTCCATGCCGTCGTGCTTCTCGCCAATCACTCCGCATTCCAGACCGGCGTGCATCGCCATCAGTTCCGGAACGTGCCCAAGGATCTCGTTGTGAGCCGCCTTGGACAGCCGCACGATCTCGCTAGCCGGTTCGGGCTTCCAGCCCGGGTAGCCTCCGGTCTGTTCCGTCTGAAAGCCCCCGGCGGCAAAGACGGTGCTGACCATGCGCGCCGCCGCCAGTTTGCTGGTGAGAATGGGACTGCGCTGGCTGGTCTCGATTTCGACTGTGCCGTCCCTGGTGAGTACGATGGCCAGATTGGTGGAAGTCTGCACGAGCCCAGGGACATCCGGGCTCATGGCTAGCACGCCATGATGCTGGCTGGCCAGGGTATCGACCACCGCACGAGCATCGGTATCCGACAGGACCTGTTCCGGGCGGGGCGCCGGCTCCGCCGTGATCCGCAGGCCGGGATCAAAGGAGCCGAGATCGGCGCGCAGAGCGGCCTGCCATTCGTCCAGCACGGCGTTCAATTCGGGGATGCGCACCGGATCCACCACAACGATGGCCGAGGCCTCGCGCGGAATTGCATTGCGTTTGCTGCCGCCCTGTAGACTTGCGATGGCCATGGGCACGCGATCCAGAAGGACTTGCATCACCTGGCCCAGGATACGTACGGCGTTACCGCGGCCTTTGTTGATGTCGAGGCCGGAGTGGCCGCCCTGCAATCCACTGATCCGAACGCGCAGGGCATCGCCCGGCGGCACGGATTGGAACTGGACCGCACGCCGGGCCACGGTGTTCAGACCTCCGGCGCAGCCTATGCAAAGTGCGCCTTCCTCTTCGCCGTCGAGGTTGAGGAAGTACTTCGAGCGCAGCAGTCCGGTGGGGAATTCCGACGCGCCGGTAAGGCCGCTCTCCTCGTCGATGGTGAAGACGAACTCCAACGGGCCGTGGGCCACGTCCGTGCTCTCCATTACGGCAAGGGCAGCGGCCACACCGACTCCATTGTCCGCGCCGAGTGTCGTGCCCGCGGCCTTGACCCAGTCACCGTCGATCACCACTTGGATTGGATCGGTATCGAAGTTGTGCGCCGTGCCTTCGTTCTTTTCGCAGACCATGTCGAGATGGCCCTGCAGCGCGGCCATTGGCGCGCCTTCGCGACCCGGCCGCGCCGGCTTTCTCACGACGACATTTCCGACGGCATCCTGGATCGCTTCCAGACCGAGAGCCGACGCCTGGCCCAATACGTAGGCGCGGGCCGCCTGCTCTTTGGCCGACGCGCGAGGAATGGCCGAGATGGCCGCAAAGTGCCGCCAGAGGGGCTGGGGCTGGAGATCAGCGAGAGTAAGAGTCATATGAAACCGCTTCCTGATTCGACCCCACTATCGTACAGTGGGGGGCTTCCCCAAGGTGCCCACGGGATTCCCTCTGCCGTCCGATTGCTAGAGCGCCTGTCCTATCTTGCGGATGGTGTCCCTCAACCATAGATGAGCTCCGTCGGTGCTCATTCTGGGGTGCCACGCCATCAGGTATTGAAATTTCCCGAGGATCTCCGGCGGCCGAAGAATCCTCAGTGCGGGATTGTCACGCTCCAGATGAGCCATGCGCCCAGGCACGGTGGCAATGAGGTCGGTCCCGGCCACGGCGCGGAGGGCGGTGGCGAAGTAGGGCACGGTGAGTGGGCAATGACGATGGGCTCCGATCGCGGCCAAACGCTTGTCTGGAATGGTCTGTAGACCGCCCAGGATCCCCACCCCAACGTGGCGCGCATCCACATACTGTTTCAGGGTCACTGCGCGGAAGAGGTGGCTGGCCCTGGACACCACGCAGGCGAACTCGTCCTCAAAGATGACCTCTCGGGCAAAGCGTGGCGGGAGGTAGCCATCGTCAGCATTCAGCAGCAGGTCCAGCCGGCCGCGCTCCATGGCTTCGAAGGTGCCGTCGTGGAGTGCGGTGAATTCGAAGGAGACGCGGCTCTCCGGGCGCAGCAATGAGCGTGCCAGCAGGGGGCAGAGGACTTGAGCCGCGTGGTCAGTCACGGCAACGCGGAAGGCGGCCTCCTCGGTGTCCGGGTTGAAGTCGGAACCGCTCAACAGGCGATCGAGCCGGGGCAGCGTGGATTCCAGTTCCCGCAGGAGACGCTGCCCCTTTGGGGTGGGCTCATATCCCGCAGGGCTCCGCACTAGCAGGTCGTCGTGGAACAACACGCGGAGGCGCTGCAGCGAGCGGCTGACCGCCGGTTGGGTGAGAAGCAATCGCGAGGCCGCGCGGGTCACGTTGCGCTCCTCGGCAAGGACGGTGAAAACGACCAGCAGGTTGAGATCGGCCTGACGAAGATTCTGGATTCTCATGAGCACCCACCATGTTTTACACGCATTGTTTCTATAGCCATTATGCATTGGGATTATTTCTCTCCATCGCGCATAGTAGTCCTGTGAGCAGCAGTCAGAACCCGGAGAAAGAAAGCGAGAGAGAAATGGCACGCACTGCAATCGTGACTGGAGCATCGCGCGGCATCGGCCGCACGATCGCGAAGAGACTGGCCGCGGACGGCTTCTCAGTTGTCGTGAACTACGCCAACAGCGCCGCACAGGCCGACGCCGTGGTGGCCGAGATCGAGGCGGCCGGAGGGCAAGCGCTCGCAGTGAAGGCGGACATTTCCCAAACCGCAGACGTGGAGCGCCTTTTTGAGGAGACCGCACAGCGCCTTGGATCCATTGATGTGGTGGTGAACAACTCAGGCATCATGCCGTTGTCGCCTATTGGGAAGAACGATGTGGAGTTGTTCGATCGCGTGATCAGCACCAACCTGCGCGGAACCTTTCTGGTGCTGGCGCAGGCGGCGCAGCGCGTCGCCGAGGGTGGGCGCATCATCGCCTTCTCCAGCAGCGTGCTGGCCAAGTCGTTTCCGGCGTACGGTCCGTATATCGCCTCGAAGGCCGGCGTGGAGGGCCTGGTGCACGTCTTGGCCAACGAGTTGCGTGGGCGCAAGATCACTGTGAACGCGGTAGCGCCGGGACCGGTGGCAACGGAGCTCTTCCTCACCGGCAAGAGTCCCGAGCAGATCGCTCAGATCAGCAACATGGCTCCTCTAGAGCGGTTGGGGCAGCCGGAGGATATCGCGGGGGTAGTTTCATTCCTGGCTGGGCCCGATGGAAGCTGGATCAATTCGCAGGTGCTTCGGGCAAACGGCGGATTTGCCTGAGCACGGAGGGGAGGCAAACGGACAACTGCGGTATGGAAGGGCTGCCAACTGGGCCGTCATCTCAGAAGTGAAACGCGATCCCGATGAGCGGCACAAGGTGGTGGCGTCCGGAGGAGCCGCTGAGCCCGGCTCCGGTAACGAGATTGCGTACCTCGCCGCGCAGACTGAGACCACGTGTCAGCCGGAAGTCGAGGCCGCCTCCGAATTGAAAGATGCCATGCGCAGTCGAGTTGGACGTGAGGGGTTGGGTGGAGTCCCCACTCACCACCGGGTAGCTGAAGCTGCCCACTCCTCCTCCCAATGTGCCGTAGACTGATGTGCGCGACTGGAGGGGCACCATCAAACGGAACCCTGCGGTAATGCTGCTGAATCCGTTGTTGATACGGCCGGGCACACTGGCCGAACCGCTGGCATACAGGCCGAAGATCGGCGCGACGTCGATCCAGATGCTGCCCGCGGCCGTGCGCGCAACCTGATAACCATATCCTGTGGCGCTAGACATGCCTATAGTACCGTTCGCGGTTACGTTCGTGCCGCGAATGGTCGAGGACTTGATCGGCAGAGGCCCATAGGAAAACGACACATCCTTGTTCTGAACCCTTTGCGCCGAAACCGGGCCAGACAGCAGGACCGCACAAGCGAGCAAAAGACCGCGAGACTTCATTCGCATAGGTTCCTTGCCATCTCCTTCCGGTTTCTCCATCATCCGCCACGAGCATATTACATAGATTTCCAGGACGAAGGCGCAGATATCCGCTGAATGGCTGAATTTTCCGCTGAGTGGCCGATGCCGGTCAGAACAGTTTGCGGCCAGTCAGCACCGAGACGCGCCGCCTGACGGTTTCCCGTTGTCCAGCCGGAGAGCGCCTCCTATACTGAAGTCGCCCAAAATGCGCCGAGCGATCACAAGCTTCATCGTTGCCACTTCACTCTGTGCCCTGTCACCGGGAGCGGAGCACAAGACGTGGTCAAAGATCCGCTACGTGGGTGGAACCGTGGTGATCAAGACGAGCCCATACGACTACAACACCACTCTCACGGTGGGCCTTAATCCGGAACCAATTGTGGTGGCAATCGCGCCGGCACGGCCGTTCGCCCCGCTCCAGACAATCCGCATTAAGCCAGATCGCGTGATCTCTCTCAGCCTCGGCCAGAATGCATGGAACCGCGTGTCGGAAGTCCGCGGAGCGAAGCTTCCCGCCAGAGCGCCCAGCCTCTTTGGTTTGCTGGAGGATCACGGATTCATGGGCATTGTGTACAAGACAGACGAAGGAAAGCCGGCAGCGATCCTGCTGGATACCTACTATCGCTGGCCCATCCTGTCCGTCCTCAAGGAACTCACAGGAAAGGGAATTGAGGGATATTGATAGGTACCATCGGTCCCATGTGAGCGAATTCGCAATGTCGTCCAGCCTCACGTATCTTGTATCGCTGATTGTTTATACGCTCGGCGCCTTCACCTTCTGCATACTGACGGCGTTCTACTGGGGTGAGCACAGGCGCTCCCGCGCGGCCGGCAGTCCGACGGTGTTCCGCGGCTTTACCTTCGCTTGCGCCACTGCATTTCTCTGCAGTCTTCTCTATCAGGAAGGCGTCATCCAGGCAGCCTGGATCATTCTGGTGAGAAACCTGGCGACGGGGCTGGCCCCACCTCTCATGCTTCATCTGGTCTTTGAGATCGAGGCGCAGCGGCTCGAGCGTATTCGCATATGGCGATGGACTCTGGCGGCGTTTTACGCCGCCGGCGCCGCCTCGGCATCGGCCAGAGGGCTCAACGAGACTGGTTGGCTTTCCACACCGGGCGGGGATGCATTGTTCCGCGCCCCAGCGGTGCTGTTGGCCGTCACGGCGGGCGCAGGCATGGTGCTGCTGAGCGCGGCGCGCCATCGGAGTCCAGAAAGGGATCGCGGACACCGTCGGCGGATGTTGGTGGTATTGGTTCTGTTATTGCTATCGGCCGCCGGTGCGGCCGCTGGAATGGACTTCGCAGGACAGGCGTCGGATTACCTGCTTTTAGCATTCATGGGCCTCTGTCTATATCGGAAGGAGCGACTGATCTTCATCGATCTCCTTGTAAAGGGTGGCACATTCCTACTGGTGGGCCTTGTGGTCCTGGTGCCCGCCCTCACGGTCGGATCGCTGTACCTGGATCGCTGGCCCGTCACGCCACTCTATGCCTTGACTCTGTTCGTGCTGGCTTTCTGGCTGATGAGCCCCTGGGTCTACGGGCGTGTGGCGCGCCTGGTGGATCGACGGTGGCTGGGACGGCCCTATTCCGCAGCGGAAGCCGAACGGCAGTTCCTGCACGAGATTCAGTCGGCAACAACTGAGGACGAGTTGCACGCCGGCGCCGCGGGAAGCCTCGGCGGAATCTTCCAAACCTCCGCCAGTCTTCAATTCGGTGCGTCACCCGAACCCGAATCGGACCTGAACGATGCCGGTGACGACGGGGTTTCCACTGATCTTGCGCTGAATGGGGCGCGGCTGGGCCGCATCCACCTGGCGGGCCGTCCGAGCGGCATCCCCTTCCTCAGCGACGACCGCCGCCTGCTGCAATCCCTCGCCGGCGCACTCAGTCTGGCCCTGGAAAATGTTCGTTTCCGGGCGGACCTGCGCCGCCAGGAGACCCGTGAGCAGCAACTACGATTGCTGGCGAGCCGGGCCGAATTGCGGGCCCTGCGTGCGCAGATCAATCCCCACTTCTTGTTCAACACCCTGAGCGTCATAGCCGGCTTGGTCCACGACCAGCCGCAACTGGCGGACGAAACCATCGAGCACCTGGCACAAGTCTTCCGCTACACGTTGCGCAACTCAGAAAATGAGTGGTCGCTGGTGAGCGAGGAGGTCGAGTTCATGACCGCCTACCTCCGCATCGAGCAAGCTCGATTTGGTGACCGGTTGCGGGTAGTATTTGAGATCGACCCCGCCGCGGCGCGGCTGTCGATCCCCACAATGAGCGTTCAGCCGCTGATCGAGAACGCAATCAAGCATGGCGTTTTCTCCAAAGAGGGACGGGGCACCGTCCGCCTGCGGGCAACTCTGGAAGACGATCTCCTCACCTTGCAGGTGTTCGACGACGGTCCCGGTTTTCCGCCTGGATTCGCATTGACCACCGGGGGCGAGGGCCATGGCCTCAGAAACGTGGCGGAACGGCTGCAGGGCTACTATGGGGGTTCGGCGGCGTTGTCCTGGTCGAGCAACGAGCACGGTACGGCAGTTGTGCTGACATTTCCGCAAGATGCCGTGGCCGCACATCGGAAGGAGGAGCGTGATCCGCATTCTTATCGTCGACGATGAGGCACCGACCCGGGTGCGCTTGCGCCAGATGCTCGGCGCGCATCCGGATGTGGAGGTTGTGGGGGAGGCCGAATCCGGCACACAGGCGATGGAGATGGTGGGACAACTCCGGCCGGAGGTGCTTCTGCTGGATATCCAGATGCCTGGCAGCAGCGGTATCGACGTGGCCGCCTGTTTGCCGCAGCCCCGTCCGCATGTGGTTTTCTGCACAGCCCATGACCAATATGCCGTCGAAGCATTCGAGCTGAATGCGGTGGATTATCTATTGAAGCCGATCAACCGGGCTCGTCTGGCACAGGCTCTTGATCGCATCCGCACACTCCCTCCGTCGGGTACTCAGGACGAGGCGCTGGATCGTGCCGCCCGCCCGAGAGGCACCACTCCGGCACGGTTTCTGGCAAGGAAGGGCGCGCAGTACGTCGTGATCGGAGAAGATCGCGTGCAGTACTTCGGATCCGAAGGCAGCCTGACACGGCTAACCTCGGATCAGGGCGAGTACTGGATGGATCCCTCTCTCAACGACCTGGAACGCCGGCTCGACGCGACTCGATTCTTCCGCATCTCGCGCGCCGCACTGATCAACCTGAATGCGGTCACTCAGGTGGAAGCGGAAGCGGGCGGTGGCGGGCATGTCACACTGCGGAACAACGTCCGGCTGGAGGTGAGCCGCCGGCGCTTCCGTGAGTTGCTCAACTCGCTGGCGGGCTAGCCGGCCGATCCCCCTTTCGAGTTAGCAGTGCTGCCCTCAATCGGGGTTGCGCTTCGCCGGGCGCAAACCATGACAATAGAAGCTACAGGGGCGATCCGGCAGAGCTGTTGGCTACTCCGCTTCAACGACCAAGCGGGGGCGCATCGATGAGCGAAACGCATTCGGATTTCGAGCGGAGACGACTATGAGCGAAACCACAAAAACATTCAGGATTGGCGGGGCCATGGAAGTGAACCGCCTTGGCTTTGGAGCCATGCGTATTACAGGCAAGGGTGTCTGGGGCGAACCCAAGGACCCGGCGGAGGCGAAGCGAGTGCTTCAGCGCGCTGTGGAGTTGGGCGTCAACTTCATCGACACGGCCGACAGCTATGGGCCGGCGGTGAGCGAGCGACTGATCGGTGAGGCGCTTTCGCCGTACGCCAAGGGAGTCATCGTTGCCACCAAGGCCGGCCTCACCCGTCAGGGCCCCGATCTCTGGCGGCCGGTCGCCAGGCCCGAGTATCTGCAACAACAGGTGGAGATGAGCCTCCGTCTGCTTCAAACGGACGTGATCGATCTGTGGCAGTTGCATCGCATCGATCCCAAAGTGCCGGTGGAGGAGTCGCTGGGCATAATTGCCAGGCTTCAGCAGCAGGGCAAGATCCGTCATGTGGGCTTGAGCGAGGTGAAGGTGCCGGAGATTGAGCAGGCGCGCAAGGTGATCGAGATCGTCAGCGTGCAGAATCTCTACAACGTCGGCGACCGGCAGCACGAGGATGTGCTCGACTATTGCGAGGCGAACAACATCGCCTTCATCCCGTGGTTTCCCGTCGCGGCTGGCAAACTGGCACAACCGGGCGGCAAGCTGGACGAAGTATCGAAGCGGCACGGCGCTACGGTCGCCCAGCTTTCGGTGGCCTGGTTGCTGCATCGCAGTCCGGTGATGCTCCCAATCCCGGGGACTTCGTCGGTCGCCCACCTGGAAGAGAACATGCAGGCAGCGGGCATCCAACTATCAACGGTGGAGATGGCCGAAATCGAGCAGGCCGCGAAATAGGGAACTGCCGACCGACGGGCCGTCAGGCGCGGCCGCGGAAACGTTGGATCTCCCGGCGATCCCGCTTGGACGGCCGTCCGTCACGGAGAGCCTCGAACGGCGACATGGTCTTACGTTCCTCGGCGCGTTGGCGCCGCAGTTCGCGGCTTTCGTCGGATTCCTGGTACAGCGTCTGGGCCACAGTCGCCGGGCCGCGCATCTCGCTCAACTGGAGCACCTCGATGCCGTACTCGCCACTGTCGTTGATCACTTGCAGACGGTCGCCCACTTTGACATCGCGCGCCGCCTTGGCCGCCACCCCATTGGATTGGATCCGTCCTAACTCGCAGGCCTTCGCGGCTAGAGCCCGGGTCTTGAAGAACCGGGCAGCCCAAAGCCATTTGTCCATCCTGACGCGCTCCATGTCCCTATTCTCCTACGAAGGAGATTCCATGCGAGCGTGGCTCAATCCTCCCGCAGAACGGACAGCGGATCGACGCACAGCGCCCGGCGGAGCGGCGTCAACGTCGCCGCAATCATGGCCATGCACAGCACGAAGCCAACGACACCCAGCACCGTCGGATCGCCAGGGTGGACATCGTACAGGAATCGTTGAAGGATCCGGCCGGTGGCAGCCGCGCCGAAACCACCCAGGACCAATCCCGCCACCGCCAGTGCCCCGGCTTCGCGCAGCACCAGGTTGGCAACGGAGCCGGGCCCAGCGCCGAGCGCCATGCGCACACCAATCTCGGCTGTCCGGCCCGCCACCATCGCGCTGACAGTGCCAAAGAGCCCGATCGCCGCCAGCACGACGGCCAGCACACTGAACGAACCCAAAAGAAACGCGTTTAGCTTGCGCCCCGCGATGTTACGGTCGACGAGTTGATCCATGGTCATTACATCGGCCGCGGGCTGGTCTGGATCGATCTCCCGCAAGGCCATGCGGAGCGAGGCAGCCAGCTCGCCCGGGTCTTTCACCGTCCGGACCACCAGCACATTGAGACGGGAGGTCGCATTCTTCTGCGCCGCTTCGTCCATCTGTTCATTGAGCGTGTAAATCGTCTCTTCCGGTGGACCATCCGCTTCCAACTGCCGCACATCGCTTGCTACACCGATCACCGTGAACCATTGGGGGCTGCCCGTCTCGTCCAGCCGAATCCGATGACCCACGGCGCCGCCCCGCGGCCAATAGCGGCGCGAAACGGATTCGCTCACAACCGCCACTTTGTCCGTCTCCGCACGATCCCGCTCTGTAAAGTAGCGCCCGGCTCGCAAGGGAATGCCCATCGCACGCAGATAGTCTCCGCTGACTTTGCCAAGTCCGCAATGCAGGCGGGGCCGATCCTCTCGCCCCTCGACGTCGAAGTCGGTGCCGGACATCAGGGTCCCCAGGGGAATTGCATCGACCGTGCCGGCGGTAGTTACCCCTGGCAGTCGCGATGCCTTGACCAGGAGTTCGCGCCGAAAGGCGAGCACCTTCGCAGCCGAATCGTACCTGCGCTTGGGCAGCGTTGTGCGCATCGTCAGCACATGTTCACGGTCGAAGCCAAAGTTGACGCTGGAGACACGGCGAAAGCTCTCGGCCAGCAGTCCGCCCGCGCTCAGCAGCACCAGTGCCAAACCCATTTCGGCCACAACCAGTGCGCGCGCGAGGCGACTGCGCGGCGCAATCGTACGGGCGCTTTGCTTCAACGCTCCCTCGATGGAAACTCGGCTGGCATTCAGAGCGGGAGCCAGTCCGAACAGCAATCCACAAACCAGTGAGCACGCGATGGAGAAAGCCAGAACCGCTGGGTGCAGCCGGACCTCGGCCATCTGCGGCATGGTGCGCGGCAGCAGAGCTTGTATCAGCATGATGCCAATCCATGCGACCCCAAGTCCGGCCGCCCCACCCACAAGGCCGAGAAATGCCGATTCGGTGAGTACCTGTCGGATCAAGCGAGGCTTCGACACACCCAGCGCCTGCCGGATAGCGAATTCTCGACGGCGCGAGGCGCCCCGCACCAACAACAGATTCGCCACATTCACACAGGCGATGAGGAGAACCAAGCAAGCCGCCGCCATTAGAAGCGTCAACGCCGGCTTCATTTCGCGGATCTGCCGTGTCTCGGAGAGCGGAGTGATCCAGGCGCCGTAGCCCGAGTTCTCTTTTGGGTAGACGGCGGCCAACCGGGAGACGATTGTCTCCATCTCGGCCTGGGCCTGTAGGAGCGACACGTCGGGCTTTCTCCGTCCCGCTACGTACAGATAGTGAGGACCGCGTGCGGCGCGGGCCTCCGCTGTCAGATTCAACGAGAGCCAGAGGGGCGGCTGGTAGGCAGCGGGCCAGCCAGGTGGAAACGAGAAGCCCTTCGGCATGACGCCGACGATGGTGACCGGTTCGCCATCCACGCCCAGGGAACGGCCTAACACAGCCGGATCCCCACCGAATCGAGCCTGCCAGAACGCGTAGCTCAACACGGCGGAGCGCGCTCCTTCGGCTCTATCCTCCGGCTCCACAATGCCACGCCCCAGCACGGGCGCAACGCCCAGAAGGGGAAACAGGTTGGACGAGACACGCACCAAAGTCAGTTCCTCCGGTTCGCCACCACCGGTCAGACTGGACTGATGCGCGATGCGGTAAGCGCCCAAGCCGGTAAAGGCTTGGTTGGAAGCACGCCAGTCGACGAGGTTGGCCCACGTCGTGCCCCCCGTCTGCCAGCCGTTCTGCAGGTTCTTCACGCTGACATCGACCAGCGTCGAAGGGTCGGCATAGTTCATGGGCGCCAGCCAGGCGGAGTACAGCACGCTGAAGACGCTGGTGTTCACTCCGATGCCCAACGCCATGGTGAGCAGAACCACAGCAGAAAAGGCTGGGTTGGCGCGCAGCGTACGCACGGTATAGCGAAGGTCCTGCCACAGCGTCTCAAGGAACGGGATGCCTCGCTGATCACGATACGCCTCTCGGATCTGGTCGTGCCCGCCCAACGCCAGCCTCGCTGCCCGCGCCGCCTCGGCCGGAGTCATGCCTCCGGCCACGTACTCGTCGGCGAGCATCGCTAGATGGACGTCCAACTCTTCGTCGAGCTCGGTACGATCTGAATCGGCGCCGAATGCGCCGCGCAGGCGCTTCCACCACTCCCGCCAGATGATCATGCGCCCGCCTCCAGCACACGCCGCATCATCGCCACCGTGCGCTGCCACTCACGCTCCTCCTGCTCCAGACGCTTCTGGCCGGCCTCTGTGAGCGAGTAATACTTGGCGCGCCGGTTGTTTTCGCTGGTGTCCCAGCGGCTGTCAATCCAGCCTCGCTGCTCCAGGCGAAGCAAGGCGGGATAGATGGTTCCCTGGTTCAGGAAAAGGGATCCCTCGGCCGCCTGCTCAATCCGCCGGGCAATGCCGAAGCCATGCAGCGGACCCATTGTTTGCAGCGTCTTCATGACGAGAAGGTCCAAGGTGCCGTAGGGCACTTCCGCACGTGGCGCATCCATAGAGCACTCCTGTTGTCTTTTCGTGTTGTCTATCAACAGAAGTATAGACCCGACTTGAATCCCTGACAAGCGTCCATCACGAAATGCTCTCTCGTCCTCTCGCTGTAACGTCGAATCAATACTCGCGTGGTATTCTTTCGCCCATGCGCCGCCGAACCTTCCTTTCCGCACTGAGCTTTGCGCTTGCCGATTCCCTGCCCGGGCAAGAGACACCCAAGTTCTCTTCGAACCCTTTTCAATTGGGTGTCGCGTCGGGCGACCCGGCTCCGGACGGCGCTGTACTTTGGACACGTCTGATGGGCGAGAACCTAAAGGCTCCGGTCCCCGTACGCTGGGTTGTCGCCTCCGACGAGCGCTGCACCAAGGTCGTTAAGAAGGGCACCGCAATGGCTGTCCCCGACCTTGCCCACTCTGTGCATGTCGAGGTGAGCGGACTCGCTCCGAACCGGCCCTATTGGTACCAATTTGTGGCCGGCAGCGAGGAATCTCCCATCGGCCGTACGCGCACGGCACCCGCCGTTGGGGCCGGACTCGATCGTCTTCGCTTCTCCTTTGCGTCCTGCCAGCACTACGAGACCGGCCTCTATACCGCCTACGACCACATGGTCCAGGAAGACCTCGACCTCATCGTGTTCCTCGGCGACTACATCTATGAGAACGGACCCAGCGATGGCCGGGTGCGCCGCCACAACGGTCCGGAGATCATGACCCTGGCCGACTACCGCAACCGCTACACGCTCTATCGCGGCGACGAGAAACTCCAGCGCGCGCACGCCTACGCGCCCTGGATCGTCACCTGGGACGATCACGAGGTCGACAACGACTACGCCAACGATCATCAGGAGCACGGCATGGACCGGACCACCTTCCTGGAACGGCGTGCCGCCGCCTATCAGGCCTACTACGAGCACATGCCTTTGCGCATCGGCCAGAAGCACCATGGCACGGCGCTGCAACTCTACCGCCGCGTATCGTACGGCGGCCTCGCGCAGTTTCACGTTCTCGACACACGGCAGTACCGTGATCCACAGCCGTGTGGGGGCTCAGGGACACGTGCGGTCTGCACCGAATCTCAGGATCCGAAGCGGACCATCCTCGGGCCGGCGCAAACCAAGTGGCTGTTGGAGGGGCTCGACCAGTCGAAGGCCCACTGGAATGTGCTTGCCAATCAGGTGATCTTCGCGCCCGCCGATTTCAAGGTTGGTCCGGAAATCGGCTTCTCCATGGACAAGTGGAGCGGCTACGAGGCATCGCGCAACACCGTGATGGAGTTCATGGCAAAGCGCAAACCGAACAACCCGGTTGTGATCACTGGCGACGTGCACTCCAACTGGGCGTTTGATCTGCGGAAGGACTGGCGCGATCCGAAGTCAGAACCGCTGGGCGTGGAGTTCGTGGGCACCTCCATCACCTCCTCCGGAGACGGCATGGATGCGCGTCCGGACACTCCGCGGCAGTTGGCCGAAAATCCGAATCTCCACTTCTTCAACGCGCAGAGGGGCTACGTGACCTGCACGCTCACAGAGAAGGAGTGGCGAACTGACTACCGGGTGATGCCGTTCGTCACCAGGCCGGGTGCGCCCATCGCGACGCGGGCCGCGTTCGTAGTGGCAAACGGCCGGCCAGTTCTGGATAAGGCCTAGCCCTGTAGCGCGCCGGCCCGAACCGGCTCGGTCGACCGGTCGCCGAAAATGTTACTTGTCGTGCTACGTTTATAGCACTATGCTACAAACATAGCAGGCAAGGAGCACCCGCAATGCCGGCGCCCGCCAACGAAAAACTTACACGCAGAGAGCGCGAGATCATGGATGTCCTGTTCGCCCTGGGCGACAAAGCCTCGGCGGAGGACATCCGCGAACGCCTCACGGACCCACCCAGTTACTCCGCCGTCCGGGCGATGCTCGTCAAGCTCGAGGCAAAGGACGTGGTCCGCCACCATGAGGAAGGGCTGAGATATATCTACACGCCGACGAAGTCCAGAAAATCGGCGCAGCGAAGCGCCCTGCAAAAGCTGATCCACGTCTTCTTCAGTGGATCGCCCAGCCAGACCGCGGTGGCTCTGCTGAAACAGGAGACCTGGACAGACGAGGAACTGGACGCCCTCGGCGCGGAGATCGAACAAGTGCGAAGAAACAGGAGCAAGTCATGATCGCAACACTCTCGGAGCTCATGCTGTCGCTCAGCAACTCGCCTGGCCTCGCCATAGCCGGCAAGGCAACTCTGATCCTGTCGGCCGGCTTGGCCGGTTCGGCCCTCGCTTGGCGCAGCCGGGCCTCCGTGCGCCATCTGATCCTGGCATCGACATTCGGCTCGCTGCTGGCACTCCCGTTCGTCGTGGCTCTGGCGCCGCCGGTGGTGGTGCGCGTTGCATCGTTGCCAGCGCACCCAACCCGCATCAATGCTGGAGATACATCAGCTTCCGATGTGCCCTTGAGTCCATCGGCGTCCGTCCGCCAATTGCCCGTGTCTGGCCCCATCCCCTCGTGGGTGGCCCCGTCGTTGGGCACGGTACTGGAAGCTACCTGGCTGACAGGCGCGGCCGTTTTGCTGGCTCTGCTCGCCTTGGAGAACTGGCGGCTGCGCCGCTTGCGCCGCAGTGGTTTGCCCGCGCCCTCCTTGGACGCCCACCTGAAATCCCAAAACGGGAGACCGCTCCTGCCGTCTCGTGTCGACCTGCTGCTGCACGAGAAGGTCCCCGCGCCGCTCACATGTGGCACCTTGCGTCCCGCCATCTTTCTACCTGCCGACGCCCGCACCTGGAAAGAGGCGGATCTGCGCCGGGCGCTGATCCATGAACTGGAACATGTGCGCCGCTTCGATTGGGCCACCCAGCTACTGGCTCGAACGGCCTGCGCTCTCCTGTGGTTTCACCCACTGGCCTGGATGGCCTGGCGCCGCCTATCGCTGGAGGCGGAACGCGCCTGCGACGACGCGGTGGTCCTACACGAAGAGGGTGTGGACTACGCCGAGCAGTTGGTTACGCTTGCTCGACAATACGCCCATGGCGCCGCGGCGCCCGCTCTCGGCATGGCCTACCGCAGCGATCTGTCCGCCCGAGTCCGTGCAATTCTGGATGATCGTCAAAGCCGGGGGCGTGCCGGCCTCAGCGCGGCGGTCACCGCTCTGGCGCTGTCGTTTGTCCTGCTTGTGTCGATTGCACCCCTGCGGGCCGTAGCTCAGGTCGCGGCCGACGACCGGGAAGACGGTGTCACTTCCGCCGACCGGGCGCTCTTCGAAGCCGCGGAACGCGGCGACGTCGGTGAGGTGGAGCGGTTGATCGCAGGGGGCGCGAACGTGAACGCGCGGCTGGAGGGAGACGGAAGTCCGCTGATCGCGGCGGCCAGGAATGGGCACGACTCCGCCGTTGAGGCGCTCTTGAACCGTGGGGCCGACGCGAACCTGGGCGTCCAGGGCGATGGCAGCCCCCTGATAGTGGCTGCCCGCCGGGGCCATCTCTCTACGGTGCAACTGCTGTTGGACCGCGGTGCTGATGTCCGTAAGCCAGTCCCGGGTGACGGCAATCCACTGATCATGGCAGCCCGCGGCGGCCATGTGAACATTGTGGAGTACCTACTCACGCGCGGTGCCGACATCGAACAGGTGGTGCCCGGGGATGAGAACGCCCTTATCGAAGCCTGCGCCAGCGGCCATCTGCCGGTGGTTGAGTTCCTGGTCCGCAAGGGCGCGAACGTCAACGCGCGGGTGCTCGCGGAGAGGAATCTCCAGGGCCAGGAGGAATGGAGGACGCCGCTGGGCATGGCTCTGCGGAATGGTCATAAGCAGGTGGTCGCCTATCTCCAATCGGTGGGCGCCCACGAGTAGCCGGGTCATCTGACCATTGGCCACTGATCCAGATTGGATTGGACAACCCGGGCCGGACGGGAAAGAATAATGAGGCATGCAGATCCTGTCCTCCTCTGCGCGGCCTACGTCCGGCCATGGCCCATCATCTCTTGCGGGTGTCGTTACCGCGGCGGCACTGCTCGTATTGGTCGCTAGCGCGGCGTTGGCACAGAGTGAAGCCAAGCCCGCCACGACCAGGGAAGACCCCAGGCAGCAGGGACGAGAGACAGTGACCGCGGGCGGCGAGCAACTCTCTGACAAGCAGGTCTCGGCTCTACCTCTGAACAAGCGGGACTTCAGCCAACTGTTGCTGCTCGCTGCAGGTACGCAGACCGATACCAACGGCGCGGCGAACTTCACCCAACAGTTCACCATCAACGGCCAGCGCGGCAGCGCCACGGTCTTCGCCATGGACGGCATCGACACAACAGACCCGGAGATGGGCGGCGCGACGTTCTCCAACTTCAACGTCGACGCGATCCAGGAGATCAAGTCGAGCGCCGGAGTGCTGCCGGCCGAGATCGGTCATGGCGCGGCGGGCTACACCGAGGTCATCTCCAAGTCCGGCACCAACGACCTGCACGGCAGCATATTCGAATTCCTTCGTAACGCCTCTCTCGATGCCCGCAACTTCTTCGACCGCCGCTCCGTCGCCCAACCCGGCCGCATCCCGCCCTTCGTCCGGAACGAATTCGGCTTCACCAACGGCGGACCGGTCGTGATTCCCGGACTCTATAACGGCCGCAACCGGACCTTTTACTTCGGCCAGTACCAAGGCTTCCGGCAAGTGTTGGGCACGACACAGATGCTGCCGGTCCCCACAGTGGACGAGCGCAACGGACTCAACACCACGGCCTTCCCGGGCGACACTCTGTACGTCCCGGTTGACCGGCAGATCGCCAAAGTCCTCGAGCGCTATCCACTGCCGAACGATCCGCAAGGACCCTACGCCGCCCGCACCTACGCCACCTCGTCGAAAGTGCGCACCGTCACCGACCAGTTCTCCATTCGGCTCGATCACAAGCTCTCGGGCAAGGCGCAGCTCTTCGGCCGCTTCAACCTGAACGACGTCGACGGCCCGGAAACGAACCCGGGCCAACTCGCCATCGATCCCTCCTTCGGCATCCGTTTCTTTGATCACCAGAGGAACGCGGGTATCTCCTACATCCGGACGCACTCGCCGAATCTTGTTCTCGAAACCTACTTGGGCTACGTGCGTTCCACGCCGAACTTCCCCACGTCGAACAGCGCCCAGCCCGCGCTCTCCTTCGGCGACGGCCTGTACGAGGGCTTCAACTCAGCCGCGGGCTCCACAATCGGCGCATACGGCAATCTCTTTCAGCTACGACAGAACGTCGCCTGGACTCGTGGGAAGCACGCCTGGAAAGCCGGCGGCGAGGTTCGTGTCAACCGCGACACCACGGTCTACGGCGTGTCGCCCAATGGGACCTACATGTTCGGCGGTGGCACCGCCTACGCCCCGGTCGCCATTCGATCAAAGAGCGGTTCGCACGACATCGCGCCCGGCGACCCGCTGCCCGACTCGCTCACCGGCTTCCTCACGGCCACACCTTTCTCCTACACCGTCACCGCGGCGCCGGCGCTCTTCGGCCAGGGTCAGCGCATGGGTGTGGCCGCCATCCACCGGCAGGCCTACAACTTTTTCCTGCAGGACCGCTGGACGATCTCTTCCCGATTCGCCCTGAGCTACGGCCTCCGATACGAAGTGAACTCCACCGTTACCGAAGGCAAGAAGCAGGTCACCGGCTTTATCACCGAGAACGCGGCAGGTGTGCGGATCCACTCTATGAACCTTGGCGCCAGAGGGCGGTTGATCGTTCGCCCGGAGCCCTACTATCCGCTCGACTGGACCGGTTGGGGCCCGCGCCTGGCCATCGACTGGAACCTTGCTTCCAGGACCGTCTTTCGTGCTGGCGGCTCCGTCACCTCGCAGCTCATGAATCTCTGGCAGCTGAACATGGTCACGGCCAACCTGCCCATCGTAGTCACGCCATACGCCACCGCTGAGCCAGGGCGGCCGCTACCCTTCCAGAATGCCGTCACTCGCGTCGCCGTGCCCGACGCGTACTCTGTCTCGGGACAGAAGATCTTCTCCACCGGCCGTTCTACCGATGTCACACCCAACACGGAGATGGACGTCCTGCGGTTTGAACGCGACCTGGCCGCGCTGAGCCCGGATGGCCAGGTGCGCGCGCTCAGCGTGCAGGCCATGTCGCCCGACTTCCGCAACGGCTACATCGGCACCTGGACCGCCGGCTTGGAACGGAAGATCGGCGATATCGCCGCCAGTCTGGGCTATGTCGCCACCACAGGCATCCGTCTGGGGTGTATCGAAAGCCCCAACGGCTATCCCGGCGCCACGTCAGGTTTCGCGCCCTTCACCCAGTTCGATTCGCAAGGACGTGCGCAGGGCGGTTTCGGCCCGGTCTGGGCCGTCAGCAGCCACTCCCACTCCACCTATCATTCCCTACAGGCCGCCGCCTCCAAGACCTCGCTCCGCGCCGGACTCGGCTTCCAGGCCAGCTACACCTACAGCAAGTCCATTGACGACACCAGCGCGGTGCTGGGCGGCTTCCTCGGTGGCGCCTCCGGCACGCAGCTACAGACCTCCCCGCAGAATCCGCGCGATCGCGCCGCCGAAAAGGGCCCGTCCACCTTCGACATCGCCCACGCGTTCACACTCAGCGCCATCCAGGAACTCCCGCTCCCCCGCCTGCTACCTGCCCTGCCACGCCGCGCGACCAGTGGCTGGCAGTTCCTCGGCATGACCAGTCACATGAGCGGGGCACCGTTCAGTGTCTACTCGGGCATCCAGCAGACCGGTGTAGGCTCCAACAACGCCGACCGCCCCGACGCCGTGGACACACCTCTCCTCTCCACCAACCGTCCGGTCAAAGAGGACTACTTCGGCCTCGGCGAGAAGAACAGCTCCTACTTCTCCATCCCTATCAATGTGCCTGGCGGCTCCGGCCCCAATCAGGGACGCTTCGGCACCTTGGGCCGCAACACGTTCCGCGGACCCGCGTTCCACAACTTCGACTTCTCGCTCATCAAAAACACGCCCATCGGCCCCCGAGGCAATGCCGAGCGCGTCGCTCTCCAATTCCGCTTCGAAGTCTTCAACGCCTTCAACATCACGAACTTCGGCCTGCCTTCCAATCTCGTGCTGGGCCCCGGCTTCGGAGTGATCAGCCGCACCGCCGGCTCCTCCCGCCAGATTCAGGTTTCCATGAAGATCGTCTATTAGGGACTCCCGCCGCGCGTCATAGGCGGCGCCCTATCTTCCACCATTTCCGGCTGCAGTCGACGTAATTCGCTGTATACTGGCCCACACCTGGGATTGAGTATGAACACGCCTCACCCTCCGTCCAAGAAGCACGCGCCCCATCACCACCACCCGCCGCGCCTGTCGCGCCGCATGCTCTTCTCCACCCTGATCCCGGGCGCGATCCTCGCCCCGCATGCGTTCCCGCAGAACTCATCCGATATGGCGGAGACCTTCCGGCGCAGGTCCGCCGAGGCCGAGAGCAAAGGCCTCGCGGACCCGTTTAGAGGCATCACGGCCAACGGCACAATAGAACCCGGACTCTACGATCTCCACTCCACCGGTGTTTCCACTGCGCCCGTCCGTACCGCCGCCGAGCGCTTCCTGGCAAGCCTGACCAACGAGCAGCGCGGTCGCACCATGTTCGCGGTCGACGACCCCGAGTGGCGCAAGTGGATGAACCAGCACTTCTACGTGCGGCAGGGTGTGAGCTTCCAGGAGATGTCGGGCACCCAACGCGACGCTGCGTTCGGAGTACTAGAAACCGCGCTCAGCGCCCGCGGCCTAAAACTGACCCGCGACATCATGCGCCTCAACGAAACCCTGGCCGAGCTCAGCAACGACCACGAGTTCCTGGGCGAGTGGCGATACCACATCACGGTCATGGGCAAGCCCTCCGCCACGGAACCTTGGGGCTTCCAGCTCGACGGCCATCACATCATCATCAACTACTTCGTCCTGGGCGACCAGGTCGTGATGACACCCTTCTTCGCCGGCTCTGAACCCGTCACCGCCACCTCCGGCAAATACAAAGGCATCTCAATCCTGCAGGACGAACAAAGCCGCGGCCTGGAGATGTTGCGACATCTCGACAAGGCTCAGCAGGCCAAGGCCGTCCTCAATCCCGAGAAGACGAAGAACTACAACTTGACCGAGGCCTTCCGGGACAACATCGTCCTCGACTACGCCGGAGCCCGCGCCGCCTCGTTCACCCAGCCCCAGCGCAAGCAACTGCTCGACTTGGTCGACCTCTACGTAGGCAACATGGACGAAGGCCACGCCAAGGTCCGCATGGACGAAGTGAAGAAGCGCATCGAGCGGACGTCTTTCGCCTGGATCGGCGGCTCCGACGATTCCTCGGTGTACTACTACCGCATCCACAGCCCGGTGATCCTCATCGAGTTCGACCATCAGCAACCGGCCAACCTCCGCAAATTCGCCAAGGATCCGAGCATGCCCACGCGCCAGCACATCCACTGCGTCGTGCGGACCCCGAACGGCAACGACTACGGCAAGGATCTGCTGCGCCAGCACTATCTGTCGCACGCACATGCGTAGAGGCCTGTCGGCTATTGCCGAGTGAGTACGCTGCTAATACTCGAAAGCGGCGGTGCAAACAGCGACAACTGGCCTGGATCGGCGAAGACCGCGGCGTAGTCCGCCGGCGCAAAGGCCCGCGCCAGCCTCGAGGCAAACGTGTCGTGCAGCAGCCTCGAGTAGTGCTCCACGTCATAGTCGTGTCGATCGGCGGAAGCCGCATACTGTGCGTGCTCCAGCGACTCCACCACGCCGCCCGATCCGCCCTTCGTGCGATAGACACGCACCTTGTCTCCAACGCTCCAGTTTGCGCGGCCACTGGCCAGCATTGCTTCATAGGCCAGCTCGCGCCGGCTGTCTCGCGTCTCCAGATAGCGCGCGGGCGTCTTCGTCAGACGCACACTGGATGACACATCATAGGTCGGCAACTGACGCTGCCGTAGCGCGTCGAGGGTCGCAAGATATGCCTGGCGCACACCCTCAACATCACCGGCCAACAGCCGCTCGATGGCACGCCGCAGGAAGTTCTCGCCATAGGGCTCAGCCCGGCTCGAACGAAATGCCACCCCGCGCAGCAGCAGCTTTCCATCGTAGGTCAGCAACGCGTAGTTCTTCGGCTCGTGGGAGAGCATCGCCGCGTACCGGCCTTCGAATTCGAGATGCACCAGGTCGGGCAACAGGGCGTCCACCTCGGCAACAGCCCGGCGTTCATCCGCCTCGGTCCAGGTTTCCGGTACCGCAAAGTACACGCCGTCAGTGTCCGCCTCCAGTAGCGTTACCCCGCGCGCAGCCAGTTCGCGGCACATCAGATCGAGAGTCTCGCGCCCTCTCCGAGTGACTTCATTGGCCGCATGGACGTCGGCGAATCGCGTCAGCGTGCCGCCAGCCGCCATGTATCCGTAAGCCGTATTCACGACGAGCTTCATGGCCGCCGAGAGGGCCTCGTGCGTGTAGCGCTCCACCGATCCCGGCGCAGCAGCTCGCGCGGCCGCTTTCGAAGCCAGACGTCTCTCCACCAGCCGGTCGACGATTGCCAGCAGCGCCCCTAAGTGGTCCCTCGCCGGACCAATGCGGAACGCCCGCATCAGCGACGGATACAGGCTGGCGACATCCGCTTTCACGATTCGACGCGCGACGCCGCTGGCAAAAAGATGCAGCGCGGCGCCGGTGTGCGTCGTGCCATCGCCCGCGCGATGTGCCGGCAGGGCCATGCCGGCACGCAAGTACGCTCGCACCAGCAGCGGATCGATCACCCCCGTGGCCGCACCGGCATCGGCTAGTCGTTCATACCGCCGGGGCGCCATGCGGGCCAAGGCAAACGCCGCGCCACCCAACATTCGAGCCACATCCGCGACCTCGTCGACGTCGGAGGTCGCGTAGCGCCGCACGCGCGCCGGGTCGCTTTGGTAGACCTCATAGATCCTGTCGCCCGGGATGTACTCGCGGTCTTCCTTCGCGACACCCAGATGACGCGCCACCGCCTTGAGCCCGTGTCCCGGTAGCTCGCGCGACGCGAAGTCATAACGCAGCACGGCGTCCAGCGTATCGATCAGCTCCCTCCCCGGTGCGACGAACCTCACCCGCCGCCGGGAATCGCCCTCGCTCATCGTGCCCCGGCGGGCCGCGCGCTGCCGCAGTCCCGCGGATCCGATACGCCCAAGCGGCAGCGGCACGCCCAGACGATTTGCACGGGCATCCAGAAACGGCAGGTCGAATCCATGCAGGTTGTGATTCTCGATCACGTCGGGATCCACGGCCTGCACCACGGCCACCAACTCGCGAATCAGCTCCGCTTCCGCCTCGTCGCTGTCGTCACGTGCTTCCAGCACCCGCGTGGCGCCCGCTGGGTCCCGCAGCGAGATCATGAAGATCCGGCAAGTCTCCGGCGAGAGACCTGTCGTTTCGAGATCGAACTGCATGCGTCGTAGTTGATCGAACGAGAGATCGCGAAAGTACGTGCGGCCCGTGGCAACGAGATACTGCTCCTCCGGCGGCAGAGCGAGCACAGCCTCCTGCCCCAAATCGCGCAGACTCCCTATCCGCCGGCCCAGCCGTTGAGAAGCGCCGTGCAGCACCATCGATGCCAACGCCCTGCCATCGGCCGAGGAGACCAGGAATCGCAGTTCACCAGGACCAGAGAGTTCGCGATAGGTCACCAGCGTCTCCGGAGTGCCCTCGGGTCCCAACCGGTCTCCCAAATGCGCCAGGTCGTCCAACCGGTCCAGCAACACCCAAGGCCGGAACCGGACCTGCTCCCGCACCAGTTCGCCCGTCGCCGCAATCCGTCGCCACACCACGGCTCGTCCGTCGCTCTCGGCCCAGACCGACACAATGCCAGGCGTCGGATCCCAGCCCCACAGCCATTCGTCCTCCGCGCGGCGTTGGCCGACGCTGCCTGGTGCCGACTCGTTTTGCATGGGAACTGGACCGCTCATGGAATGCCCGGCGCAGCCGCCTGGCCTATTTTACCTGGTAGGCGGGACCTGCCCGACGCGCGCTGATAGGATATCGCTATGCGCGGTGAAATCGGCTCCTCGGATTCCGCCACAACCATCACGTGGCTCTCCGGCAGGATCCTGACTTTCTTCGACAAACTGGTCCTCCCCGTCATCTGGTTCGGATGTCTCACCTGTGTGCCGCTCTGGGTCTATCTGCAAACGGGCCACATCTCGATCTCCCGCGAGTTCTACTTCATTGTGGCCTTCACGATCGTGGTTACCGTTCTTCTGGCCTGGTTCACCGTCCGGCTGCAGTTAGTGGGCTACCTTGGCCAGGAGTTGGTCATTGCAAACTACTGGCGCGAGGCCCGAATTCCCTTCGAACTGGTGGACGCGGTCGAGTCCGTGTGGTGGTACAAAGGGCGCCTGGTACGCATTCGTTTCCGCACCGCCACTCCATTTGGTGAAGTAGTCTACTACCTGCCCAAATGGGCGCCACTTCGAACGATGTTTTCGCACCCGGAAGAAGACCTGCGGGCGGTCCTGCGAGCCACAGACTGAGCCATCGTCCCTAAGCCGACTCCGGAAACACCATATCCTGGCTGTGCCACCCATTCGCGTCGCAGTACTCCCGGAAGAGGCTGCCGTAGCTCTTCAAAATGTACTGCTCCGGCGAGAACCCCATCTTCACCGCCGTCTCGTCAATCCACTCCGAAGGCCCCTCCAACTCCAGAAAGACGCCGATGGGGGTCTCGTCGAGCACGGCCAGACCAGGCTCGCCCTCTCGCTGGAAGGTCGTCCGATACTTCTCATATCGAAAAGTGGAGGCATACCCGAGCCCATTGAGGATCCCCAGCATGGCCGCACGGTCCGCCACGCAAGTCTCCACCTCGGGCCGGGTCTTGTGCCGGCCGGGCTCAGGCGGCCCCTTGAACGTCAGAATCGTCTCATTCCGAAACTCGCGCAGCCGCAGCAGGCGCCGCGAGTGCAGCAAGTCACCACCCGCGTTATCCAGCAGCACGTTGCTCTCGAACGCGCGCTCATGCAGCGGCGCAAAGCCGGCCCGGTCAAGCGTCTGCAGTGCGGCCTCGGCGGACGAGACCGCCAGCTTAACCTCGATCTCGCGGGGCAGGTCCGGGCCGTGTGATGGTTGGTGCATTCCCTTCAGTATGCCCTTGCTTGTGAATCACATTCATCGCCACGCTGAGCATCGAGGCCACGTCGCCCAGATTGGAGGGCACCACGATGGTGGAACTAGCCTTGGCGATCCGCCCAAACTCCGTAACGTACTGCTCGGCTACCCGCAATTGCACCGCTTCGAATCCACCTGGCTCGTTGATGGCTTGAGCCACTCGCCGCAACCCTTCCGCCGTGGCGCTGGCGATGGAGAGAATCGCCGACGCCTGGCCCTCGGCCTCGTTGATCTGTTGCTGCTTGCGTGCCTCCGAGGCCTTGATCACCTTCTGCTTCTCGCCTTCGGCCGTATTGATGTTGGCGTCGCGATCGGCTTCGGAGTTCAGAATCGTCGCGCGCTTCTCGCGCTCGGCCCGCATCTGCTTCTCCATCGCCGAGAGGATATCCTGCGGCGGGTTGATGCTCTTGATCTCGTACCGCAGCACCTTCACGCCCCACGGCTCGGTCGCTTTGTCCAACTCGCTGACGACCAGTGCGTTGATGTTCGAGCGCTCCTCGAACGTCCGGTCCAGATCGATCTTTCCGATCTCCGAACGTAGCGTTGTTTGCGCCAGTTGCCGGATCGCGAAGCCGAAGTCGGAGATGCCATACGACGCCCGCTCCGGGTTTAGAACCTTCAGATAAAGGATTCCATCCACCGCCACCTGCACGTTGTCCCGAGTGATACACACCTGCTCGGGAATATCAATCGCCTGCTCTTTCAACGAGTGCCGGTAGCGAATGACATCCACAAAGGGCGTCAGGATATGAAAGCCAGCCTGCAGCGTACCCGCATACTTGCCCAGCCTCTCCACAACGAATGCCGACTGCTGAGGAACGACAATCGCCGTTTTGGCGAGAATCGTGATGACTAAAAGGATCAGAACCAGGACGACCAGTAAACCGCCTATTTCCATGTTCTCCTCCAAACTTCGCTAAAGACTGCGCACTTCCAGCGTCAAACCGTCCACTCGTTCCACACGGCAGCGAGTGGACTTCGGAATCGGCGCGTCGCTGACATTTCGGGCGTTCCACGACGTCCCGCGCAACTCAACCTTGCCCATGCCATGCACAGGGATCTCCTCCATCGCGGAGGCAATCTCAGTGGTCAGGTTGTCGACATCGGATACCGGCGTCAGCTTGCGGAATCGGGCCAGCAGCGGCTTGCGGAAGAACAACAATCCGGCGACCGAAGCCGCAACGAACAGCAGTCCCTCCGCCGCCAGGCCGAAATCGTAGCCGAGCATTTTCACCAGGCCCACCAGCAGGGCTCCGGCTCCAAAGAAAATCAGATAGAATCCGCCAGGCGTAAGAATTTCGCCGGCCAGCAGGACGAGGCCGGTCACCAGCCAAAGCCACCAAGCCATCGAATAACTCCCCATACGGAAGGGATCTCCTTCGTGTGCAGATCATAACGCATCGGGACGATGAGCGTGAGGCGCCTCGCGGAGATAAGATAGTTGTGGAATCTAACCCCCTTCGAGGTACGTACCCCATGTCTAACGAAAATACAAACCGCCGGCAGTTCGTGGCCGGAGCGGCAGCTCTGACGCTGGCCTCCAATGCAATGGCCAAGTCGGCCGCCGCGAACAAAATGGCACCCGCCCGTGTGATCGGCGCGAACGACAAAATTAACGTGGCCGTCATCGGCGTCGGTGGACGTGGTGCGTACGTTGCCGACAAGTTCGACAAATACGCCCAGACCGTCAAGCCTGGCGCCTGCCAGATCGTCGGCGTCTGCGACACCTACCAGAAGCGCGTCACCGCCGCTAAGGACCGCTTCAAGTGCAAGGGCACGCTCGACTACCGCGAACTGATCTCCGATCCCGGCGTCGACGCAGTGATCGTCGCCACCCCGGACCACTGGCACGCCCCCATCGCCCTCGCGGCCATGGACAACGGCAAGGACGTCTACCTCGAAAAGCCCATGTGCCACACCGTGGACGAGGTCAAGCAGTTGATGGCCACGGTCAAGGAAACTGGCCGCGTCCTGCAGGTTGGCTCGCAGACCACTTCGGCCGACCAGTGGTGGAAGGCGCGCAAGGCCATCGAAGAAGGCCGCATCGGCAAGATGATCATGAGCCAGGGTAGCTACCATCGCAACTCCACCGAGGGCGAATGGAACTGGAAGATTGATCCTGCCGCCGGCCCCGAAGGCAAAGGTGAGGACTTCATCGACTGGAAGATGTGGCTCGGAAAGGCGCCCAAGCGCTCGTTCGATGCCGATCGCTTCTTCCGCTTCCGCAAGTACTGGGATTACTCCGGCGGCATCGCCACCGACCTGTTCTTCCACGTCATGGCGCCCATGAACATCTGCTGGAGCGAGGCCCAGTTCCCCGTGAAGGTCTCCGGCAGCGGCGGCATCTACCAGTTCAAGGATGAGCGCGAAGTGCCCGATACGTTCCACTTCATGGCCGAATACGCCAAGGGCTTCTCCGTCGTGCTCACCAGCTCGATGGCCAACTCCCAGCACATCCCCGGCCTCATCCGCGGCCACGAAGGAACCATCATCATGGTGGAGCACGGCATGTTCGAAAGCTCGACGCCTTTCATCACCGTCAAGCCCGAAAAGCGCGTGATGAGCGCCGACTACAAGTCCAAGTTCGGCGAAGAAGTCGTCAAGATCGACGTCGAGCAGAAGGACATCATGTTCGAACACATCGGCAACTTCCTGGATTGCGTTCACAGCCGCCAGAAGCCGACCCTCAACGTCGAGACCGCCGGCCACGCTCAGGTCGTCATCACGATGGCCGTACAGAGCTATCGCCAGGGCAAGGTCCTCTACTTCGACGAGAAGAACTTCAAGATCGTCGACAAGCCCGTCAAGGCGTAACTCTTCATCCAGTCCGAAACTCGAGGGCCGGGGCCGCAAGCTCCGGCCCTTCGTGTTTCCGGGCCCGCCATTTGTTTACACCGGCCGCGCTTGACGAATCCGGGCATTTCGGGCCACACTACCATCGACAGTCGATAGGAACGACCATCGATGGGAAAGAAGCCCGCACCCCCGCCAGACCTCGTGCCCGGCACGCTGGAAATGCTCATCCTGAAGACCCTCACCCACGGGCCCATGCACGGCTACGGCATCGCCCAAAGGCTGGAGCAGCTCTCCGAAGGCGTCCTCCAGGTCGGCGAAGGCTCCCTCTACCCCGCCCTTCAGCGCCTGCTGCTGAACGAATGGGCCGAAGCCGAATGGGCCGTCACGGAGAACAACCGCCGCGCCCGCTACTATCGCATCACCGCCGCCGGCCGCCGCCGGCTCGCGCAGGAGCGTGCCGGCTACGACCGCATGAGCGTCGCCATCGCCCGCATCATGGAGGCCGTCTAAACCATGTGCCGCCTCTGGAAACGCCTTCAATGGCTCCGCCACCGCAAGCAGTTCGATGCCGACCTCGCCGAGGAACTCGAGTTCCACCGCCAGCTCAAGCAGGATGAACTCCAGGCCTCCGGCCTCACGGAAAACGAAAGCCGCTACGCCGCTCAACGGCGCATGGGCAACCTGGCGCTCGCCGCCGAGGACGCCCGCGGCATCTGGCTCTGGCACAGCCTGGAAACCCTCTGGCAGGATTTCACCTACGGCCTGCGCGGACTCGCCCGCCACCGCGGCTTTACCCTCACCGCCGTCCTCACCCTCGCCCTCGGCATTGGCGTCAACACCAGCCTCTTCACCGGCTTCAACGCGATGGTCTTTCGATCCTGGGACGTCCGCGATCCAGGCCGCGTGGCAGGAGTCTTTACGGTGCACAAGACACCTTCGGGCGAAATCCGGTATCGCGGCATGTCCTACCCGGAATTCACGATCCTGCGTGACCAGACGAAGCAAATGGCGGGGCTGGTAGCGCTAAGCAACGGCGGCCCGCAGATGCGGACCGACCCCGGAGCCTCTTCGCGCCTCAGCATCAACTACGTCTCAGGCGACTACTTCCAGGTGCTCGGCATCGATGCTGCCTGGGGCCGTACCTTCACGCGGGAAGAAGACCAACTCGCCGATCCCAGTGCCGTCCTGGTGCTCAGCCATGCGGTCTGGGTGAGCCAGTTTGGTTCGGATCGCTCAATCGTCGGCCGGACAATCTCGCTCAACTACAAACCGTTCGTCGTGCTGGGAGTCCTCCCGGAAAACTTCAAAGGCACCGACATGGTCGGCCCAGACCTCTGGACGCCTTTGGCAGCCATCAAGATCCTGCAGCCCCGCAGCACCGAACTCAGTAGCGTCGACCAATGCTGCATGGCTGTCTTCGGCCGCCTTGCCCCGAATGTGGACCGCGCCCAGGCGCACGACGAACTCACTGCCATCCAGCGTCAGGCCGCTGAACGATTCAACCGCCCGGCCAACGAGATCTTCCTCACCAGGGCAAGCATCGTCGTTACGCCCGAGCGCCAGAAGAAGATCATGCCCGGCCTGCTGCTGCTCTTCCTGGCCGTCAGCCTGGTGCTGCTCATCGCCTGCGCGAATGTCGCCAATCTCCTGCTCGCTCGCGGCGCAGCCCGCCGGCACGAAATCGGCGTCCGCCTCTCCCTCGGAGCCAGCCGCCTCCGCATCATCCGCCAACTGCTCACGGAGAGCCTCTCCCTCGGCCTGCTCGGGGGCGCCATCGGCATCGGCATCAGCTTCGTCCTGCCCGGCTTCGTACTCAACCGTCTCGCCGACGAACCCCTCACCCTCGACCTTCAACCCGACTACCGCGTCCTGCTCTACACTCTCCTCATCTCGATTCTCGCCAGCGTTGCCTGCGGCCTCATCCCGGCCTTCCACACCACCCGCACCGACCTCCACGCCACTATGAAAGGCGCCGGCGGCAAGACAGGCCGGCCCTCATGGTTGAGAACCTCCCTGCTCGGCGCACAGGTCGCCTTTAGCCTCGTCCTGTTGGCCTCCACCGGACTCCTGGTCCGCGGCCTGCAACGCGCCGCCCGCATCGATCCCGGATTTGATACCCGCGGCGTGGTCCTAATGGCACTCGACCTGGGCCTGCTTGACTACGACGCCGCACGCGCCCAGGACTTCCTCCGCCGCCTCACAGCCCGTGTCTCCGCGCTGCCCGGAGTCACCTCTGTTTCCACCGCCGTCATCGCACCTTTGGGCAACGCCAGAATGCGCACCAGCGTCGCCGTCAATGGACAGGAGGCGTTGGCCAAAAACGGACTCAACAACGTCACCTTCAACGAAGTGTCCCCCGGTTTTCTCGAGACACTGCGCATCCCCCTCATGCAGGGACGCTCCTTTCAGGCTCAGGATCAGGGCCGCAAAGTCGCCATCATCAATCAGGCCATGGCTCAGCGCTTCTGGCCCGGCCTCAATCCGGTGGGCCGGACTTTCACTTCGGACCTCGCCTATGAAGTCATCGGAGTTAGTCGAAATGCCCAGGAAACACAACTGGGCAGGGTGACCGAGCCTTACTACTACTCCCTCTCCGACGGCTCGTCCAGCAGCCAGCTCGTCATTCGTTTCCAGGACACCCAGAACGCGCCCCTATCCGAGCTGACCGCCCTGCCCACCCAGTTCGATCAGGCCGTCCGTCCCCGCTTGCGACTCATGGAGGACTCCATCCAATCGCAGCTTCACGGCGCACGCATGGCCACTTCCATTGGCGGCAGCCTGGGCTTCCTCGCCCTCCTTCTCGCCTGCGTCGGGATCTACGGCGTCACGTCCTTCGTCGTCCAGCAACGTTTCCGCGAAATCGGCATCCGCATGGCACTCGGAGCACAGCGTCGGGACGTCCTACTTCTTCTGCTCCGCCAGAGTCTCCGCGTTGTCGTGGCGGGTTCCCTCATCGGCATGGCCGCCTCCGTAGCCGCCGCTTCCGCTTTGAGGGAGTTCCTCTATGGGCTTAGTCCGCTCGACCCGGCAGCCCACCTCGCGATGACCGCCATCCTGCTGTGCGCAGCCCTGCTGGCCACATTCCTCCCTGCCCGCCGCGCCACCACCATTCAACCCGTCGTTGTGCTCCGTCAGGAGTAATCTACAGCCCGGCCAGAGTCCACGGCTTGCGGTACTCGCGGCGCAGCATCTCGTTAGCCTTCGCGCTGTTCTTGAACTGTTCTTTCGCGCCGTCCCACTGCAGCTTCTCGCCCGTACGCAGCGCAATGTTGCCGATCAGACACGTCGCCGTGCTGTGGTGCCCGATCTCGATGTCGCCCACCGGCTTCTCGCGTGTCTTCAGGCAATCGACGAAGTTCCGCACATGCGGCTGATGCTGGAACGACGTGGTCGCCCGCTCCGCCGTCGTCAGACCCGTGAAGAACTGACCCAGCCCGTTCAGGTCGTCGTATGCCTCCCGCGACCCCTGCGTCACCTTCTCCGAGTGCATCTCCATCTGTGGGATGATCTCGTACCCGGCCCGGTCGATGAACAGCGTCCCCTTCGTCCCCTGCAGCATGATGCCGTAGCTGCCGAAGCTCTTGTTGCCGGGATGCCCGTTCGGTCCGAAGCTGTTGTGGACCAGCGTGGAGTACCGCACCAGCAGGTTGCCCGGGTACTCCCAGACCACCTCCTGCGTGTCCGCGCAGTCGCGGCAGTCGTCGTAAAACCACTTGCCGCCCGAGCTCATCACGGTCAGCGGCGTATCCACGTCCAAAGCCCAATGCACGATATCGATCAGGTGGACGCACCAGTTCGTCAGTTCCCCGCCCGCGTAGTCCCAGAACGCCCGGAAATTCCGCCGCGCCGGATTGTACGGAATTTTCGGCGCCGGACCCAGCCACAGATCCCAGTCCAGCCCCTCCGGCACAGGAGCATCCGCCGGATGCCCCATGCCCTTGTTCGAAGCCGAGAACCCGTGATTCCAGCACTGCGCGAAATGGACCTTGCCGATCCGCCCTTCTTTCACAGCCGCCACGGCCCTCTGGAAGTGCGCGCCCGACCTTTGCTGGATGCCCACCTGCATCACCCGCTTGTGCCGCCGCGCCGCCTCCACCATCAGCCGCCCTTCCCGCACGTTGTGCGAAATGGGCTTCTCCACATAGACATCCTTCCCGGCCTCACAGGCCTGGATCGCGATGAGTGGATGCCAGTGGTCCGGAGTGGCCACCACCACGGCATCCACATCCTTGCGCTCCAGAATGCGCCGGTAGTCGTTGTAGATGTCCGCCTTCCCGGTTAGCATCTTCGCGGCGGTCTCGGCATTCGGCCGGTACACATCGCAAAGCGCCCGGATCTCCACCTCTGGCTGCTTCTGGAAATCGGCCAGATCGCTGCGGCCCATGCCGCCGCAGCCGATCACCGCCACGCCGATCTTGTCGTTGGCCGCCACCGCCTCGGTTGTCGCCGCGGCCGCCACGGCCGGAGTCGCCAGGAAGGTTCTTCTGTTCATCGTTACCAGCCCACCGGCTTTCCTTTGTTCTGTTCGATCAGCCACTTCTCCAGCGGAGCGAAATACGCCCGCACCGCGTTGCCATCCATCTGACGCGTTCCGGTGAGCTTCTCCAGCGCATCCGGCCACGGCTTACTGATGCCCAGTTCCAGTCCTTCCGCCAACCGCTTGCCCGCGTCCTTGTTCCCATAAATCGAGCAGCGGTTCACCGGATCCTTGCAGCCCGACGTCTCGCTCAGCGCCTTGTGGAACTGGAACTGCAGAATGTGCGCCAGGAAATACCGCGTGTAGGGCACGTTCGCCGGCACATGATACTTCGCGCCGGCATCGAAGAACTCTTCGCCACGCGCCGAAGCCGGCGCCACGCCCTGGTACTTTTGCCTCAGCTCCCACCACGCCTGGTTGTACTTGTCCGGCGGCACCTGCCCCGAGTACACCTTCCAGCGCCATTGATCGATCAGCAGCCCGAACGGCAGGAATGCAACCTTGTCCAAAGCCTTCTGCAGCAGCAGCCCGATGTCCTTCGAAGCATCCGGAGCCTTGTTGATCAGCCCCAGCTTGATCAGGTAATCCGGAGTCAGCGACAGCGCAATCGTGTCGCCGATCGCTTCGTGGAACCCGTCGTTGGCGGAATTGCGGAACAGGAACGGCTGCTTGTTGTAAGCCCGCTGGTAGAAGTTGTGGCCCAGTTCGTGGTGAATGACCCCGAAATCCTCTTCCGTAATGTCGATGCACATCTTCACGCGCAGATCGTTGTCGTTGTCCACGTCCCACGCACTGGCATGGCAAACCACATCCCTGTCCCGTGGACGCACAAACAGCGACCGCTCCCAGAACGTTGGCGGCAGCGGCGCGAATCCGAGCGAGGTGAAGAACCCTTCGCCGTACTTCACCATCTGCTGGGCGTCGGTCTTCTTGGTCTTCAGAATCGCGGTCAGATCGTACCCGACATCCGCGTCCTTCGGAGCCAGCAGCGGATACACGTTGTTCCATTGCTGCGCCCAGATATTGCCCAGCAGATGAGCCGGAATCGGCCCTCTTTCCGGCACCGCGTCCTTGCCGTACTTCTCGCGCAGCTTCCAGCGCGTGTAGGCGTGCAGTTGCAGATACAGCGGCTTCACCTGCTCCCACAGGCGGTCCAGCTCTTTCGCGAACTCATCCGGCGGCATGTCGTACTGCGAACGCCACAGGGCACCGGTGTCGGCAAACCCAATCTCTTTCGAGCCCTTATTCGCCAGCTCCACCAGCCGTACGAAGTCCTTCTTCATCGGCGGAGAGATGCTATGCCAGCCCGTCCATGCATCCAGCAACTGCTTCGGATCCCGGCTCGTCGCCATGATCTTCGTGATGTCGTCGATGGTCATGCACTTCGACTGGTCGCCGCCCGGGCAGTACTTGCCCTTGCCGTAGGTGGCGTCCAGCGACGCGGCCAGCTTCGCCGTCTCGGCCGCTTCCTTCGGATCCGCCGGCGCCGGCAGCGTCAGCGACAGCTTCAACAGCAGCAGCTTCCGCCGCAGCACATCATCCACTTTGACGGCATCAAACTTGGCAGCCTCTTTCGCGTACTGCACCGCCAGCGTGGTCAGGCGTTCGCTCGCCTTGGCGTTGATGGCCTCTGTATCCTGCGTGATGAAATTCTGCTGCACCCACTGGGCCTGGCCGGCCTCATTCGTGGCGGCGAACAGCTTCGCTTCCGCATCATCGACAAACTTCTTGGCGTCCTCGGCCGTCGGCTGGTTGCCGCAGGCGGCGAGAAGCAAGGCAACTGGAACAAGCGCAATTCGGCGATCCATGTTGGGTAGTGTATTCCACTCCACAGGTGGACCGTGCAAATCCCTTGACTCCCGTCCCGATTTCCTGTAAGTTCTGTTTAGACAGAACTTTCTGTATGGAAAAGCTAAGCCCAACCTCGGAACGCTTCATCCTCCACTGGGGCGAACTCGGCACCCGCTGGGGCCTCAACCGCACTGTCGCCCAGATCCACGCCCTGCTTTACATCTCGCCGCAGCCCCTGCCGGCCGACGAGATCGCCCGCCTGCTCTCCGTCGCCCGGTCCAACGTCAGCAACAGCCTGCGCGAGCTCCAGGGCTGGGGCATCGTCAAGGTCGTCCATGTCCTGGGCGACCGCCGCGACCACTTCGAATCCCTCAAGGACGTCTGGGAGCTCTTCTACGTCATCCTCGACGAGCGCAAGCGCCGCGAGATCGACCCGACCCTGGCCCTCCTCAAGGAATGCGCCATGGCCGCCGGCGAGAGCACGCCCGAAGACCGCGAAGCCCGCAAGCGCATCCGCGAAATGCTCAACTTCTTCGAGGAGACCAGCTCCCTCTACGACGAGTTCCGCCGCCTGCCCGGCGGAGCCCTGCGCCAGCTCCTGCGCTTCAAAGGCCAGCTCCGGCGCCTCTTCTCCACCGCATCCTGAAACGCATCCCAATCGCCGGGAGGGCGGACCCCCAGGTCCGCGCGGGGTCCCCTGACCCCGCCTCTTCGGCTAACTCAACCAACCCCACCGCCCCAGGAGGACCCATGTGGCGTAGCACTGCCCTGACCACTCTTTTCGCCGTAGCCGCTTCGGCGTTCATCGCCACGACGTTGCAGTCCTACGCCCTGGCGCTTTTCGTCGCTCTGCCCGTCTGCATCGGCCTCCTCGGTGGCCTACTGGCAAACACGCTTGATCCAAGCCGTCGAGGCAGGACCGCATCGTCCCTTGCCCTACTAGCTTGCGGCCTCATCCTGGTCGCAATACGCATCGAAGGAGCCATCTGCCTCCTGATGGCCCTACCCATCGTCGTTCCACTGACACTACTGGGCACCGAATTGAGTAAGACCTTTAGTAACCCCAGGAAGGCAATCGCCCCGGCCCTGCTCCTGGCCCCCCTTCTCAGCGGCATGGAACCTCACCTCCCCATCCGCCCCGCCCTCCGCTCCGTCGAAACCGTAGTCGACATCCAGGCCCCGCCCGAAACCGTCTGGCGGCATGTCATCGAGTTCCCCGACCTCCCACAACCCCGCGAATGGTACTTCCAGGCCGGCATTGCCTACCCCATCCGAGCCCGCATCGAAGGCCGCGGCCCCGGTGCCACGCGCTACTGCGAGTTCTCCACCGGACCCTTCGTCGAACCCATCACCACCTGGGACGAACCCAAACTGCTCGCCTTCCGGGTCACCAGCAATCCCGAGCCCATGCGCGAGCTCTCCCCCTACGACATCCATCCCGCCCACCTGCGCGGCTGGTTCGACTCCAAGCGTGGCCAGTTCCGCCTCGAGCCCCTGCCCAACGGCGGCACTCGCCTGCACGGCACCACCTGGTACACCCAGCGCCTCCAGCCCGAACCCTACTGGTCCATGTGGACAGACGCCATCATCCACCGCATCCACCAGCGGGTTCTCGATCACATTCGCGCTGTATCAGAGGGAGATCGTCAGGGCAGGTCGTCGATCGACTTGGGCCAGTCGGATCCAAGCAGCCGCGACAACGACCGGTCCGCCAGCAGCCGCCCGCCGGTCTGGCAGCGCGGACAGTAGTTGGTCTCGTTCGACGCGTAGCGGATCCGCTGCACCGTCGTGCCGCACTCCGGGCAAGGCTTCTTGAACTTGCCATGCACGGCCATCTCTTCGCGGAACGCCGTCACCTTCTCAGGAAACCCGGTGCCCGCCTCGGCCCGCAGCCGGTCGGTCCACCAGACGAGCGTCGCCTTCGTCGCGTCGTACAGTCGCTCCAGGTCGGCGTCGCTCAGCTTTTGCGACAGCGCCACCGGCGACAGCCGCGCCTTCTGCAGGATCTCATCGGAGTACGCGTTGCCGATCCCGCTGAACAGATGCGGATCGGTCAACGACCGCTTCAAGGTGTGATTCTCGCGCCGCAGCGCGGCCATGAACTCGGCCAGCGTGCATTCCAGCGGCTCCAGCCCGCCCGGATCCAGCGCTCGCACGCCTTCCTCGCCCTGCGCCATATGCAGCGACGCCCGGTGCTGCGTACCCGCCTCGGTGAGGTTCAACGTGCCGCTGGAGAACACAAACGACGCCAGCACCTTGCCCGCTTTGCGTTGCCAGTGCAGCCGCCCGGCGATCATCAGGTGCAGTACCATCCAAACGTCGTTCTCGAAGCCGAACGCAATGCGCTTGCCCACCCGCCGCAGCCGCCGCACCACCTGCCCCTCGGCAGCCTTCACAGGAGGCGTGACGGTCCTCAACAAAAAGGGGGTCTTGAACTCCACCCGCTCCAACCGTTCATTCAGGACCCGCGCTTCCAGCGCCTCGATATAGACCTGAATGTCCGGCAGTTCAGGCATGGCGTTTCGTTTCTCGCAACCACGGCACCAGGGCCGAAGGCCGGTCCGTCTGAATCCCGGTCACACCCTTGTCGATCGCGTCCTGCCAGAACTCCGGCAAGTCGGTCTTGCCCTGGCGGTCCAGAAACACATCACACCCGGCCTCGCGGGCCAGTGCCACCAACTCCGGCTTGAAGTCCCAATCGCTGAAAGCCACGGCCACCGGCTTCAGCTGCTTCAGGTTGTCACGCAGCACGTCCACGCCCACGGCCTCCGGCATGCACGGCCAGCCCGGCCGCAGTTGCACCAACTCCCGCAGCAGCGCCTGGCTGCCATACGTGTAGATGGACTCGCGCATCCCGTGCGCCTCCACCTTGGCGATGATCGAGGCCGGCATCGCCTGCTTCACGTCGAGGTAGATGCGGATCTTGCCCTTCGCCAGATCGAGCACATCATCGAAAGTCGGCAGCTCTTCCCCGGGCTTCAGCGGATCGTGCTTGATCAGCATCTTCCCGTCGGGCGCAGTCCGCAGGTCGATCTCAATAAAGTCGCACCCCAAAGCAATGGCCGCCGAATAGGCGGCCAAGGAGTTTTGAGGTTGTTGTTCGTGGGCGCCCCGATGGGCGATCACTTTGATCCCTGAGTTCACAATTGCGTTCCTCAGCGGCAGTCAGTCTCAGCTCTGCGGGCGGCGCAACTGGATCCCCAGTTCGCGCAACTGCCGCTCGCTCGCCGGCGCGGGCGCTTCCGACATCAGGTCGGTACCCTTCGCCGTCTTCGGGAACGGAATCACCTCGCGGATCGACGATTCGCCCGCCAGGATCATCACCAGCCGGTCCAGGCCCAGCGCAATGCCGCATGCGGCGGAGCGCCGTAGGTCAGCGCGTCCAGCAGGTAACCGAACCGCGCCTGCGCCTCTTCCAGCGAGAACCCGACCGCCGAGAAGACCTGCGACTGGATGTCCTGCCGGTGGATACGAATCGAACCGCTACCCAACTCGACGCCGTTCAGCACGATGTCGTAGCTGCGCGCCCGGCACCGCGCCGGATCCGTCGTCAGCTTCCCAAGATCCTCGTCCTTCGGCGACGTGAACGGATGGTGTGCCGCCACCCAGCGCTCGTCTTCGTCATTCCATTCGAACATCGGGAAGTCGAGCACCCACAGGAACCGGAAATCTTTCGGGTCCAGCAGCTTGTGCCGGTCGTTGTACTTCTGCCCGGCATACAGCCGCAGTTGCCCGCACGCCTGGAAGACCGTCTCTTCCGGACGCTGGCCCTTCGGCTCGTCGCGCCAGCCGGCCAGCAGCAGCAGGTCGTTCTCGCCGGCGCCGGTCCGCTCACGCACTTTTTCAATGACACCTGGGAAGTCCCGCTCCAGGCGCTTCGGATCGTCGTAGACCGTCAGGCCGCGCTCGCGGCCATAGTCCTTCAGCTCGTCGCGCTCCTTGCGGCTCAGCGCGCCGGTGCCCGGAATCTGGATCGCCACCAGCGGCAGACCCTCGCGCGTCAAACCAGCGTCAGCCGGGAACAGGTCTTCCACCGGCCAGAACCGCGGCAGGCGCAGATCGGGCTTGTCGATCCCGTAACCCTGCATCGCCTCGGCATAAGTCATCCGGGGGAACGGAGCCTTCACCGTATAACCCGCCGCCGCGCACACCTTCTCCAGCAGCGGTTCGATCGTCTGGAAAATCTGCTCTTCCTGCGGGAAGGACATCTCCAAATCGATCTGCGTGAACTCATACTGGCGGTCCGCGCGCAGGTCCTCGTCGCGGAAGCAGCGCACGATCTGGAAGTACTTGTCGTAGCCGCTGATCATCAGCAACTGCTTGAAGATCTGGGGCGACTGCGGCAGCGCATAGAAATTGCCGGGCTGGATGCGCGAAGGCACCAGGAAGTCGCGCGCGCCCTCCGGCGTCGACTTCGTCATGAAGGGCGTTTCGATCTCCAGGAAGCCCTGGCTGGACAGCTCGTTGCGCACTTCCAGCGCGATCTTGGAGCGCAGCATCACGTTGCGCTGCATGTGTGGCCGCCGCAGATCGACATAACGGTACTTCAACCGCATGTCCTCATTGACGTCCACGTGCTCTTCCATCGGGAACGGAGGCGTCTCGCTGGTGTTCAGCATCCACATCTTCTCCGCCACGATCTCCACCTCGCCGGTGGGGATGTTCGGATTGATGTTCTCCGCCGTGCGGGCCTCTACCAGACCTTCCACCGCGATGACGTACTCCGACCGCAACATCTCGGCCTTGCCATGCAGATTGCCGTCACACTCGGCGCGGAAGACGATCTGGGTGACTCCTTCGCGGTCGCGCAGGTGGATGAAGATCACACCACCCAAATCGCGCCGACGGTAGACCCACCCCATTAAAACGACGCGCTGGCCTTCGTTGGCCGCGCGGAGTGCGCCGCACGAGTGGGTGCGGCGCAGGTCGCCGAGAAAATCCAAAGGAACTTGTTGAGCCATGCTTGGGACTACGAACTTAGAGAATCTCTATATTGTATCGTGCCCGGTCGTCCTGCATGGCCCCAAACCCTATGGAAGTGACAACAGATACTTCGAGATCGCCTCGTTTTGCTGCGCGGTGAACGGATAGGCAGGCATCATGGAGTCCTTCGTATACTTCTTTGGATCCAGGAAATGCCCTTTCACCCACACCGCGTCCCGGCGACGAGCTAGCCCGTTCAGCGGTGGACCCGACTTCATACCGGCCCCGTTCACCTCATGACACATGTTGCAGCGGCTCTTCTGATAGAGCGCCGCGCCATCCAGCACATACTGCGGGATATCCTGCGCCTTCATGGCGTTCTGAGGCGTCAGCTTCAGCAGGAACGCCGCCAGGGCGTTCAGTTGGGAATCGCTCAATGACACCGGCGGCATCTGGCTCCCCGGCATCATGGCCGAAGGCTGCTTGAAATGCGCAATCATCCAGGCAGCATCGCGCGGCGTTCCGCCCGCGCCCAGATTCGGGCCCGGCTTGTCTTCCTGCCGCAGCCCCAGCGTATGGCAGGTCCCGCAGCTTTCTGACTTGAAGTACGCCACACCCGCCAGCTCTTCCGGAGTCAGGTCGCGCCACTCCATCGGCCCTTCCCTGTCGGCGGCGAACGCCTCGGGCGGTGTCGAGCGGACCGCCGCCGTAGTCAGGCCGGTCCAGGTAATCGCCGCCAGGATCACGATGGCGAAAGCCGTAGTGCGCTTCGTGATGCGGATCACCGGCGCGCGGTCCAGAAACGGCACCAGGAACAACAGTCCAACCCCAACGGTCGGCAGCACCACGCTGGCCAGAATCTCAAGCGGACCTTCGCAATACTTCAGCAACTGGAAGAGGAACAGGAAATACCACTCTGGCCGGGGAATGAACGTCGTATCCGTGGGATCGGCCAGCCGACCCAGCGGAGCTTTGGCAATCACGGCCAGCGAAAACAGAACGATGAAGGCCAGCGAAATGGCCGCCGTATCTTTGAACACCTGCCGCGGATAGAACTTCTGCTTCGGCTTCAACTCATCACCGGGAGCCGGAGCCACGCCGTGCCGCCGCACCAGGTAGACGTGCAGCAGAATCAGCAGCATGGTCAGCGGAGGCAGCACCAGCACGTGTACCGCGTAGAACCGCGCGAAAGTCACGACACCCACACCGTTCTCGGCACCCATCAGGCGCAACACATAAGGACCCGCGCCGGGTGCGCTGGCCGAGATCTGCGTCGTCACCACGGTGCCCCAATACGCCCGGTTGTCCCACGGCAACAGGTAGCCCGTCAGGGCGAAGGCCAAAGTGACCAGTAGCAGGATCACACCCATCATCCAGGTGGCTTCCCGAGGCTTCTTATACGCGCCCCACAGGAACACCTGCACCATGTGCAGCACCACGATGATCACCATCATGGAAGCGCCCCAGTGGTGCAGCCCGCGGATGAGCGCGCCGCCGGTCAGCTCCGTCATGATGTAGCGCAGGCTGTTGTAGGCTTCCCCCGGCGTCGGCGCGTAGTTCAGCGCCAGCATGATCCCGGTAAACGCCTGCGTGATAAACAGGAACATCGCCACCGAGCCGAACACCTGATGCCAGCCGGCGGAGGCGGGAATCTCTTCGTCCAGAAAATGCTGGATGGCCGAAGGCGCACCCGTGCGGTCTTCCAACCAATCGAGGATGGCGCGCATCGTTATGCTCCCTTCGTCTTCGATTGCTCGGGGCCGATCAACAGGCGCGTGCCGTCTACCTTGACCAGG